>JABWCA010000028.1 GCA_013359345.1 Ignavibacteriaceae bacterium
GGTAAAATCCTTTTTAATGAGCTGAACCTGAAAAGAAAGGCCAGGCTGATTTATTTTCAATTCAATCTCCGGATATTTTTTCAGTTCATCAGTAAGTTTCTGAAAACCGCTTCCCCACTGTTCAATGAGTTGCAGTTCTTTAAAGACCGGGGCAAGAGTTTTATTTCTTATATCAGACTGCCCCGCTGTAAGATTCTCAAGGTCAATGCTTGGCGGAATTGTGCCCGGACTCGTAATTTCAAGCATATCATCAAATATGGCGATCTTAACATCCTTGCCCGTCAGAGAATAATCTCTGTGAACAATTGCATTGATTATCAACTCTCTGAGCGCAGCAAGCGGGTATTCCCAGCGCTCTTCACGATAAACGTATCCTATTCTCGAGCTTTTTCTGATGTTTTTCTGAATAAATGAAATCGCAGTTTCAGGCTGAGAAAAAAGGGGTCCGTTAATTGTGGCAGAATCAATTGTTGTGTCAGTAGTTTGTCCTTTGAATCTTGCGCATTCTATTTTCGAATATGGGAAAACTGAATTTTTCAGATCACCTGATGAGAGCAGAACCGCTGCAACAGTTGGAAATGACTTGCCGTTTTCAGATTTAATCAGTCCTAATTTCAACAGGGCAGTTTCGTTAACTTTTTTCCCCGTGGTTTTTTCATAGACGTTTTTGAAGGCGCCTAAATCCGGATCGTCAGGGTTCAGGTCATAAACAATAGTTGAGTCAAAAGAAATATTTCTTCTTTTTCTTTCAAGTTCCTCAATGATTTCTCTGCCTGCAATGCGGTTTGAGGAGCCCACTCTGATAAATGTTCCGTTCTCTTTCCCGAGTGATTTGATATAATAAGGGGGAATACTGCCTTTCGGAATCTTTACGACAAGCAGATATTTCCCTTCGGACTTCTGAACAATTATATCAGGCAATACTGTAGGGTAACAATGTTCATATATTATGCCTGTTATTTTTTCTTCAAGCTTAAAGATCTCATCTTCCGGTATCCCGGTAATTTCACGCGGATTATCCTGAATCCCGATATATATGTCACCTCCCGCGTCATTGCTGAAAGCAACAACTGTTCGTGCCAGTTTATCTCCCGCGGGGAGTGATTCTTTAAACTCAATTTTTCTTGATTCGGGAGCTTTTATAATTTCTAACATATCAGTTCTTTTTCGTTATAATCGCATAAAATTAATAATTTTTAATTTTAACAGTAAATATAATCCGTAATTTATGAATTCAAAATATACCCTGCAAGTATTTTGCGGAAATTTTAATCTTTACTGCAAATTTATGTTGATTCTTTGTAAAAGGGAGTGATAATTTGTTGTAATCTTTCGTGTGCTGAAAAGTAAATCGACTTATGGTAAACTGATGATGTTCGCTCTGAAATAGTTTGAGAATATCAGTCGCAGTGTGATAACTGATTATAGAATAAGTATATAAAGCAATTATTCACTTAATTTTAACGAGGGATATTAACCAGGGTTAACTCAAAAGGTGATAAATTGAGTGCATAATAAACATGCCTCTTTGGATTTTTTCTTCTGATTTACAATTTTAATATTAATAATTTACTATTCTTGAGTTACAGGGTCAGTTACAGGGTCAGTTGCCTTAATTAAAATGCTCTTCACCTGAGTATCATGCCGGTTAGCTTCTTTTATCATATACAGGTCTTTAAAATTCAAAAGCCCTGACAACTCATCATTGGCAGGGCTTAAGAAGAATAAATAAGTCAGCGTTATTTCTTTAATCTTTTCACAATGTTTTCCATTTCGGTAACAAGGGTGTCAAATCGTTCAAACGCTGCCTTATAGGGTTCAGGCTGTGTCATATCAACGCCGGCATTCTGAAGCAGTTTTATTGAGTAATCACTGTTTCCTGCCTTCAGCATCCCGAGGTATTTGTCAACAGCGGGCTGTCCTTTGGTAAGGGCATTCTGAACCAGTGCCATTGAGGCAATCATACCTGTGCTGTACTGGAACACATAATAATTCATGAAGAAATGAGGAATTTTACTCCACTCAACTTCAATGTAGTCATCAACCTGAGTGACACCTTTATCATGTCCGTAATATTTGCGGGTAAGATCAAGGTAAAGTTTATTCAGGAAATCAGGTGAGAGTGAACCGCCTTCTTCAACTTTCTGATGCATGGCAAGTTCAAACTCGGCAAAGAGGGTCTGGCGGTAGATGGTCTGTCTTGCTCTCTCAAGGTAATTATCGATCAGGAAGAGTTTCAGATAGTCATCTGTTTCTTTCTTCATCAGATAATCAGTGAGGAGGCTTTCATTGAATGTTGATGCAATTTCAGCCAGGAATGTCGTATAGTTTGAATTCACGAACGGCTGATATTTTGCGGTCAGATAAGAATGAAGTGCATGGCCGAGTTCATGTGTGAGAGTGGATACGTTGCTGAAATCACCATCGTAATTCATCTTAACGTAGGGATGAATGTCATATACACCGTCAGAATATGCGCCGCTTTCTTTATCCTTGTTGGGATAAACATCTATCCAGCCATCGTTAAATGCTTTATTCAGTCCTTCCTGATATTCTGCGCCCAGAATACCGAGTGATTTAAGAACGATGTCTTTTGCTTCATCATAGGTGTAAAGTTTATCCACATTTTTCACAGCCGAGGCATAGAGGTCTTCATATTTGAATACCGGCAGGCCGAGCAGTTCCTGTTTCAGTTTAATATATCTGTGAAGCGGATTCAGGTTTTCTTTTACCGATTTGATAAGCTGATAATAAACTGAGGTATCAATGTTATCCTGGAATAATCTTGCTTCAAGACAGCTCCCGAAATTCCTTGCTTTTGCATTGAAAAGGTGCTGTTTCATTCCGCCGTCAAAGAGGACGGTGAATGTGTTTTCAAATTTTTTGTGATTTTTCCAGAAGGTTTTTACTGCAAGGGCTCTGTCTTCCGGATTTTTTGCTGCTCTGTATTTATAGAAATTGGCGTAGTTGAGCTCAATTTTCTTTCCGTCTGAGAGGGTGATCTCAGGTGAGGGCATATCAACATCATTAAGAATTGATGCTGCATCAGAAATGTTGTTTCCGAAGATACCCGTGAGGGCAATCAGTTTTTCCTGCTCAAGCGGAAGAATGTGAGCTTTTGTTCTCAGAATCTGTTCAATCGAGAATCTGTAAGTTTCAAGTTTTGGCTCCTGCTTAATATATGAATCAATTGTTTTCTGATCCATCTTAAGGATGTCATCGTTCATAAATGTAAGTTTGGTTCCGGCATCCACCCAGAGTGACTGAGCCTCCCCCTTCATTACTGAAAGCTGAGAATTGCTCATTTCCATATCATACTGCCTTCTTGCATACGCATAAATATGGATAAGTTTAAGGTAGAGACGGTCAACCATTTCAAGCATCGTGAGCATTTTTGCCGGACTTGTGGTCCATGAAGGGGCATCTTTCTCAATCTGTGCAATCAGCTTTGCAAATTCTGTTTTATCGGCTTTCCATTCGTCAACCGATTTATAGATATGGTCAAGCTTCCATTTAAACTGATCCGGCACTTCACTTCTTGGAGTGGATGAGTAATCCGGTATTTCCTGTGCGAAAGACAGGGTCGAAAATTGAGTGAGTAAAAAAGACATAAGTAATACTTTAAGTACTTTCATGAAGTAATCTCCGTTTATAAAGACAAGTTTTTTTCAGGCGGGCCATATCTGCCAGGCAGGGCCGGAACTCGGTCAGGGAGGGTTAATTAACCAGTCTGCCGGAGAAACAAAAATTTTAAATTATCTGAGAAAATATAATACTTGAAAATGAATTGATATTCAGTCAGAATAAAAATAATACATGAGCGGTATATAAAGCGGATGCGGTTAACCTCAGCCGGTAAATTCAGGAGAGCTTTTTTATTACCATAACGGTCATGTCGTCTTTTATCCCCGCATCACCTGCCCAGTCAGATACAAGCGAGAAGAGATGTTTTGTGATTTCTTCTGCAGAGAGCAGATGAGTTTCTTTAATTGTCCGGGCAATTTTCTCCTGACCCAGCATCTCCCCCTCTTTATTAAACAATTCTGTTACTCCGTCTGTGACCGATACAATGATATCGCCGGCATTGAATCCGGTCCTGTAAGACTTGTACGGAAAAGATTTAACGCCGCCGGCCGGCATTGATTTCTGCACAATCAATTCAATCTCTCCCGGGTCACTCCTGAAAATAAATACCGGAGGCATGCCAGCGCAGGCTATTTCTGCTGAATTACCTCTGATGCGGATCAGACTCAGACTCATATAAAGCTGTTTCAGATTCATACGGCGCACTGCATAATTAATCTCAGAGAGCATGCTGCCGAGGTCTGCTCCCGGGTTAATAATATTGAGCATCCCCTTAACGGTCATAACCATATTGCCGGCCTTCAGTCCGTGACCCGTGGCATCGCCGGTGACGCATATCAACCCTGAATCATCCTTGCTGAAAAAATCGTAATAATCACCACCCACCTCACTGGCTGTCTCCATTCCGGCATAAATATCAAGATGTTCACTTCCGGGAAAATTTAACGGAAGCAGAGATAACTGAAGCTGCCGGGCAGATTCAAGTTCTTTTGATTTTCTTTCGTTTTCAAGGCTGATAAGCCTGCTTTCAAGCTCCAGGGCCGAGTTAATCTTTTCCTGCTCGAGTGTCTTTTTTGAAAGCTCATTTACATTATCAAGCTGTTTTGCAAGGTTTTTATTGATCAGTGCGTAATTATAGGAGATGAAAACCGACATAAATACCGTCAGGCTGATAAAACCATACACAAATATCATTCTTGCCCCGAAAAATGACCTGATCACATTGTAATCAATCAGAATCTGAAGAACAACAAAAAAGAACAAAGCCATAAAACCGAGGAACATGATCCAGCTGCCGCCCAGATTCAGCCGGTCTTTCCGGAGCCCTGAGTAAATGATATCAATGGCAGTGAACCCGAAAAAGATATAATTTATCATCCCGAGAGTCTGATTAACCGGGAACAAAAAGCCTGTGATGCTTATTGTCAGAAAAATGCTGAAATAAATTATCCAGCGTTTCGGGAGCCTTTTGTATGAAAGAGAAAATGAGGTAAGCAGGCCGAAAAAGATAGCCATTGCTATCGAAAGGGCATTCAACTTGTAATACAGCAGAATTATGGAGGGTTCGTATTCTATATATCTCTGATAATTAAAGAATGTGATACCGGCAAAGCCCAGAAGTGATAAAGCAAAGTACAGATTCTGCCGCTGGTTTCTGTTAAATGAAAAAAGTATAAGATGGAAGAAAAACAGAATCAGCGGAATAAGAGAAAAGATTAATTGTTCTCTGATATTGCTTTTAGTATTTTCATAAACCTCTGAGAACATTGAATCGGCATCTTTAATATATATCATAAATCCGGAAGAAAATCCGGCCGGCCGGGTTGATTCCCATTCCAGATTGACATATCTCACCGCAAACAGATGGAAATCTGTTGAGTCGAAAGTAAATGCGCGCCATACCCTGTTTTGCCTCGGTGCGTATTCATTCCCTGCGTCACCTGTCTCACCGGAGCTCTGAAACAGCCGGCCATTGTAGTACAAGCGGGATGCTCCGAGATGATTTATGCGCAGTGCGACGGTTTTTCCCTTCAGTTCAGATGGAATATAAAATCCGAATCTGAACCATCCCTTTCCCTTCCATCCGATTTTCTCTGTTTGTTCATCAATCTGGCTTTGCACCGATACCCAGCCTGAGTCATTATACCCGGGAAGGGCGAACTCAGGTGAGTCGCTGCTGCTGAATTTCCATGGGCTGGTTAGTGCAAGAAAGGGTGTCCCCGGCAAAAGGATATCAGTATCAAGCTCGGGATACCCGTTCCTGGTCTTACGTGACCATGAATTTATCACAAGGTTTATCACCGTGTCTTGTTTAATATCAAAAATGTAGTTTTTTCTGCGTGAGTAAGTGGTATCAATCCCTTCCTGCCACCATGAGCCGGTGGTGAATTTAAAGCTCAGGTTCCGGTTATCTGTGTCAAAAGTAACATTGAATGATGAGGGGCCTGACCTCGAAAGCCTGAGTCCCTCGGCATCCCACAGCCCGAGTGAACGCTGATTTCCTGTAATGAAAAGCACTGACGGAATGAAGTCGGTAAGCACTTTTACGTTGACGGTTACAGTATGTTTCTGAGGAGTGTCACTCCCCTTGCAGCCCGGAAGGGAAAAAAGGCTCAGGATTAAAAAAGCTGCAGTTACACCGGCGGCAAATGGTAATCTTTTACATCCGCAAAACAGTGAATAAAGCGGTTTTCGGGCCCGGAACAAATCCGAAGAGAAAAGTTTCATAATATTAATATAATAAAGGCTCCTGATAAATTTTCTCTGAACATAAAAAGAATTAAGTTTTAATACAGGATTTTTATCTTTTGTTAAGTGCAGGATTCGAAAAGCGAGAGGTAAGTGCTTTGAAGTTTCTGACTTAATATGCTTCCGTAATGTTGATTCAAGGAGTTGAAAAATGGAAGATTTTAAGTTTAAGCCCTTCATTGAAATGAGGGAGGAAGACTATCAGTTAATTGGGTTTAAATCGGGGCTTGAGGTTCATCAGCAGCTTCTCACCGAAAGAAAACTTTTCTGCAGATGTCCCGCCGGGAGATACAGTGAGGTTTACAATGCTGAAATACTCAGGCACATGCGGCCAACCCTTTCAGAGCTTGGTGAGTATGACGGCACGGCTCTTATGGAGTTTAAAACAAAAAAAGAAATAATCTACCGGATTAACCGCGATACAGTGTGCACCTATGAAATGGATGACACTCCCCCCTTTGAAATTAACGATGATGCCCTTGATATAGCGCTTGAAATAAGCATGCTCTACGGAAGCAATCTCATTGACGAGGTGCATATTGCCAGGAAACAATACCTTGACGGAAGTATACCCACAGGATTCCAGAGAACGGCAATAGTGAGCCTTGACGGCAGGATTCCTTACCGGGATGGGTTTGTTGATGTGATTCAGGTCTCGATTGAAGAGGATTCATGCCGGGAAGTGAGCGATATCGGGCACAGAAGAACTTACATAACCGACCGCCTGGGTATGCCGCTTATTGAAACCGTTACTGCACCGGCAATGAAAACCCCTCAGCAGGTTGCCGAAGTGGCAGAAATAATCAGAAAGATTGCCAGAAGCACGGGACATGTAAGAACCGGAATCGGTGCTGCTCGCCAGGATGTGAATGTGAGTGTAACCGGGGGAACCAGGATTGAGATTAAGGGTGTGCCAAGAATACCGAATATACCGCTGCTTACATATAATGAGGCAATGCGCCAATGGAATCTCCTCAAAATCATGCATGAACTCCATAAAAGAGGAGTTACCCCCGAAACGTTCTCAACAGCCACAATTGATGTCACCAAACTCTTGCGAAAAACGAGGTTTCAGCCTGTTCAGAACTCTGTTGCTTCAGGAATGAAGGTGATGGCAGTCTTACTGAAAGGATTCAAAGGACTGCTCAGGCACCAGACCCAGACAGATACATTTTTCTCCCGCGAGTTTTCTGACCGTGTCCGCGTTGTTGCCTGCATAACCACCCTGCCGAACATAATACACTCAGACAGCCCGAGCGAGACTCTTGCGTCATCAGAATGGCAGGCGGTTAAAAAGCAGATAAACGCATCAGAAGATGATACTGTCGTGATTGTATGGGGTGAAGAGCAGGATGCAGTTGCCGGAGCCAGGGAAATAGTTCTGAGAGGACTTGAGGCCACAAAAGGAGTGCCCTCAGAAACCAGACAGGCCCTCAGGGACGGAACCAACGGATTTGAAAGAATTCTCCCGGGTCCCGACAGAATGTATCCCGATACAGATCTTCCGCCTAAAAAAATAACACCTGAGAGGGTAAGCAGAATAAAAAGCACTCTGCCCGAACCCGTCTGGGTAAGAAAGGAAAGATATCAGAAGCTGGGGGTTCCGGCAGATCTTACAGATCCCCTCACAATTTCCCCTTATGCCGGGTTGTTTGATAAAGCTGTAACTGAAACAGGAATATCGCCCGTGTTTGCCGCTGTAGTGTTGATTCAGTATCCCAAGCGGTTAAAAAGACAGCGGGTGCCTCTGGATGAGCTGAATGCTGATATTTTTGAAAGAGTTTTCAGGCTGGTTGCACAGAACAGGATTAAAAAAGGTGGCGTTTATTATCTGCTCAGGAGCCTGCTGAAAAAAGGCGGTCAGCCGGAGGATCATCTGAGACCTCTCTCCGATGCGATGGAGATTGATACGGTGATCGCAGACTGCAGTAAATATCTTTCAGGCATGGTTTTCAGAAATACTGAAGATAAAATTAATGTGTTAACCGGATTTGCCATGCGGCTTCTGAACGGAAGGGCCGAGGGTTCTGTGGTGAAAGCGGCGGTTACTAAATTTACGGGCGAGGTGTGATATGGCAAATAATGACAGCTTCAAAGGTTATAAAGGTGCAGCGCTTGATCTGCTGAAACAATGGTCGGCTGAGGTCTGGAGCGATGTTGAGATCAAAACCGCAACAGGAAGTTACAAAGGAATTATTCTGCCGAGATCAGAAACCGCTGATCCCGATCATATAGTTGTTAAACTGCGTTCGGGATATAATGTGGGTGTTGCCGTCAACAGAGTTGAGACGGTCGAAATAGCGGGACGCAAGGAAGCCCATTATAAGATCCCGGAAAAGGAATTCCCTTTTGATCCCAAAAAGCCAAAAGTAAAACTTCTGGGCACAGGAGGCACAATTGCCAGCCGGCTTGATTACAGAACGGGAGCCGTTATTCCCGCATTCTCACCCGGTGAGTTATACGGATCTGTGCCTGAGCTGGCGGATATCTGCAACCTTGAGACTGAAAAGCTCTACGGAGTGTTCAGCGAAAATATGGGCCCGGAACAATGGATAGGTACGGCGCAGGCAATAGGGAAGGAAATTGCGAAGGGCGTTCAGGGTATTGTGATAGGTCACGGAACTGATACAATGCACCACACCGCAGCAGTTCTTTCATTTATGGTGCAGAATTCACCGGTGCCTATTGTTATGGTAGGGTCACAGAGATCAAGCGACAGGCCTTCATCAGATGCGGCGCTCAACCTTATGCACAGCGTGAAAACGGCCGCTGAAAGTGACATTGCAGAGATCATGGTTTGTATGTTTGGCCCGACATCAGATGTTTACGGGCTTCTGCACAGAGGCACCCGCGTAAGAAAAATGCACTCAAGTTACAGATCCACATTCAGAACAATTGGTGATATACCGCTGGCTATGGTCAGCAGGGAGACAATAACCCCGTTAAGGAAAGATTATAAACAGAGGCGGAATGATAAAAATGTTATTATTAACACTGCTTTTGAAGAGCGGGTCGGCATAGTTTATTATTATCCTAATATGAAGCCCGATATAATTGATTCAATGATAGATAACAACTATAAAGGGATTGTTATTGCCGGCACCGGACTCGGACATGTTAATAAGCCCTTGTATCCCGCATTAAAAAGGGCTCAGAAAAAAAACATAGCAGTATACATGACAGTTCAGACTCTCTGGGGTTATGTTCAGATGTATGTTTATGATACAGGCCGCGATATGATGGAGCTCGGGGTTGTGCCCACTGCCAATATGCTGCCGGAGGTTGCCTATGTAAAGCTCGGCTGGGCGCTCGGGCAGACAGATAATCTTACAGAGGTCAGAAAAATTATGCTCGAACCCATTGCGGGAGAGATCACTGAAAGAGAGCCCTCAAATGGTTATCTGATATTTCAGGGCGGAATTCCTGAAGTGGAGGAGTTTATTTCAAAATACAGGAAATAATTTTATTTTGGAACTTTAATCTGAAATTTATTGAGGAGAAGAGAGTCAATGGACAGCAAGCTATACAAAGAGATTGAGAAGTTACAGGTTTTCAGAGACCTTCTGCTTGATACAACAAAGAAATTTATAGATGTTTCAATAAATGACCTTGATAATCTTCTCAGTGATATTTTAAGAGAGGTCGGGATCTTCTTTGATTGTGACCGCAGCTATATCTTTACGCTTGACTGGGAAAAGAAGGTAACGACCAACACCCATGAGTGGTGCGCTGAAGGCATAACACCCGAGATCGAAAATCTTCAGGAGACCCCGTTTGAGTTTTTCCAGGCATGGCTTGATGAACTTCAGAAAGATAATAATATCCATATCCCCTCAGTTCAGGAACTTACCGGCGACTGGGAACCGGTAAAGGAAATTCTGGAGCCCCAGGGTATCAAATCTCTGATTGTTGTTCCCATCAGCTTTAATAAACAGGTGCTCGGGTTCTGCGGATTTGATGCGGTCAGGAATTACAGAAACTGGCAGGATGCAGAAATCAGTCTGCTGAGGATACTTTCAAACAACATAGCGTCTGCCTTTCAGAGAAGAGAGAGCGATCTCGAGCTGATCAAGGCCAAAGATGCTGCTGAAATGGCAAGTCGGGCAAAAACGGAATTCCTTGCCAATATGTCGCATGAAATCAGAACCCCTCTTAACGGCGTTATCGGATTCACAGAACTTCTGCTCAACACACCGCTCAATTCAATCCAGAAAACTTATCTGGAGAGCGCACATACATCAGCCCAGACATTGCTCAGTCTGATAAATGATATCCTTGATTTCTCAAAGATTGAAGCGGGCAAACTTGATCTTGAAATTGTAAAATGTAATCTGGTTGATCTTGTTGAACAGACCGCCGATGTGGTCAAATATGAAGCGGCAAAGAAAAATCTTGAACTGCTTCTGAACATCCAGCCGGGTCTCCCTGAATTTGTTTACTGCGATGAGATAAGGTTAAGGCAGATTCTCGTGAATCTTCTTAACAATGCCGTTAAATTCACTATGAGCGGTGAGGTTGAACTTTCGGTTACTTTCAGAAAAGGAGAGGGTGATCACGGCTTTTTTGACTTCTTTGTGAGAGACACAGGCATTGGCATATCACTGGAAGAGGAGCAGAAACTTTTCAGAGCTTTTGAGCAGGCTGATGCCTCCACCACAAGAAAGTTTGGCGGCACGGGGCTTGGTCTTGCAATAGTGAATAAACTGCTTGATAAGATGGGAAGCTCGATACAACTCGAAAGCGAGAGCGGTAAAGGCAGTAAATTCTCTTTCACTCTTGACGTAAAATATGAAAGAGGCACACTTTCTGAAAAGGAACCGCTTCACCGTATAAGAAAGGTTCTTATTGTTGATGATAACAAAATGAACCGCATGATTGTTGCAGGCATGCTTGAGTACAGAAAAATCGCTTCGGATACAGCCGCAAACGGTATTGAGGCACTTGAAAAAATCAGGGCCAACGGAGCTTATGACCTGATACTTCTTGATTACCACATACCGTATATGGATGGAATTGAAGTTGCAAGAAATATCAGAAACAAGCTTGCTCTCGATCCCGGAAAACAGCCCGTCTTTCTTCTTCACAGCTCATCGGAAGATAAATTCATTAATGATGAATGCAAAGTGCTCGGGGTTAATACCAGAATGATCAAGCCGGTAAAAATGAGCCAGCTCTTTAAAGAAATTGATAACGCGGGCTTTATTGACTCCTCAGTTCAGGAGCAGGCAGGTTACAAAGAGAATGATGAGCCGTCAAGACCGGCAAAAGGACGCATATCCATTCTGATTGCGGATGATAATGATTTCAACAGATTGCTGACCAAAACTCTTGTAAGCAAAAATTTCCCGACAGTTGAATTGCTTGAGGCTGAAGATGGTGAACAGGCCGTTGAGCAGTTTCTGAAGAATAAACCAAATCTCATCCTGATGGATCTCCAGATGCCGGTAAAAGATGGTTTTGAAGCAACAATTGAAATCAGAAATTATGAGGGAGACACCTCAGATCCTGTTCCGATAATTGCCCTCACAGCCGGAGCAATAGCCACGCAAAAAGATAAAAGCATTGAGGCGGGCATGAATGATTTTCTCACCAAGCCTATAAAGCAGGATCAGCTTTTTGAGTGTATTGTTAAGTTTCTTGGAGCAGAATAGAAGCAGCAGTGCGGTAATCATTAAGCCTGATGCCGGTTTCAGAATTGCTTTCTTTGGCTGATATTACGCATTGTGATTCAGTATAACGGATGGGGGGTGAATTAAAAATTAACCGGTGTTCTGATTCATGAATAATCACCATGCCGGATGATAAGGTGATTTGTGGATTAGTCACAAAGCCCGGGGGAAGGGAGTCAGTCCTTAATCAGAATTTCCGTTCTCTCTGAGCGGGAGTTTTACGGTAAATTTAGAACCTTTCCCGGGAGTGCTTTCAACAAGAATATCCGCGCCAATCAGCTTTGCCGACTTTTTGGAAATGGCCAGACCTAATCCCGTTCCCTCAGCACCGCGCCCGTAACCCTCACTAACCTGCCTGAACTCATCCCAGATTCTGCTGAGATGTTCTGCCGGTATTCCTATTCCGGTATCAATGACATCAATGGTGTAGTGAGAATCCTGCATTCCGCATTGAATTTTTACGGTGCCCTCACGAGTGAAACGGATTGCGTTATCAATGATATTGTTTACAATATATTCAAGGAACTCAAGATCGGTGCGGATAATTCCGACCGAATTATCCATATGAAGTTCAATGCTTATTTTATCAGGATCGCTGTTATGCCTGAAAGATTCAACGCTTTTTTCAAGCAGCTCACCAAGGTTAATGTTCTTTACGTTAAGCGGGTTGTTTTCAGATTCAAGCTTGGAGATTATAAGAATTTTGTTCAGAGTGCTTATTAACCGCTCACCTCCTTTTGCTATTTTTTCCACCATTTCAAGGAGTTGCTGATTATCGCTCAGTTCCTCCTCAAGAATTTCGGCATAGCCTAATATCCCTATCATGGGGGTTCTGAGTTCGTGACTCATATTTGAATAAAAATTCCTCTTGAGAAGATTCATTTCCTCAGCTTTGTTTTTCGCTGAAATCAGCTCGCTGATCATGTTCTTCTTCTCTGTAATGTCATCTATTATGGCAACAAAATTTGTTATTCTGCCGTCGGGCTGTTTTACCGGAGATATGGAAATTGATGCCCAGAAAAGTGATTCATCTTTTCTTTTATTGAGAATCTCGCCCCGCCATGTATGCCCTTCCTCAATTGATTTCCACATTTTAGCAAAATCTTCAGAATCATGATGCCCTGAATTAAGCAGTGAAGACTCCCGGCCTGTTGCCTCAGCACGGTTCCACCCCGACATTTTTTCAAAGCTCGGGTTTACATACTCTATTAATCCTTTTTTATCCGTGATCATGACGGCATTATAGCTCTGTTCAACTGCACTTATAACCTTTGAAAGCCTGTCATTTGTTTTAAGATTTTCTAGAATCTGCCAGACTGACTGCATCAGCAATTGAAGCTGCTTTACGTCACTTTCATCGTAATTGCCTTCTTTATTTGCCACCCCGATAACGGCAACAATTTTATCCTTTATAAAGACCGGTGTTGTCAGAAAGTTGTGAAGCGTCACATGTCCCTCAGGATAACCTTTTTTCAGATAATTCTCTGCCGAAAAATCATTTATCAGAATTTCCTTCCTTTGTCTTATTGCTTCTCCCCAGATTCCCGTTTCGCTGAGTGCATAACAGGTTTGGGGTTCAGTCACCAAACATTGAGCCATCACATCTTTTGACCATGAATTAAGCTCAAACAATTTTGTTGCTTCATCATAGTGATAGATGTAACCGTATTTGCTTTCAGTCAGGCTCAGGGCTTCATTAAGGGTGAAATCAAGGAACTCCTGCTGATTTGTTGTGGTGAGTTGTGAAATCCGCAGAAGGCTTTCGGCTCTTTTAAGGTTGATCACCTTTTCTTTCTCTGCGTGAACTCTGTCAGTTATATCACTGAAATAGCTTTGCACCGCAGGGGCCCCGTTGAAGTCAACAATGCTGCAGTTAATCTCAGCATAAAAAGTTTTTCCTTCGGGGGAAGAAACAGGAGCAGAGATTGTGACCTCACCTTCTGAGTACAATTGTTTGATGAGGGTGTCACGTTTTTCCTGTTCAGTAATCATCTCGCAGAGCTTTCTCCCGATGAGGGCTTCCCTGGAGGTTGAAAACATTTTTGCAAGTGCGGTGTTACATTCAAAAACCTGATGATTTATGTTGTCTGAAAGAGCAATGCCGAGGCTTGATTTTTCAAAAAGTGTGGAATAGTTTTTGCGGCTTCTGTTAAGGTCTTTGTTTCGCTTGTCTCTTTCTATTGAAAACATTATTACTTTTTCAAGTGAAACCGGAGTGAGCTGGTATTTAAGGATGTAATCATGCGCCCCCCTTTTTATATAATTAAGGGCTGTCTTATCATCAATGGATGAACTTATAAGGATGATCGGAACTTCGCTTGCAACTTCAAAAACTTTAACAAAAGTTTCATCTCCGCTGCTATCAGGCAGGTTCAGGTCAAGAAATATAATATCAATGGGTAATTCTTTTATGAGTTTTAATCCGGATGAAAGATCCGGAGCATGATTAAACTCAAAATTAATTTTTCCTGCTGAGGATTTAATTATTTTACTGAGAAAGTTGCTGAATATCTTAGCCTCTTCTTCAATATCCTCAATTAAGAGAACGCTGAGAATGTTGTTCTCATCCATTTGGGCCTCTTCAGAGCTTTTCCTAAAGTCAGATACAGATTAAAACTTGCTCTCCGGCAATGAATACCGCAAAGCTGATTAATAAGATAAGTAAATAATTTAAGAAAGTAAACAAGAGAAATGCTGATTTTAGGGGACCCCCCTTAAATAAAAGAGGCGCCTGAGCGCCCCTTTTCTGTTATCAGTTAAGTTTGCCGCTCCTGAGTTCACCGGCAAGTCGTTTGGCTTTGTAAACCTTGTCAATTGCCTCAAGCATACCTCTTGAATCAACAGCAACGGTTCTGTTGAGTTCAGGCAGATAAATGAAATTTCCCTGAAGGCTCTCAATATTACCATCAAATGCAAGCCCGATTATCTCAGCATTTTTATTAATCACCGGGCTGCCTGAATTGCCACCCACAATATCATTTGTCGCAACAAAATTGAACGGGGTTGATAAATCAAGATCAGAAGGGATTGTGCTCCATCTCTCAGGCAGATTGAACGGATACTTTTTTCTGAAGCTGAAGAACCTGTCATACAGACCGTAGAAACTTGTGAATACCGGAGCAACAGTCCCGTTATAATTATAACCGGTCATCAGCCCGTCACTTATTCTGAGAGTTCTGTTTGCATCAGGGGTCACGCTTGTTCCGTATAAATTAAAGAGTACCTGCCCCACCATGCCAAAGGCAAGATTTTCTTCAGCGTTTATTGCTCTCTGGTTATCTCTGAGACCCGGGAGCTCCTTGTGCGCATAAACATAATATTTTATAAGCGGATTATCCATGGCCAGCAGCTCTGAAGGATCAAGCTCAAGAAGTTTTTTTACGGCGTCCCTGCCCGTGAAAGGAGAGTTTTTTGACAGATATTCTGCGGCTTCATCTGTTGTCTTTCCTCCTGAGAGAATGGCGGCAGCCTGATTTTTCTCACCGAGATTCATTTTAATGAAATCGAGATTAAGCTTCAGCTTTTCCTTTTCAAGCAAAGCATCAAAATTATCGGGATAAATATTGTTAAGAAACTGTTTGTATCTGTCAGATTTAAGCATTGAATCACGCTTCTCTTCCGGAAGCAGCATCTGGGTGGCTCTGTACACAAGCGCATCGGCAATAAGCAGATGTCTTGATGAATATGTTGCAGATGTTGTGAATGACGATATGACAGGTTCAACTTTCCTCATTTCAGAGCGTGTTTTTTCAATTGTGCTCCAGACTGTGCCATACTGTTTTTTCAGATCGGGGTCAGCCTGAACAAAGTCGCGCATCTTGTTCTCGAAATTTTTCTTTCTTGCAAAAAGATAAGGATCATTAAGTGCTCTGTATGTGGAAGTGAGGCTCTTCCATCCGTTGCTGAAACCGAGTCTGTAACTCTCATAATATTCAGCTTTTTCGGGATTGATCTTTTTCAGTTCCTCAATCTTTTTATAAAGTTTATCACTCTGAAAAGAGAAGTTTCTGTATGTGATATCTCTCAGATATTCAAGCTGTGCAACAGTTCTGAGACGGTTGGTTGAGCCGGGATTACCGACAGTGAATACAAGCTCTCCCTCTTCGGCACCGTTTTTACTCCATGCAAAATAGTTTTCAGTTTTAAGGGGCTTGCCTTCTTCGTCATAAATCCGCATGAAAGTGCAATCAAGATTATATCTGGGGAAGGTGAAATTATCAGGATCACCGCCAAAGTATCCTATCTGTTCCTCGGGTTTAAATACGAGTCTTACATCTTTGTATACCCTGAAACCCTGCACAAAGAAAAGAGAGCCATTGTAATATGAGATGACATCGCATTTAAGCCCCGTTTCTTTTTCATGCTGAGCTTTTAACTCTTTCATCTTTTTATCTCGGAGCTCAATTTTCTCTTTCTGGTCTTTTCCTGCTGAGATAGCATCCTGTACTTCCTGAGTGACATCTTTCAGGAAAATCAGCTGTTCGGCGTTATAGTTCGGGATTTTCCTCTCTTCTTCAAGTGTCGCGGCATAAAAACCGGTTTTTGTCAGGTCTTCACCTTCACGCTCAACCTGCCTCTGCACGCCGCCGGCGCAGTGATTGTTTGTCATGATAAGCCCGTCACCCGAAACAAAGGAAGCAGAACAGCCGGGAATTCTGAGTGCGGAAAGGCGCACATCATCAAACCATTCTTTTGTAACCTCAAATCCGTGAACCTCCTTGAAGTATTCATAAGGCGGGAACTCAAAGGTCCACATTTTCCCCGTATCATATTTGCCTGACTTAACCGTATCGGGATCAAAGGCAATCTGTGATAACAGCGGAATATGGATGAAAAGAATAAACAGGAGAACTCTTAACCCCCTGATCTTCAGGTCAAAGATATTTTTCATGCGTTTTCTTCTGATTTGTTATTGAAATTTCAAAGTTAAGAAAATTCAGAGATACATTTATAGTCAGTTTCTGATTTTATAACCATACGCGCGGGTATCCGTATCACACTCATGAATTAACGGGAGATTTGATTACCCGGGTTATGAGTGAAACAGAAAACATTATATTGTCATTCTGTTATTAAAAATTAAGAGAAAATGAGTATAAATGTAAAACCCGCCATACTGACTGCCACAGATCTCTGTGTGGAGTATGGTGAGCAGACAGTTCTTGACAGTGCCTCATTATCGGTTCATGCCGATGACAGAATCGGGCTTGTGGGAAGAAACGGAGCAGGCAAATCAACCTTCCTTAAAATAATTTCAGGCCTGCTGAAGCCTGATTCGGGATCGGTGGCAATGCAGAAGGATCTGGTTATAAGTTTTCTGCCCCAGGAGTTCACCCTTGATGAAAGCAAAACGGTTGCAGAAAATGTGAGATCGGGTGCAGCCCGCATTCTGAATCTTATCTCAGAGTATGAGAAGGCAGATCCCGGTTCTGACTATAAACATGAGCTCTCAGATAAAATCATGCATTACAACGGCTGGGATCTCGAAAGAAAAATTGAAATGCTGATCTCATCTCTTCATGCGCCTGAAAAAGAGAGGATTGTATCAACTCTTTCAGGCGGCGAAAAAAGAAGGGTGGCTCTTTGCCGCACTCTTATTTCAGAACCCGATATTCTGATCCTGGATGAGCCCACTAACCACCTTGATACAGGCTCAATTGAATGGATTGAAAATTTTCTCTCTGATTACCACGGCGCCTGTCTTTTTGTCACTCATGACCGCTATTTTCTTGATAGAATTGCAAACAGAATTGTTGAGATCTCTGAGGGGCAGTTTTACTCACACCAGGGCAATTATACAGATTATCTTCTGAATAAAACAGTGAGAATGCAGATAAAGGAAGTTGAGGAAAGAAAGAGACAGAATTTTCTCAGACGGGAGCTTGAATGGGTTATGACGGGACCCAGAGCGCGCAGAACCAAATCAAAAAGCAGGCTCGACAGATATTATGAGATAGCGGATGCAGCAAAGTATGAAAAAGAGCTTGATGTTGACCTTATTATTCCCCCCGCTGAAAAAGCCGGATCAACCATACTTGAACTCACAAACATAAGTCTCAGGATTAATGATAAAGTCATTATGGATGATTTTACCCTCAATGTGACTCCCAAAAGAAAAATCGGCATTGTAGGGAATAACGGAAGCGGAAAAACCACATTCCTGAAAATGCTCCTTAACGAGAAGCAGCCGTTTAAGGGAAAGCTCACAATCGGTGAAAAAATTGTTTTTAATTATGTTGATCAGGCAAGACTTCTCCTTAATGATGACGATTCGGTTCTTAAGTCAATAAGCAGCGGAAGCGACTACATTAATTTCGGAAAAGAGAGGCTGCCGGTATGGACCTATCTCAGAAGATTTCTTTTCACTGATGACAGAATAAACACTAAGGTGGGCAAGCTTTCAGGAGGAGAGAGAAGCCGCCTTACACTGGCAAAAATTCTGATGAACGGAGGCAATTTTCTCCTCCTTGATGAACCCACCAATGATCTTGATCTCCCCACCCTCAGAGTGCTTGAAGAAGCAATATCAGGTTTTGAAGGGAACGTGTTTGTGGTCAGCCATGACCGTTATTTTCTCAACCGTGTGTGCGACGGGATCATTGCATTTGAAGGCGGCGGTAAAGTTTATTTTTCTGAAGGGGACTATGACTATTACCTTGAGAAAAGGAATGCCCGTTCTGCAGGGGAAAGTAAGGAGGTTAAGGAAAAAAAAGGAGACACCAGACAGCGTCAGCAAAAGAAGCTGACATATAAGGAGCAAAAAGAATATGATGCGCTGGAGGGTGAAATAATCTCTGCCGAGCAGGATGTGTCAGAGCTTGAGGGAATATTTGCCTCACCGGAATTTTATGAAAAATACGGCTCACAGATTAAGGAAATGAATGATAAGCTGGAATCAGCAAAACTTAAAGTTCTCCGGCTTTATGAGAGATGGGAAGAACTTGAGAACAAGCTGAGGGATGATTCATAAATCTTTTATGAATGCGTAAGGATAATCAGTAAGGTTAGAATACTGATTAAAGATTCATGATTAAAATTTTAATATCGTATTGAGCCGGCGATAAGATGATTTACTCTCTCCTGAACTGCCGGTTCAAAAGACATCAGGCAGTGAAGCTGTTAATTCAGTCACAGATTAAAACAAAATGTAAAAAAAGATAAAATATTCCTTTCAGCCTTTAAACCTTTCAGTCGCTTTCATTGTCACAACCTGGTTAACATCCGTCCGGACTTTCAGAAAAGAGATTGAACCGCCACAACTTAAATCGGATTCCGGGTGCGCTTACGGAGCATTTACAAATAATTCCTTCTGCGGAGCATAAATGAAAAAATTATTACTGCTCTTTTTAATACTGATGATCGTTCCGGTATCACAACTTTATTCTCAGGAACCGTCGCTTATTTACAGCTATCCGATTGATGGCACCGAAATGCACCTTCCCCAAACTCAGATCCTTTTCAAAATCAATAATGAAATTTATCCCGGGCTTCAGCCTAAGGATTTTAATATTGATATATTTGGCAGCCTGAGCGGAATTATTGAGGGTAATATCAAAAAGCTGAATTCATGGGGGAACTTCTCCTGCATACCAAAAACGAAATTCAGAGACGGAGAATATGTTAACGTGAAAATCTCATTCAGAACCGAAAACGGAGTTCTGAGGGAGCTTAAAGATTTCAGTTTCAGAATTGCCGATAGTGTTGTAAAACAGGTTAACATGGAGCAGAGGCTTTTCGGGGATCATGATGAGTATGGCACATTCAAAACTCCGGTTAATCAGACCCGTCTTGATGAAGGGGGTTCATTTGAGATGCCACGAATCACTATTACAAAAAAGACTTATCCCGCTCCCGGAAAGATTTATCTCTCGCCTATGGCAAATGCTTATCCTGATTCAAATTATCTGATGATAATCGGGAACGAGGGGAAACAATATTTCACTCAGAAAATGCCTCTCAGATGTCTCGATTTTAAAAAACTCCCTGACGGCAGGCTTACATACTATGACTCCGAAAAAATGAAATATATCATGATGGACAGAGATTTCAATATAACCGAAGAGGTCGGCTGCGTTGCAGGGCATACAGCCGATACGCATGATATGATTGTCACACCCGCGGGTCATTATATCCTCATGTCTTATGATCAGCAGTATATGGATATGAGTCAGGTTGTGCCGGGGGGTCAGAGGAGTGCGGTAGTGACAGGACTTGTTATTCAGGAGCTTGATGAGCTTCATAATCTTATTTTTCAGTGGAGAAGCTGGGATCATTTTCCTGTGACAAGCACTCTTGTTTCACTTACATCGGGTGCTATTGATTATGTTCACGGGAATGCACTTGAACTGGATTATGACGGTAATCTTCTCTTTTCATCAAGGCATCTGAGCGAGATTACAAAGCTTAACCTTTCAACAGGAGAAATCATGTACAGGTTAGGCGGTAAAAACAGCGATATAGTAATTCTTAATGATAATGTCCCATTTTCATTTCAGCATGCCATAAGAAGAACCAAAAATAACACATACACCCTGTTTGATAATGGTAATCAGAGAAAGCCGCCTTTCTACTCACGGGTTGTTGAATATGCTATAAATGAAGAGGAAAAAACCGCCACCCTTATCTGGCAGTACAGACGGTCGCCCGATGTCTTTTCGCTTGCAATGGGATATGCTGAAAGGCTCGATAACGGAAACACGGCAATTTCATGGGGCTGGGCAAATATAACTTACACGGAAGTTGACCCCCACGGCAACACTGTTCTTGAATTTAAGCTGGATCCCGGAATAATATCATACCGCGTTGCAAAATATCCCGATGATGATTACGGACAGGTAACTTCATCAGCGGCAAAGCAGGAAGAGCAGTTTGTTTCAAATTATCCCAATCCGTTCAACCCTGCCACAAAAATCAGCTTCAGGCTTAAATCTGCGGGAAATGTATCTTTAACAGTGTATGATGCAATGGGCAGAGAGGTCAGAAATCTGATTGAGGATAAACTGATGTCTGCCGGTGATCATGAAGCAGATTTTAATGCTTCTGATCTCAGCTCCGGAATTTATTTTTACACACTCAGAACCGGTAATGAGTTCACCACCAGGAAGATGATTTACCTGAAGTGAATCATAATTGCCGGTGGTAAAAAAATCCGGTTAAGTATTTCAGCAGAGGAGAATCTGAATGATTCTTCTCTGCATCATTTCCTCTTGTAAAATCCCAGAATCACACCAAGCGCCACCGACCATACTGCTGCAAGCCCTATCTGATATGGCCGCGGGAGAATAAATGTTATTGTGTGGGCAGGAATCCAGAACCAGAGCAGTGAATACATCCCTTTATCAAGATTTTTCCAGCTTTTCTCACCGGCAATCAGGTTATCCAGAATTCTGTGCATGATTACAAGAAACGGTCCGAACTGCAGATTCATGAATACCGACTTATACAGAGCCCTCATGAAGCCCCCGGGTTCAGGAAGCATACCGTGAGATACCAGCGCATCAACAAATCCGCCGAATCCTGTAAAAGCATATTTGATGCACACGGCAAGCAATGCCCACTCAGCCATCTTGTAAAAAATGACATGGGCCTTATAAGGAAGATCAGCCTTTTTATTTATTATCCAGTAAGAAATAAGATCACCCAGGGTACCCAAAACGGCAAACTGAATCATTGCCGTAAGAATGGGCCAGGCTGTAACGGTATCAGTGTACCACTGCATAGATTTTCCGGAAAATTGAATAATTAAAGAAGAAATTTATTAAAAAGCGGATTATAAACAGCCGGGATTACTGATGAAAGATAAAGGAATAATATGGGATGAAGTTATTATTTGCATTTATCATGCGGTATGATGAGTTTAAATGACTGAATAAATTTATTTTGAGGAAAAGGTGAATCAAAAAGCTGCAGAGTTCGCAATGATAAAAAACCTGGCTATTGCCGGAGTATCAAGAAGCGGAAACAAGTTCGGTAATGCAATTCTTAAAGAGCTTGTTAAACGCGGCTATCAAATGTTTCCCGTTCATCACGAGGCAGATTCCATCGACGGACATAAATGTTACCGGAGTCTTTCAGAGCTCAAAGGATCGGCTGAGGGACTTATAGTTTGCGTAAAGCCTGAGAAAGTTCCTGCGCTTCTTGAAGAGTCAGCTCAGAGCGGTATAAAAAAGGTCTGGATTCAGCAGGGTGCCTCATCAGCCGCCGCAGCATCAAAAGCCGCATCACTTGGCCTTGAAGTTGTGGATGGAAAATGCATCCTTATGTATGCCGGCGATGTGAGAGGAATTCATAAATTTCACAGAACGGTTGCGGGCTGGTTTGGCAGAGTCTGATTAAAAACCCAAAATGCATCAGATTTAAAAGATTGCAGTGTATTTAATGATAATTTGCTTTGTATTAGTTTTCCTGTTACATTGGTACTACGAATTTAGATATTCTCTGTTTAGAAATCTTACGAGTTCTGGTTTTACCTGTCTGATTTAACTTCAATTTTATTTTTGAGCTACTGCAATCAAGGTTAGGTGCCTGTTTTTCCCTCTGGATTATCTGTCGGAATCTAAAAAAAGTTTTTAAAATTTAGCTCCGGATACATGCCGGGTTACAAGTTGTAGCCCTTTGAATCTTATTTAATTGAAAGTTACTATCCTTTCCTTTATATGATCTCAGCCAAGTAGCCGGCAAATTAATTAATACATCGATTTCTGCTCGTGTCAGTATATAATTCAGTGGCTGAGTAAGGATCAAAAACAAAAAACAATATAAAGGAATAGTAATGAATATTTATGTCGGCAACCTGGCAAAAAGCGTAACAGAAACCGAGCTCGAAGCTTTATTTACAGAATTTGGTGCTGTAAAAAGTGTAAAAGTTATCCGTGATTTATTCTCAGGCGAATCAAAAGGCTTCGGCTTTGTTGAAATGCCCGGATTAACAGAAGCAAAAAAAGCTATTGACGATCTGAACGGCAGAGACGTTAGCGGAAGAAACGTAGTTGTTAACGAAGCACGTCCGAAACCCGAAGGCGGAAGAGGCGGCGGCGGCAGCAGAGGCGGTCAGAGAAACAGCGGCGGCGGCGGCTTCAGAGGCGGAAGCAGCGGCGGCGGAAGACGCTGGTAATATTACCCCTCCCGTAATGCAAATATTGAAAGACCGCACCCGTGCGGTCTTTTTTTTTACCCTCCTGATGTGAATCTCCTGTTGCTTTAATTTCTTTTTTAACTTAATTTAAATTCTGAATTAGCTGATGTAAAGATGATACTCAGTGAACGGCGATATACCGCCTTTTTAATCCTGGATTTACTGATTGTTGTTCTCTTTATCCCGTCCGTTTTACAGCTTTCTGAAAAAGCCCGCATCCCTTTTGCCTTTTCCGAAAAAAATAACATTATAACAGTCTCTTCTGAAAACCAATGGTTCAGTGCGGGAAGTGAGATCCGTGATATTAACGGAACAAGAGTTTTCGGCACGGAAAGTATTGAGGTGATTTCTGATTTCTTTAAAAGCGGGGAATATGTAAATATCACAGCCGTTGAATCCGGTGCTTCCGTTACAAAACCGGTTCAGCTGGTCAATTTTTATTCGGCGCAATACATT
>JABWCA010000274.1 GCA_013359345.1 Ignavibacteriaceae bacterium
CTAAACCCTAAATTGATTCCGCCTGCTTTCCTCAATCTTTTCGTATATTTAAAGTTTGTATTAAAAAATTTACTCACTGGAAATATGGAAATCTCAAAAGTTTATTCACCGCAGCAGTCAGAAGATAAATGGTATAAATACTGGCTCGAAAACGGTATCTTTGATTCGGATGTTGATAAAAGCAAAACTCCTTATACAATTGTAATTCCCCCGCCAAACATTACAGGCATTCTGCATATCGGTCACGTTCTGAACAACACAATTCAGGATATAATGATCAGGTACAAGAGAATGCAGGGCTTCAATGCCTGCTGGGTGCCCGGTACAGACCACGCATCAATCGCAACCGAGTCTAAAGTTGTGAAGCATCTCCGTGATCAGGGGATCAACAAGCATGATATTTCACGTGAGGATTTCCTTGTTCACTGCCATGAATGGAAAGAAAAATATGGCGGGATAATCATTGAACAGCTCAAAAAGCTTGGTGTTTCATGCGACTGGCGCCGGCTCCGCTTCACAATGGACGATGATTATTATCAGAAGGTAATTGAAGCTTTTGTAAAACTCTACAATGACGGCAAGATATACCGCGGTTACAGGCTTGTAAATTGGGACCCCGCAAATAAATCGGCCATATCTGATGAAGAAGTTATTTTTCAGAATGTGAACGGAAAACTCTGGTACATCAGATATCAGGTTAAGGGCACAGATGATTATATCACGGTTGCAACCACACGTCCCGAGACAATGCTTGGTGACGTTGCCGTTGCGGTGAATCCTAACGATGAGAGATACAAACATCACCTTGGCAAAACCCTTATTCTGCCGCTTGTTGGCAGGGAGATCCCTCTGCTTGCCGATGAGGTTTTTGTTGATCCGGCATTTGGTACGGGTGCAGTTAAAATTACCCCGGCTCATGATTTTAATGATTATGAATTCGGACAGCGCCATAACCTGCCGCTCATTAACATATTCCACCCCGATGCTTCGACCAATGATAATGTTCCCGAAAAATACCGCAGTCTTGACCGATATGAATGCCGCAAGGCTGTTATCAAAGATCTCATTGACGGAGAGTTCCTGGTTAAAGAGGAGGATTATACCAATAATGTGGGCTATTCGGAAAGAGGCCATGTGCCCATTGAACCATATCTTTCGGAACAGTGGTATCTTAAAATGGAAGAAATCGCTGCTCCCGCACTTAAAGCCGTGAATGACGGAACAATCAGGTTCCATCCTAACCACTGGGTCAAAACCTATGACCACTGGATGAACAACATTAAAGACTGGTGTATTTCAAGGCAGTTATGGTGGGGACACAGAATACCGGTATGGTATCATAACGAAACCAATGAAATTTACTGCGGTGTTAATCCTCCGGCAGATCCGGAAAACTGGCATCAGGATGAAGACGTACTCGATACCTGGGCATCAAGCTGGCTCTGGGCGCATGATGTATTCAAAACCGAAGATGAAAAGAGATATTATTACCCCACCAACACACTTGTAACCGCTCCTGAAATTATCTTCTTCTGGGTTGCAAGAATGATAATGGCTGGTTACTACTTTGAAGGTCAGATCCCGTTCAGAGATGTTTACTTTACATCCATTATCCGTGATCAGAAGGGGCGCAAGATGAGTAAATCGCTCGGCAACTCCCCTGATCCTCTTGAAATCATTGCTGATTACGGAGCAGATGCCCTCAGATTCACAATCATTTACCAGGCGCCGCTCGGGCAGGACGTTCTCTTCTCAATGGATTCGCTGGAGATCGGGAGAAACTTTGCAAACAAGCTCTGGAACGCCGGCAGATTCCTCCTTATGAATTATGACGGTGATGTGAGCAATGCTGAACTGCTTGAGGATGACTTTGTAGACAGGTGGATGGAATCGGCAATAAACTCAGCCCTTAAGGATTTCGGCAGGGCGCTTGATAATTTTGAGATCAACAACTCATCAAAGATAGTTTATTCATTTGTATGGAATGATTTCTGCGACTGGTACATTGAGCTCATTAAAAACAAACTCTATTCACAGGATGAGAAAATAAAGAAGAGCGCAATTGTAAAAGCTATCAGAAACTTTGAAAAACTCCTCCAGCTTGTTCATCCCCTCATGCCTTTCATCACCGAAGAACTGTGGCATCAGATAAGAAGCAGAAAAGCCGGTGAGAGCATCTGCGCTTCTGATTTCCCGGCGGTTGATGAATCAAAAATAGATAAGCAGGCAGAAAACGATATGCTCATGCTTCAGGCTCTCATAACTGCAGTAAGAAATATCCGCGGTGAGATGCAGATACACCCCTCACAGCTTATTGATATTCACCTCAAGTCAGGAAGCTTTAATCCTGAATACGGTGATTACATAAAGAGGCTTGCAAAAGTGGGTAATATTGTTGCAGGTGCAGATATAGCAAAGCCGAAAATGTCGGCTTCGGCGGTTGTAAAAGATGCAGAAGTCTTTATTCCGCTTGAAGGTATTATCGATATTGAAGTTGAGAAGAAGAGAGTTGAAAAGGAAATATTAAGGCTTCAGGGCGCGCTTGAAGGAATAGAGAAAAAGCTCTCAAATCCATCGTTTGTTGACCGTGCCCCGGCAGATGTTGTCGAGAAGGAGAGACAGAAAAAAGCCGACTGGAGTGACCAGCTTGGCAAGCTTAAGCAGATTTATTCTGATCTCGGCTGAAAATAAATTTTGGAGGGAATTCCCCGGCAGCGCGGGATTCCCTCTTTTCATAAGTACAAGTACAGGGGGAAGAACAGAACAGATTTGTGATGAAGAAAACTTTTGCGGGAGGATCCTTTTTGAGTGTTATTCCTTATCTGCCGCAGAGTTACTGTTCATAGTCATTTTAAACTGAACCATTTTCTGCTTTACCTTTTTGATCAGTTCAAACTCAATGTTCTCATACCGGTATTTATCGCCCGGGTTGAGTATTTTACCGGTATTGAATGATATGAAGCCTGCCAGTGTGTTATAATCTTCTGAAA
Source organism: Ignavibacteriaceae bacterium (assembly GCA_013359345.1). Lineage (GTDB taxonomy): Bacteria > Bacteroidota > Ignavibacteria > Ignavibacteriales > Ignavibacteriaceae > JABWCA01. Next base: position 2,991 of record JABWCA010000274.1, read on the forward strand.
GAGGAAGGTCAAGATTGAAAGCCTCGTTCAGATCCTCAATGTTGATCGATCCGAAAACCACATAATTGCCGTCAAGTGACTCAGTGTACTCTTTCTGAACCCCGGGATCGTTGATATCGCCAACAATTTCACTGATTATATCCTCAAGAGTTATTACCCCTTCGGTGCCGCCGTACTCATCGGTTACAATTGTTATTCTTTCGCCCCGCTTCTGCATCTCTGAAAGAATTTCAGATATAAACTTATTTTCAGGCACAAAAAATGCAGGTCTTATGGCAGTGGAAATATCGGGGGTTTTCCGGGTGGTAAGCTGCCTTACAATATCTTTCACGTGAGCAATGCCGACAATATTATCGAGAGAATCTTTGTAGACAGGAATAAGGCTGTAGCCGGTGTTGATGATTTCTTTAAAGTCTTTTTCATTATTGCCTGTTAGTTCAACAGCCACCATCTCTGTACGGGGAACCATCACTTCACGGGCCTTCATATCTATGAATTCAAAAACGTTGTTGATTATTTCGCGGTCAGATTCATCAATGGCACCGCTTTCAACACCCGCTTCAATAATATCCTTGATCTGTTCCTGAGAAATCTGAACAACAGAGAACTTAGACTCAGCCTTAAACAATTTCAGGAAGAAGCCTGAAACCGCAGAAATTATGGCAAAGGGAATCTTCAGGAGAAACTCAATGAATCCCAGCACAAATGCCGAAACTCCGGTGAGTTTATACCAGTACTTTTCACCCAGTGCCCTTGGCACCTGAATACTGAAAATCCAGTAAGGAATACCCATCAGAACTGATGCTGCAATTTTGATTGCGAGGGTCTGAAGCGAGGTCAGATGATACCCTTCATCAAGGAAATAATTATCAAGCAGGGTTTCAACCATGAGAATGCCCATGATTGCCAGTATGAGTTTTGAAAGTTCACAGTATGAATAGATTTTTGTGAACTCATCATGAAAATATTCTATGCGTTTAATGTTCTTCTGCTTTTTTACAGAGCGGTATTCATCTTTTTCATCACTGAAAGAGATAACCACACCCTCGGCGAGGGTAATAATACCGGAAATAAGGAAGATAACAACCAGCAAAAGAAGAATTAGTGAAAGCATTTTAAGACAAATCGTTACGGAAGGTAATTAAAGTAAGTTATTATTTGATATTTTTTTACGGGATTCATACATTTTTATTTTGATTTATAAAATTTAATAAAGTTTTGATTACCTTTCAACTAATAATAGTTAATTGGTTTGAAAACTTCACTGTTTAAGAGGCATTTGATCAATTTCCCCGTGAGTACACTTAGTGAACCCATTCAAAAGCTTTAAAAAAGAGTATTATGAACTTCAGGCGGCTTATAACAAACTGGCTGAAGATTATAATCTTTTGGTTCAGAAATCGGGGGATATTAACCATCTGACCACTAAATTCAATAATCTCACCGACGATTATAACACCTTATACGATGATTACGATAAGCTTCAGAGCGATATGGATAAACTTATTGCCGAAGAAGCGGAAATGAATTCCCTCCTTGAAACAGAAACCGAAGAGCTTAAGCATCGTGAGGCTGAGACCCGTAAACTCATAGACGAAAAAACCAGACTCGAACAGGATATTGCCGCCCTTATCGTAAATGCCAAAAAAGACCGTGATCAGGCAATGAAGTTATCGGGTGAAGTTAAGCATCTTACAGCAGAGAAAGATAAACTTGAGGCACTGATTACTGCTTATTCAGAAGATGAGGAGAAAACGCGGAGATCAATTGAGGAGAAAAAGGATCTTATTAAATCTCTAAATGAAGAAATTGAGGATCTGAGGCAGAACAAGGAAAAGTATTCCAACGTGGCTGCACTGAAGATCAGGTATGATCAGGAATATGTAAAAGTTGATGATATTCAGAAAAAGCATGACCGTCTGCAGAATGAGGTGAGCGGACTCGACGAGCTCAAAAAGCATCTCGTGCTTGAACTCAACGAGCTTCAGTCAAAACTTGTGGAAGGGAAAACACTGAAGTTAAGGTAATCATCATAT
>JABWCA010000029.1 GCA_013359345.1 Ignavibacteriaceae bacterium
GTTATTGATCTTGAAAAGGGTAAAAAAGATTTTATCCAGAAGTTTAATAACTTTGTCACTCTTGAGGTTGGTCTCAGAAACTCAGGCGGACTCATCCAGCATAATATCAACCTTTTAGCAGGTTATTCGAGTGACGGATATGGCTTTATGGGCCTTAAAGCGATGGCAATGCTCAGCGGCACATTCGGTGTTGATGTGAGAGTCTACAGTGCAATGAGTGTTAATAAAACAAAATTTCCTTACAAATATGATTCTTATATCGTGTTTTCACCGATCATAAGAATAAACTACTAGTCTTTTTGCCAAGCCATACACTCGTAAAAGGTGTATGGCTTTTCTTATCTTAAATAAATAAAGTCATATGAAAAAAAATATACTTTTTCTGAATATTCTGACGCTTCTGCTGATTGGTTTAGTTAAAACCTCAGTTGCACAGAATCTGGACGAACTTTACAGAATAGTTGACAAGAAGATTAATACTGATAAAAGTTACCTAGATCTTTACGCGGTTGTTTACTCTGCGAAGGAATCAGATCTTGCTGATCTGAAAAACATACCGCTTACAGACGGTAAAGGCGTATTTAATTTTAAGATCTCTGATGCCACAAACTACAGTATCGTCTTCCTTAAAGAAAATCTTGATTTTGATTCCTTAACCATTCTGTATATTAAAGAGATAACAGATAAATCTGCATCCGGCGATAATCTTTTTGATGAATCTACAGGCGGAAGTGTTGATTCAAATATAGTTGTCAGATTTAAGGATCTGAACGAACTTTATTTTTCGAATCAGGCAGTTTACCTTGCTCTTTATAATCTTGTTAACAAGCAGATGAATCAGGCTGAACCAATTTCTCTTTTGCAGATAAACACCGAAGAGAAAAATGAGCTGAGTGCCGGAATATCTTCAAGCGGGAATATAGATTTTCTTGCATTTGAAAGAGTAAATAATATTCACAGATACCCCAAACCAAAAGCTGATGCAGTATCCACCCCGGGATCAGGACCGAGAAGCAGGGCCGGAGCAACGGGCGGCGGCACATCAGATTTTCAGATTGATGCATCCTTATCTCATGTAACATTCTTTCATAAGGAAGTTGACTACGGATTCGGAACGGTAAGTGTTGAACTTAACACCATGAATGAGTATCTGAACATTCTCCCGTGGCAGGGATTCACTCTGAACGGTGGTGTAAGAGCACTTGTAAATGTATCAGGCAATATGAACAAGATTGATGAGGATTTTGTGATTGATGCCAAGATACTCGGCAGATTCAGACTGGACACAAAAAGCCTTGTTGAGAATCTTCCATTTATATTCGGAAAAAGTCCTCTTCTTAATGTCGGCAACGGATTTGTGTTTGATATAAAAACAACCGGAGTGTATGATATTCCATTTTTCAACCTTTATTTTGCCACCGGCTCTGAAGATATAGAAACCCCCTATGCTAAAATCGGGAATGAGGCTTATTTTTCTTTCACACAATGGGCCACCAGCATGTCATTCTTTTGGAATACCAATGAAAGAAGATCAGTAAGATTCAAGATGGAAATTGGTATGGGCGGTTATGAAGTGGTTAAGGGCGACTATTCGACTCCTGTAACACAGAGAATGCATGTTAAAGATGTCTTTTCTCCGGTTATAGGATTGTCTCTGAATGTGGTTCCCAACAATATCGAGTTTGCTGGATTTGATTCAAAATTCTTTGACAGTCATCTAAACCTTAAGTTCTGGATGAAGCTGTTTGAGTTTTCAAATGAACACTTATTCCGCTTTGAATTATTTTACATTACAGCACCTTTCTTCAGAGAACCGGAAATCTGGGAGCAGAAGAGCGGTCAGTCAATGATTCAGCTGAGGTACAGATATGGTTTCTAAATTTATTAAGTATGGAATTGTTCTTTCATTTCTCTTTACCACACTGGTATTTTCTCAGGATAGTGAGGCCAGGATTGAGAGACTGAACAAAGTTTATAAAAATCTTGAATATAACACGATTGGCTTTAATGATCTGAAGGTTACCTGGATAGTTACTGATCCTGTTCTTGTAAGAGCAGTGTTTAACAGGTTTCTAGTTAAGAATGTTTTAAGAATAAACGGACGTAAACCTTCGGTAGAGTTGATCAAAGAAAAAGCCAGAGATATCTATGAAGGTGATGTTTTTATTGACCTCAGAAAAAGATACTATGACAATGAAATAGAATATTTCAGGTTTTATACAGAAAAGAACATCAGTGAAGGCGATACAACCGATTTCTTTTTTGATCCTGTTGTAGATTTTGTTTTCCTGAAGGACGTTCTTGGCGATGAGTATTATAATCTTCTTAAAGAAAAAGCTTATGCTTTTAATGATATAACAAAAAGCTATTATGACAATAAGCTTGCATATAAGTATGATATTTATATGAATCTGCTTAATCCGCATGTAACTTTCTGGAATTTTACGACAAACAATAAGAATAAATATCTGTTGTCGCTATTCGGAAAGTGGGGAATAGATAATATAGCTATTCCGGGATGGTATAATCCCAGTTATACTGCAGGATTCAAAGTAACATATATTGACCGCATTCTTAACAACAAACCTAATGATATGTATTTCTTCGAAGTTGGGTTTGGGTTGCCAACAGGAACCACATTTAAGGACAAAAACCTCCCGTTAGGTAAAAGACTTCACAGAAGTGCCTTCAACCTGTATTTCAATGCATACGGAAATTTTCTGAGATACGCTTCTGAATCACTTTCACCATATGACATTAATCTGGAAGCATCTGTATCGCTGAGTGATCTTGAGACAGCTAACTTTAAAGACGTTACTCCTCCGGTGAATGTTTTCTCAAGCAAAAATTATCTCAGCCTGAGCATGGCCAGAAAGAACTTCTTCAATCTATCTTCATTCGGATACTTTGGTGCGAGCCTGGGTTTTGGTATGTACGATGTACATAATCTTTTCCTTGATCCCACAAAAATTGAACCGGTTGATCAGACTACGGATAAAACACAGTTTTTCGCAAAAGCCTCAGTCATGATCACACAGGATAATCCGTTACTGTCATATCAGCTTGAGCCGTCATTTATGTTTAATGCAAGTGAATCAAATTCCTATTTCGGAATCAAGTTTTCATTTATGCTCAGCAATGCTGTCGGATTTGATTTCAGATACTACGGTTCAATCAACTTCTCCAATAACGCCCTGCCGGCTTACAGAGAAGATTCTTATGTTGTGTTCTCACCCATTATAAGAATAAACTACTAGTAAAATAATCACACTCCTAACAGTAAACTGAGATTTAAAATTGAAAAGGCGCCTCAAGGGCGCCTTTTTAATGAAATTCAGCTTAATTCAATTTACAATTCTATTACTACATCTTCTCTTGCAAGAAATACTTCAAGGTTAGAATCGGCGTAGTTTTTGTTTTTGTATTCAATGGCCGCCTTATACAGTTTACATACCTCAAAATCGTCATTATCTGGCTCATGATGAAAGAGTGCAAGCCTCTTCACATTTGCAGTCTCAGCAAGATCAACACCAACCAGGGCAGATGAATGTCCCCAGTCAATTCTCTGAATTTCCTGATCAAATGAATATTGAGCGTCAAAAATCAGAAGGTCAGAATCACGGTAAAAATTTATATACTTGTTAAACTTTTCAGAGTTAAAATTATTGTACTCTGAATCAGTGGCAAAAACCATTGATTTGCCTTCAAATTCAACTCTGTAACCGTAGGATTTACCCGGGTGATGAAGTTCAATATTTCTGATTTTAATGCCATTGATCTCCACATCCTGTCCGGGAGCGTAATCGTAGAAATGTTTATCTGATGCCATATAATCGAGAGAAACAGGAAAAAATCTGAATTCCTGCTGCTCAATCAGTTTTTGTCTGAGATTACCATGGGGGCTTCTGAAGTGAAGATGAAAATCTTTCATAAAGGCCGGCTTAAAGAAGGGGAAACCCTGAATATGATCCCAGTGAGTATGACTCAGAAACACATAAATATTTTTGTCTTTAAGGTTTCTTCTCAGCAGATTATTGCCGAGCTCTCTGAATCCGCTTCCCATATCAAAAACAATTATGGTATCATTAACATTAACTTCAACACATGAAGTATTACCGCCAACTATATGCGCCAGTGCCGGCTCAAGACCGTCAAAGAATTCAATTCTTCTGGACTCGGACGAAAGATCAGCTTTGGCTGCTTCAGTAAGTATTTTTAATACTTTACGTCGATATTCAGAGGCTGTGAGAGGTGTAGGGATCGAACCCCTGGCACCCCAGATTTTTACTTTCATATGTTAAAACTTGGTTAGATTTCTAAATCAATATACTAAAAAAACAAAAAAAACGAATTGTTTTTTATAACATTAAAGATCTATCTGCAACTCTTTGATTTTTCTGTAGAGAGTTGAGAGACCCATATTCATGATTTTTGCCACTTTTTCTTTATCATAATTAGATTCAACCAGCTGATGAAGAATGAAATCGCGCTCGCAATTCTTCATAAATTCTTCATAATTGGTGTTATACCGTACTTCTATCCCCTTGTTTTTATCAATAAAATCAGGGAAATCATCTATTGAAAGATATTCACCTGCTGCAAAAATACAGGCCCTTTCAATGATATTTTCCAGTTCACGCACCTCTCCCTTCCACTTGTGAGAAACGACAGCGCGCAATGCATTCTGTTCAATACCTTTAATGTTCTTCTTAAGCTCATTACGGTATTTGGAAATAAAGAAGTCAACCAGGATGGGTATATCTTCCTTACGCTCAATGAGAGAGGGCATTCTTAATTCAACAACGTTAATACGATAATAGAGATCTTCTCTGAAAGTCCCTTTTTCGATTTCTTCAGTAAGATTTCTGTTTGTGGTTGCAAGGAATCTGACATCAATTTTTATAGGGAGGCTGGTTCCGACCGGAACGAGCTCTTTTTCCTGTAAAACTCTGAGAAGCTTAACCTGCAGCTGCAAAGGCATCTCTGAAATTTCATCAAGCAGCAGAGTGCCTCCGTCAGCAGCTTTTATAAAACCGTCTTTATCATAAAGCGCGCCTGTAAATGCTCCTTTTTTATGCCCGAAAAGTTCGCTTTCAATGAGCGACTCAGGTATGGCACCGCAATTCACGGCAATGAACGGCTTGTTTGCTCTGCGGCTGTTGTGGTGAATGGCTCTGGCAATCAGCTCCTTACCGGTTCCAGAATTACCTGTAATAAGCACAGTGCTATCAGTCATGGCAACAGTTTTAGACAGGCCGAAGATCCTGTTCATTGCCTTACTTTTCCCGATAATATTCGAGAAGTCAAAATTTCTGTTCAGCTCGCGCTTAAGGATCTGATTTTCAGTAAGTAAATTGTGCGTCTCAAATGCCTTGTTCACTTTAATAGAGAGTTCATCAAACTCAATTGGTTTGAGTATGTAATCGGTTGCCCCTTCTCTCAGAGCAATAAGTGCAGTCTCTAACGCTCCATAGGCGGTTATTATTATAACAAGAACTCTCTGATCATATTCTCTTACTCTTCTGAGCAGTTCTGTTCCCTTCATCTCCGGCATTTCTATGTCAGAAATAATCATGTCAAAGTGACCCGCAGTGAACTTTTCAAGGGCTAATTTGCCGTTCTCAGCAGTATCAACCTCAAAACCCTCATTCTTTAAAAAATATGCCAGTGAATCACGTATTATCTCTTCATCATCTGCAACTAAAATATTATATGGCATTTATTCTCCGAAAATTAATAAACAGGATTTACGGGCAGTGTTATAATAAAACTAGTGCCTTGGTTTTCCTGACTTTGAACATGTATATCCCCCTGAAAAGATTTGATTATACCATAGCTTACCCAGAGTCCCAGTCCGGTTCCCTTGCCGACTGCCTTCGTTGTGTAAAATGGCTCAAATATTTTATTGAGATTCTTTTCTGCAATCCCTTTACCGTTATCGGAAAGCGTGATTATCACTTCATCTTTTTTCATCACACTGTAAGCATTAATTTCTCCGATGAAATCAGAACCGGAGCCTTCTTTCATTTCGATAACTGCATCAACGGCATTAATAAGAATATTAACAAAAACCTGCTGAATCTGATCTGATACAAGGGGGAGTTTTGGCAGTGAATCATCAAGACTGTATTTAAATATTATATCTTTGGCCTTTTTACCCACTCTCACAATATCAAGAGCTTCGCGCAGATTAAGATTAATATCAGTTGATTTCAATTCATAGTTAGAAGGACGGGAAAAATCAACAAGGTCCCTGATAATTTTTGAAATTCTGTTTATCTGCTTCTTGATGAGCTCAAGTTTTTCAATTATAAAAGTATCTTTGGTTGAGCGCTGAATAATCTGAGCAAGTGCAGAGATTGAAGCAAGGGGGTTACCCACTTCATGAGCCACTCCGGCTGCAAGCGTGCCGATACTTTCCATTTTCTGAGTCTGAATAAGCTGCTTTTCAAGATTCCGCTGACCTGTGAGGTCTCTGTGCAAACCGAAATAACCCAGAATTTTTTTATCAGAATCAAAAATCGGGCTTATCTGCAGGTGTGAGTAAAAAGTGTCTCCGTTTTTGCGTCGGTTTTCAACTTCACCTATCCATGATTTGCCGCTTGAGATGCTGCTCCACATATTATCCCAGAGCTTCTGAGAATGTTTACCGCTGCCAAAAATTCTCGGGTTCTGACCCAGTAATTCTTCTTTAAGATATCCGCTTTCATTTTCAAATGCAGAATTGATAAAAATCATTTTTCCGGCAAGATCGGTTATCTGAAGGGGAGTGCTTACATGTTCGGCAACATATTTGAAACGGGTGAGATTCATGGCATTCATATTGGCTTCGGTCCGGTCTTCAACCACAAGGAGAACTCTCGCTTCAGTTTCTTCGGGATCATTATTAAGCAAAAACATTTTAATTCTTGCATCAATTATCCTGTCTGAGCGGTCTTTCATATGTATCTGGAACACAATTGATTTTTCCCCGCCTGTGCACCTGATAATTGCATGCTCAAAGCTCAGAACAGATTCAGGGGCAAGAATGCCGATAAAATTCTGCTCTTTATCTCCGGAGACATTATAAGTGCTGTGCGCCGTGGAATTAAAATCCCGGATTGTTCCCACCTTATCCAGTAAAAAATAAGATTCAGGCATATCCCGGAAAAGTGCGAAATCGAGTAGAAGAAGATTGGTCTGATTATCTGCCAAGAATGATTCTCATTTTTAAGAAATTTTAATCCGAATATACAAAAAAATGTGATTCTGATAAGTAATTAATTCATTTATACGCTGATAAATTGCGTTTGAGTAATAAAAATTGAATTCCGTCACAAAACAGGCCGGCCTTTGCAAGCTGAATTCTTAGTATATTTAAATTTTAAATAAATTTTTAAGCGGAGAAATATTAATGAGTGCGCCTAAAACGCAGGAGACAGTTGAAAAAGTAATATCCCTGAGCAAAAGAAAGGGATTTGTATTCCAGTCGAGTGAAATTTATGGTGGTTTGAACGGCTGCTGGGATTACGGACCGCTTGGTGCCGAGATGCTTAAGAATCTCAAGGAAGAATGGTGGAAGTTCATGACATACCGTTCTGATGTTGAAGGACTTGATGCATCAATCCTCATGGCACCCGAAGTGTGGAAAGCATCAGGGCACGTTGAAAATTTCACCGACCCCATGATTGATTGTAAAGTCTGTAAATCAAGATTCAGAGTTGATTACCTCCTTGAACTAATAAATCAGAAGAAAAAAGTCAAAATGCTTGAAACTGCAGCAGCAGGTATACCTGCGCTGGCTGATGAGATCAGCGCTGTACTGAAAAGTGCGGGTGAAAACGGTTCCGGAATTGATGAATATCTTGAAGACAAATTTGATCAGATCAGTGCGCTGCCTGAAATAAGCGCAGAACTTACATGCCCAAAATGCGGCAACAAGGGCTCATTCACAAGTGCAAGAAAGTTTAACCTGATGTTCAAAACCTTTCTGGGACCGGTTGAAGATTCAGGTAATATTATTTTTCTCAGGCCAGAAACAGCACAGGGTATTTTCGTGAACTTTCTCAACGTTCAGAATGCCACCAGACAAAAGCTTCCGTTCGGTATTGCGCAGATAGGAAAGGCTTTCAGAAATGAAATAAACACACGCTATTTCCTCTTCAGAACACGTGAATTTGAGCAGATGGAGATGCAGTTTTTTGTTAAACCGGCTGATGATAAAAAGTGGTTTGATTACTGGAAAGAAGAAAGACTTAACTGGTTTAAAGCACTTGGCATGAACCCCTCCAAACTTCGTTACCATGATCATCCGGCAAATAAGCTTGCACACTATGCAAAAGAAGCAACAGATATTGAGTATGAGTTTCCGTTTGGCTGGGGAGAAATCGAAGGAATTCATAACAGAACTGATTTTGATCTCGGAAGACATGAAGAGTTTTCAGGTAAGTCGCTCAAATACTTTGATGAAGAATCGAAAGAAAAATTTGTTCCTTACATCATTGAAACCTCAGCAGGAGCAAGCCGCTCTTTCATGGCCTTTCTGATAGATTCATATGATGAAGATGAAGTGAACGGAGAAAAAAGAACCGTTCTAAGACTCCATCCCCGCCTGGCGCCTGTTAAAGCAGCCGTGCTTCCACTGGTCAATAAAGACGGCATGCCTGAAATAGCACAGAAAATTGAAAACGAAATAAAGCGTTCTTACAAAGTCTTCTATGATGATAAAGGTGCAATAGGCAGAAGATACAGAAGAATGGATGAAGTGGGCACTCCTTACGCCATCACTATTGATAATCAGACTCTGGAAGACAATACTGTCACCGTAAGAGAAAGAGACTCAATGGAACAAGTAAGGATTGACAGTAGTAAGATACTCAGTTATTTACATGAAAAAATTCTGAAATAGTATGAGACTTACCCGGTTTTTTGTTTTAACAATTTTGCTCATTTCCACACAATATGCCCAGACAAAGGCAAGCCGGGATTCATTGATTGATCAGGGAGTAAAGGCAATTTACTCCCTTCAGTTTACTCAGGCAGAAACGATCTTCCGTTCTGTTCTGACAGATGATCCCGAGAGTCCTGAAAGCCGCTTTTTTCTGGCGATGATTGACTGGTGGAAGATTCTTGTTGATCTGGATAATGAAAGTTATGATGACATTTTCTTCCAGAAACTTGAAGACGTAATCTACTATTGTGACAAAAGACTGGATAATAATCCCCGTGATACCGAAGCACTATTCTTCAAAGGGGGCGCAATAGGATTCAGGGGGAGGCTCAGGGCATTGAGAGAGAGCTGGCTCAAAGCGGCAGATGACGGAAGGGAGGCTCTCCCGATTGTCTCTGCGGTTGCAGAACTGGATCCCTCAAACAAAGATGTTGACCTCGGCAGAGGCATCTATAACTATCTTGCATCTGTGATTCCTGAGAGATACCCGCTTATAAAACCGCTGATGATTTTTTTCCCTTCGGGCAATAAAGAAGAAGGGCTCAGGCAGCTTGAAAACACCGCCGCAAATGGCAGATATGCAAAATACGAGGCGATGTATTTTCTCGTGACCATCTATCAGAATTATGAAGATAACCCTTATAAAGCCGAAGAATTCGCAAAACGACTTACCGATGAATTCCCGGAAAACCCTGTTTTCCTTAAATGGAGAGGCAGAGCAGCAGTAAGAAGGGGAGATACACAGCTGTGGAGTGAAATATTCACCGGTTTGTATAATGGTGCCGATGCAGGCAAATTCGGTTTTACTGAAGTGGTCAAACGTGAATCAGCTTATTATCTTGGTCTTTACTATAAGAATCTGAACGCACCTGATTCCGCACTCAAATATCTCAATGTTTCAGAGGAGCTGTCGAGAAAACTTGACAACGAACCAACGGGCTACCTCGCAAATACTTTGCTTTTCCAGGGCATGGTTTATGATGTTCTCGGCAGGCGTGAAGAAGCCATTGCCAAGTATGAAGAGGTGCTTGATATCGATGAGTTCAACGGCTCTCATAATGCGGCAAAAATCTATATTAATATCCCTTTTAAGTACTGATATTGAAAATAGTCTTAATTGATAACTATGACTCATTCTCGTATATCCTGTATGACTACCTCTGTCAGACAGGAGCTGAAGTCACTGTTGTCAGAAATGATGAAGATATTGACATTTTCGGCACGAAGTACAACCCCGATAAAATTCTGATCTCTCCGGGTCCCGGCCATCCTGCGGAGGCGGGCATCTCAGCTGAAGTGATTAAAAGATTTGCCGGCAGAATACCGGTGCTGGGAGTTTGCCTCGGGCATCAGGTTATCGGGATGCTTTACGGATATGAAATAAAAAAGTCAAAGCACCCAAAACACGGCAAAGTATCACTTATTAAAAATACGGGAGAAGGAATTTTCAGAGGGCTGCCTGAAACTTTTGAAGTGATGCGATACCACTCTCTTTATATTGATCCTGTTGAGCCGCGGGAGGGTTTCAGGGTAACTGCTCTAACCGGTGACGGAATAATCATGGGGATCAGAAACAAGGAATTAAAGCTTGAAGGGGTCCAGTTTCATCCTGAGTCGGTTCTGACCAGCTATGGCAAAGAAATGATCAGAAACTGGGTAAATGAGGGGGCCTGATTTAACAAGCCCCGCAATCAATTTTACTTACTTTTCTCTTTATCGTGCGCTTCAACAACCGCAATAGCCGCCACATTAATTATATCATCAATTTCGGCATCTTTCTGCAGTACATAAACAGGCTTGCTGAGTCCCTGAAGTATAGGCCCGACAACCGTTGCTCCGCCGATTCTTGCAAGTAATTTATAAGCAATATTACCTGAATCAAGGTTCGGGAAGATCAGAACATTGGGTCGTTTAGTCACTTTTGCAAACGGATAATCCTGCATCAGGATTTCAGGAACTGTGGCAGTATCTGCCTGCATTTCGCCATCAGCCATAAGGTCGGGGTAATTCTGGTGGAGAATCTGAACAGCCTTCTTAACCTTATCACTCTGGGCTCCGGGGGCACTGCCAAAGTTGCTGTATGAAAGCATGGCAATAACCGGTTCAATATTAAAGCGTTTCACGGTATTGGCAGTCTGAACCGCAATCTCTGCCAGTTCCTCAGGAGTGGGGTCAACGTTCACAGTTGTATCAGCAAAGAAATAAACGCGGTTCTTAACCATTACTATATACATACCTGAGGCACGCTTTGCATCAGGCTGAAGTTTGATTACTTCAAGAGCCGGTCTGATGGTTTCAGGATAATGTGAAGTGAGGCCGGCAATCATGGCAGATGCATCACCCATGTGCACCATCATAGAGGCAAAATAGTTTTTGTGCCTGTGTTTAAGGAGTAATCTCTGAGCCTCCTGTCTGGTAACTCCTTTACGCTGACGGAGTTTGTAGAACTCATCAATATACTCAGCCTGTTTTTCGTATGACTCCGGATCAACGATCGTGAAACCGGCGGCATCAATGTTATTCTTCTCAATAAGATCGGAGATCTCAGCCTGGTTGCCAAGCAGAATCGGTTTAGCAATTTTCATTTCAACCAGAATCTGGGCAGCCTTAAGAATTTTAACCTGATTTCCTTCAGGGAAAACGATGGTTTTCATCTTACCCTGAGCAAGATGAATAATTCTTCTTATAATTTCTCTTGATACACCAAGTCTTTCAAGAAGCTGTTCTTTATACTCTTCCCAGTCTGAAATAGGTTTTCCGGCAACACCTGCCTCTATTGCGGCTTTAGCCACGGCAGGGGCAACCCATGTAAGAACCCTTGGATCAAACGGCTTCGGAACAATGTATTCTCTGCCGAATCTGATATCTTCACCGCCATAGGCTTTTCTTACCAGATCAGGAACCTCTTCCTTGGCTAATGCGGCCAGAGCATAAGAAGCGGCAAGTTTCATTTCTTCTGTAATTGCTTTTGCTCTCACATCAAGAGCCCCTCTGAAAATGAATGGGAAGCCGAGAACGTTATTTATCTGGTTCGGGTAGTCAGACCTGCCGGTGGCCATAATAACATCACTGCGGGCTTCTATTGCGTCCTCATAAGCTATCTCGGGGGTGGGGTTGGCCATTGCAAAAACGATCGGGTTGGGGGCCATTGATTTAACCATCTCTTTGGTTACGCAGTTGCCTGATGAAAGACCCACAAAAACATCAGCGCCCACAAATGCCTCTTCAAGAGTTCTTGCTGTTGTATCTGAAGCAAGTTCCTCCTTGAATTCATTCATGCCAGCAGTTCTTCCCTTGTAAACAACACCCTTGGTATCACAAAGGACTATATTGCTTTTAGTGGCTCCGAGTTTGATATAAAGCCTTGCGCATGAAATTGCAGATGCACCTGCACCGTTGAATACGATTTTAACTTCGCTTAATTTCTTCCCGGCAATTTCGCACGCGTTCAGAATAGCCGCACCGCTGATGATTGCTGTTCCATGCTGATCATCATGGAATACGGGAATGTTAAGCTTTTTCTTTAATTCATCCTCAATGTAAAAGCATTCGGGGGCTTTTATATCTTCCAGGTTAATTCCGCCGAAAGTCGGTTCTAGCAGTTCAACACACTTGATAATTTCATCCGGGTTTTTTGTATTGAGTTCAATATCAAAAACATCAATATCAGCAAACCTCTTAAAAAGAACTCCCTTTCCTTCCATAACGGGTTTACCGGCGGCAGGACCGATATCTCCCAGACCTAAAACAGCGGTTCCGTTACTTACTACTGCAACAAGGTTACCTTTGGCAGTATATTCATAGGCTAATGACTCATCTCGGGCAATCTCCAGACAGGGATCTGCAACACCCGGTGTATATGCTAATGAAAGATCTCTCTGTGTAGTGCAGGCTTTGGTTGGTATAACCTCAATTTTGCCTTTTCTTCCTTTACTGTGATACTCAAGAGCTTCATTTTTCGTAATTTTCATTCTGTGCACTCCTAAAATGCGATAATGCGATGGTTTCTTAAATCATAAGATTTAATAATGAAAACTATGTAATAATAACGGGAGAATCAATTAATAATGAACAAAATTTCAATTATTTTTATAAGACGGGTGTGTTTTCAGGATTAATCATGCTCAGCCGTTACTCCGGTGCTCTTGTTAACCGTTAAATCAGATGACTGATATCAGCTTTACCGCAGTATAATAAGGGGGCTGTGATTAAAGTGAGGAATCATTAAGGCAGGGATAAAAAGGGGGGAGACCCATGTAACTGAGTCTCCCGGAATTCATTATTTCATAAGAAGCATTTTGATGATCTGTGTGGTGCTGCCGTCAGAGAGTCTTGCAAAGTACATTCCCGATGGAAGCGAAGCGCCGGAGAATCTGAAACTGTGAGTCCCTGATTCCAGTGTGCCGCTGAAAAGTGTTTCGGTAAGGTTACCGAGCACATCAAATACTTCAAGACTGACGGTTTTCTTTTCATTAACCAGCACATTTATGGTTGTTGACGGATTGAACGGATTGGGGTAATTCTGCTGAATCAGAAAATTTTCAGGCCCCGCGTTTTCGGTCTCAATGATATTAGAGTATTCAAAAGTACCGTCAAGATCAATCTGTTTAAGTCTGTAATACTGTTTCCCGCTCAGCGGCGATTCATCAAGGAACGAATATTCTGACGGGGATGCAGTTGTGATGTTTCCTCTTACCTCACCTATCTTGACCCATTCATTCCTGTTTGCAGAGCGCTCAATCTCAAAATGGCTGTTATTCAGTTCGGTTGCAGTCACCCATGAAAGCTGAATTTTTCCACCCGAGGGTGATGCGGTGAAAGAAGTCAGTTCAACAGGGGTTGTGTTATCAAGTGTGAAATCAATAATATAAAGACCTGAATTTATATCTGACACCAGGATATTTCCGCTTGGGAGATATGGATAAACTCCCCAGGCTCCTTCATAGGTTCCTGTTGTGAGCGGATATGTATCATACCATCCTGCCAGAGTTGGGTTTGAAGGATCTGATATATCGATCACCACATATCCGTCTTTATAGTAAGATATATGAGCATAGTCACCTTTTACAAAAACATTGTGAACCGGTGAATTGCCGGGCATTTTCCATGAGGGAACAATCAGGTTCCATGAGTTTCTGTCCTGCAGATCCCATATTGTTATATCCCGCTGATTAAACTCCTCGCAAGCTATGAAATATCTCTTATCTTCGGAAAGCCAGCCGCTGTGTGCATAAATTGACGGGAGTGCAGCAGAAGAACTCACAAGTACGGGATTTGATTTATTAGTTACATTAATAATATCATAAGTGTTTTCTGAAGATGAATACGCCGTATCATTGTAAACGTAGATATCATGAATGTATCCTGTCTGAGTGAAGTATGATTTCCTGACAGGGGCAGCAGGGTTTGCAAGATCTAAAATATGGAGCCCTCCGCCTCCGCCGGTACCGATAACATAAGCATAACCGTTATCTATGTAAATATTATGGGCATTGGTAAACCAGGTTGAAACGGTATTCACAAGAGAAGCAGTATTCGGGAGACCCGATAAATCAACAATCTGCAGCCCGGTGCCTGAACCGGTGCCTTCAGTTGTTATATAAGCATAATGCTGATGTGTTTTAATATCACGCCAGGTTGAATTAGGGCCGGTAATAAATGTCACAAGTCTCGGGGAGGCAGGATTAGTGACTTCTATTATTGCAGTTCCCTGATAAGCGCCCAGAAGGGCATATTCTCTTCCGTCTGAATCCACGTATCCCCAGATATCATTATAATCAAAATTAGGGCGGGGATTAAGTGTTCCCTTCAGAACGGTATTAAAGGGAGAGGTCTGACTACTGACCACTGACGCGAATATTAAAAAAAATGCGGCTAAATATTTTAGCATTAGATCTCCTGAATGAGGGCGATAAATTAATTTAATTATTTTATGTATACCAGTTTTGACTGTGCTGTTGCTTTTCCTGTGGTTAATGTGAAAATGTAGATTCCTGATGGAGCGTTTAATTTAGCAAAATCTACGGGAAGAGTGTGTGTTCCATTACTCATAAACATATAATCGGACTGAAAAATTCTCTCACCGTTAATATTTGTGATAAAATATCTTACACCGGCAGATTCTCTTAGGCTGAAACTGATTTTTGTGCCGGGGTTAAATGGGTTGGGATAAGCTGATACTGAAAATTTCTCAGGTACAGTGAAGTCTTCTGCGGCAGAGAGGATTTCATCATTCCTGAAAAATATCAGTCCGCCTCTGTAATTGCCGAAAATGAAATCGGGATCTGTATCACCGTCAAAATCTGATATCCAGGGACTCAGCTCTGATCCCGCAAATCCGCCCGGGAGATTAAATGGCTGAGGGGTCCATACAGGATTTATAACCGTACCGGTGTTACTGAATACGAGCACGCTGCCTGCTCTGTTCCCTGTGATAAGTTCCGGCTTTTCATCACCGGTAAGATTGAACAAAAAGGGGGATGAGTTATCACCGACATCAAGATTCTGGAAGTAAGTTATATCTTTTGTAAAAGGCGATGTGAAGTTTCCGGCATCATTGCGGTAAAGTGTAAACCTTCCGTTAAACGCCCCGCAGATTATATCAATATCACCGTCCGAATCATAATCAAATAAAAACGGGCGTGAGTAGAGCCCGGCATCAATATCTGTATTGCCGGTTTCCGTAAGAAACTGACCGGCAGGGAATGAGGGGTTCTGAGCGGTTCCGGTGTTTCTGTAAAACATCAGCTTGCCGTCAAATCTGCCTGTTACAAGGTCATAATCACCGTCTGAATCAACATCAGCAAAAGAGGGGACAATAGTAAGTTCACCGGTGATACCTGCAAAAGTATCCGTTCTGTATTGAAACAGTGGTGAGAATCTGCTGCCCGTGTTCTCAAAGTAATGTATGCTGCCATTGGGGTTATTGGCAGAGCCCGTAAAAAGATCATAATCGCCATCGCCATCAATATCACAGAATACAGGAGCGCTCTGAATGCCGAAATCAACGGTTGAAAAGTAATCTTCGGTAACTTTTCTGAAATCAGGAACTGCCGGAGTCCCCGCATTCCGGTAGTAGATCAGTGACTGAGGCACTGAAGGATCGTACAAAACAGAAACAATCAGATCAAAATCACCATCGCCGTCAAAATCTGTGAATCTGGGCATATTGAAGCCGCTTGTGATCAGGCTGTCTGAATTAGACGGGTAGAATGAATGCTTTACAAAATATGAAGGAGAAGCCGCAGTTCCGTTATTCTCGAGATAATAAAGACTGGTGCTGAAAAAATCCCCCCAGATCATATCTTTATCACCGTCATTATCAATATCGGCAAAATCTATTGAACTTGCACCATGCCGGTTATCATTTAATCCTGACGGACTGCCTCCGCCTATTATAATGATATTAAGCCATTGTGTTGTTCTGAATGTGAACTGGAAGTTGAGGGCACTGCCGGTATTTTCAATGAATGAAAGGCTTCCTGATGAGTTACCAGAAATGAGATCATAATCGCCGTCTGCATCAACATCGGTGAAAACCGGGTTGCAGGCACTCTCTGAAAATACGGGTTCGCCGTTCAGATCTCTGAGCGTATCAATTTCTTTTGTGAAAAGAGGTGCCGCTGCCGACCCGGTATTTCTGTAAAACCGGATATAATTATCACCCCTTCCTGTAAAATAGTCCTGATCACCGTCATTATCGATATCTGTGAAGAAGAACCAGTCTTTAAATTCAATCCCCTGAAAGGGTATAGCGTAAAGATGATAGTCGGGTGAGCTTACAGTGCCTTCATTTACGTAATAACTTACCGAGCCATCACTATCGAGCAGGAACAACTCTTTTTTCCCGTCTCCGGTTACATCAATAAACTGAAACTCAGGGTTATTGTGACCGCCGCTGAATACATTATTCAGGGGGGTGCTGTTCTTATAAAACAGAGGTGAATCAAAAATTCTTGTGAGGGTCTGTGCGGCAAGAGTGAGACCGAGTAAAAAAAAGAAAAATAAAAGTTTCAAAATCTAGTTGTTCTCCAGGATATAAAGTGCTGTATCACCAATCCTTCTGTATGGTTCAAGTGAAAATGCGGCAGCATCTTTTTGAATAGTCTGCACCGATCTTTCAATCAGGAGGATGCCCCCCGGAGCAATCAGCTGCTTATCTTTGATGAGCTTAAAGCAGTTATGGATATCATACATGAAAAACGGAGGGTCGGCAAGAATAAGATCGTATTTATATGAACATGAAGAAAGATATTTAACAGTATCCGTTTTAAAAATTTTTACCCTCTCTGCCACATTAAGCGAAGCCGCATTTTCACTGAGATTCTGATATACCTTAAAATTCTTTTCAATGAAATGAACCTCAGATGCTCCTCTGGATAGGGCCTCAAAGCCGAGAGAACCGCTGCCCGAATAAAGGTCAAGAACCAGTTTATCATCAAATTCAAAAAAATTGGAAAGCTGGTTAAAAATTGATTCTTTAACTTTTTCTGTTGTGGGGCGTGTGAATTTGCTGTCGGGGGCTTTAATAAATCTGCCGCCAAGCTCACCTGAGATTATCCTTAGTCTCATCTTTCAGTTAAAATTATGAAGGGCGGCACCTAACGCTGCGAGACCGGAAAAAACCGGCAGCCCGGGGTTAAAAACTTTAATATCGTTATTTTTTAATTTCCCGAAGAGATTTCCGAATACAAGCCCGGTTTTTGACTGCAGAAGAGAAATAAAAGTCTTTGTACTGTTTTCAGAGAAAAAGAAGACTTCGGCAGGGTTGTTTGCCGAGGCGAAATCAATTATAAGCTCGATAAGATCATTCGGTTCCCTGATTTCCCTTATTTCAAATGCACGGGGTTCATTGCCTGCATAGAACATGGCCGCAAGTTTATTACCTATAAGATGAAAGCAGGCTGTTGTTTCGTTTTCGGGGCAGAGCTTCCTGACAACCCTGTCTATTGAGAACCATGAAGGTTCAATAAGCAATTCAAACTCCGGTTCAAAAAGAGACCTGATTTTTTTATAAAACCATGGGTGCACGGTGGAGACCATGATTGAACCGGCGGTGTCACTTTTCAGGATTTTAATAATTTCCTGGCCGTCATTTTTATAAGGGAAAAGCATTTTAAGCTCCCAGCGGAGCTGTTCCATCAGTTCACCCGGTTTCAGGGGGTAAGCGCCGGGCAGGATGAATGAATTACAGCGGGAGGGGGGAACGGAAACGGGCAAAAAAAAGCTTTCTCCGTTGATGCCCGCATCTCCGGAGAAAGCCTGTGTCAGAAACGATTTGTCAAATTCGCCCGAAAATATCTCAGTAACTGCAAAAGGCGGTAAAGATTTTTTATCTGAATCTTTACTTCCTGCATTATTTCCGGAGATACTGATTAAACAAGATCCGTCGTCATTAAAAAATAATCCCGTACCCGGTTTAACCATCAGGAAATTATTCCCAGGAAGCTGAGTTTTTCAGAGCGTCATTTGAGAGATCGCCAACGGTACCATATCCGTCAGGATCTTCAATTCTGTATTTGGTACCTACTGTTATTGTAGTATCAACTTTAAGTAATCTGCCTGCAGCGGTTACAGTTGAATCAAAACTTCTGCTGGTATCAACCAGTACCATATAAGGCTGAAGTGATTTCGGGGTTTTTCTGAGTGAATCAATCAGACCTTTATTGGCATAAAGATTTTTATAAACAGGTTTATTTGTAATTGAATCAATAGCCATATACAGTTTTTCACCCTCAGGTGATTTCAGGAAGTTAATCAGCGAATCAACACTTGTGGTAAACTTTCCTTTAACAGAAAAATAAGCCTGCTGAGCATCTCTGAGGAGGAGCATTCTGAGGCGGCTTTCCTTCTGATAATATTTTTCCTGCTGAACTATTTCTTTTGGATCAATCACTGCAATTTTAATAAGTATCACCACTAAAACTACAACAATTGCATAGAGACCAACGTGCAAATACAATGGATCTCTTGACTGGGCCATTTATCCTCCAAGCTTTATCATTTAATTTTTTATATAAATATAATCTTTAATTTTATCGAATTTGGAGTTACCGATTCCTTTAACTTTCAGTAAATCTTGTATACTCCTAAAATAGCCAATATTTTCACGAAATTCCAATATTTTTTTAGCCAGAACCCCGCCAATTCCCGGTAATTTTATCAGATCGGCAATTCCTGCCTGATTAATATCGATTTTCTCACCGGGAGCCAGTTTTGCCGCCGGAGCTTTACTCACCTGCTTACTCTCAGGTTCAGAATCAGCCTCAGGTGAATTTAATGCCTTCAAAAACAATTTTTCACTTTCTGAGTAAACCGGCCTCGCAGGCAGCGGTTTAAGATCTGCTGTTTCTGTGCTTCTCAGCAGCGTTCCCGTGGCGGCAGAAATCAACAGAAAACTGATCACGGCCAGTTCGCTTTTAGTAAAAGGAATGAGCTGTGAAAGTTTTTTGAAAACTGCCATTCTAAATTAATCTGTAAAAAATTAACTAAAAACTAAATTTACGGAAAAAACCGCCCAAATCATTTTCTTTTCCGGTAATATTTGGCTGATTTGCCAGTTCTTTAAGCAGTTCTTTTTCTTTCTGGTTAACTTTTTTGGGCATAATCAGATTAATTCTTATTAACTGATCTCCGTATCCGCCGGAGTTAAGGTGTTTAATGCCTTTCTCCTTCATTCTGAGCAGTTTACCGGGAGGTGTGCCGGCATCTATCTCAATCTTAACATTCTTGCCGCTGAGAGTCGGCACTTCGGCTGTGGTACCCAGAACCAGTTCAGGGAAACTGACCTCAAGATCAAAGATTATATTATCACCATCGCGCTTAAAGAATTCGTGAGGAATTTCCTGAAACGCAACAATCAGATCGCCGAATTCACCACCGCGGATGCCTGCATTACCTTCTCTTCTCATTGTCAGGTAATTTTCTTTGGTGACACCTGAAGGTATATCAACCGATACGGTCACTTCATCCTGAACCCTGCCATCACCCATACACTTACGGCACGGTTTATCAATAACGGTTCCCTCACCGTTGCAGTTAGCACACGGCTGTATGTTTACGAACTGACCGAACACCGAGCGTGATACATTTCTGATCTCACCGCTTCCGTTACAAACATTGCAGGTTTTGTGTGATGAACCGCCATCGGAGCCAGAGCCGCTGCACTGATCACATCTTACATACTTCTTAAGCTTTATTTTTTTTGTTGTGCCTGTTGCAATCTCTTCAAGTTTCAGCTTTATCGTAACTCTGAGATCTGATCCCGGTATTCCTGATGAACGTCTTCTGCCGCGTGAGCCACCGCCCCTGCCGCCTCCGAAAATATCATCAAAAATGGAGCCGCCTCCAAAAATATCACTGAACTGTGAGAAGATATCATTAATATTGCTGAAACCATGGAAATCCTGCCCGCCTCTGAGGCCATCATGCCCGTAGCGATCATATTTGGCTCTTTTATCATCATCAGAAAGAACCTCGTAAGCTTCGGCTGCTTCCTTGAATTTCTCTTCGGCTTCTTTGTTATCGGGGTTGCGGTCAGGGTGGTACTGCATCGCAATCTTACGGTAAGATTTTTTTATCTCATCCTTGCCTGCGTTTTTTGCAACACCCAGAATTTCATAATAATCGCGTTTTGACATAATCAGTTATTCTCCTCTCCGCCGGCCACTGATTCTTCAGAATTCTGCGCGCCTGAATTTTCATCGCTTACAACAACCTGTGCGTGTCTTATCACTTTATCCTTAAACATATATGCCGGGGCAAACTCTGATACAACCGTGTGCGGAGGGTAATCGGGTGTGTTCTGGTGCATCAGCGCATCATGCAGATCAACATTAAATTCTTTGCCGACGCTGTCAATTTTCTGAACGCCCGATTCTTCAAGCACTTTAGTAAGTTTCTGATGGATAAGCTGTATCCCTTTTTTCACCGAATCAACTTCTTTTGCTTTTTCAATTTCAGTGAGAGATCTTTCAAAATCATCAATAACGGGGAGCAGACGTCTTATGATTGATTCTCCCTCATACCTGAAGAAATCAGATTTTTCCTTTTCGTTTCTTCTCCTGATATTCTCAAGTTCGGCAACATTGCGGATAAGAAGATCCTGCTTTTCCTTTAATTCCTGGTTTTCTCTCTTTAATCTGCTGATAACTTCATCCTTTTCTGAAAGATTCTGTTCCTGTTCTGTCTGAGCCTCTGTTTCATCTGAGGCGGCTGCCTGTGCCTCTGTGTTTACATCAGATGCAGCAGTTTCACCGGCAGTATCAGTAATCTCATTTTCAATATGCATTTCAGTGCTGGTTTCTTTTATATTTTCTTTGTTCTGTTTGTTTTTTGACATGATTGAATCCCTCATGATTTATTCAAAACTTCAGTAAGTAATTTTGAAGTGTAATCTATGATTGCAATAATTTTTGAATAATCCATTCTTTTCGGACCGACAATACCGAGTTTACCGTTGATCTTGCCGATCTTATATTCTTTAATAACAACGCTGTAGTCTTCAAGGTTCTTGCTGTTAAGCTCGCTCCCGATGGCAACATTAACCTCAAGTGTCTTGGGTATTGAATTTTCGGCAGTTAAAGAAGGCTTATCAAGGATATGAACTATTATATCCTTATCCTCAATAAGCTCTACAATGCTTTCAAACTTACCCGGGTTTTCAAACTCCGGCTGTTTGATAAGATTCCGCCCGCCGGAGACCACAACTTTTTCCTTGATATTTGTATCCTTAAAGATTTTATCAAGTGAGGAGTAAATTGCCTTGAGAAGCGGATTTTCATGAAGATCACCGCTGCTTTTTATCCTTTCGGCAAATGTCTCTCTTATTTCACTAAGTTTCAGACCGCTCAGTTTTTCATTTAATAACGACTGAACCGGATCTATATATTTTTCTTCAATTTCGTAATTCAGTTCAAGTGTGATGGTTTTAAGCAGCCCTGAAGCAATACTTAAGATGACAAGAAGTCTTTTTGGTGATACAAGAACAAGCTGCAGTTTGGTTAATATACCGCTCTCAATATCAGGATACACCACACACGCAAGCTGATTAGTAATCCGGCTGAGCAGTCTGGTGGTGGTCTCAATTATATCATTCTGACTGAGGTGATCAGCGGTGAGTTCCTTGTTAAGGAGATTTTTTTCAGCCCCTTTAATTTTCTGCAGATCCATGAGATAATCCACATACACCCTGTAACCTTTGTCAGTCGGGATTCTTCCGGCTGAAGTATGAGGGTGGTCAATAAACCCGCTGTCCTCAAGATCGGACATAATATTCCTGACAGAGGCAGGGGAGAGCCCGATTTCGTACTTCTTTGTTATATTCCTTGATCCCACCGGAGCGGCAGTGAGAATAAACTGCTGTACGATATAACGGAGAATATTCTTTTCTCTCTGGGTTAATTCACTTGACTGCATCATAACTGAAAAATTATTTAACCTGCTAATTTAATGTTTTATTTGCTTTAACTCAATCCATTATTAGAGTAACATGAAAAGAAAGCATTGCGTGAGTGCTTGGTTTGTTGTGCAGGAGTGCGTTGTTCATGGTTAGGCAGCATAAACGTTTGAAACACTAATGAAACAAATGAAGCGTATGAACACGAATTTTTAATACAGGATGTATCGCCCCCATCCGGGTGGCAACATTGATGCCGGAAAAATCTGAAGTCAAGATTGGTGAGGGTTTCACTTATTAAACCAACAAATCCTG
This sequence comes from Ignavibacteriaceae bacterium, assembly GCA_013359345.1. GTDB lineage: Bacteria > Bacteroidota > Ignavibacteria > Ignavibacteriales > Ignavibacteriaceae > JABWCA01. The sequence continues at coordinate 22,641 of JABWCA010000029.1, forward strand.
CCGTGTGATCACCAAAACCAAAATTCCTTTCAATGTGGTATATTCTTGCCGTTTGCTTTAGCGGTCGGCAAAAATGTAAATTAGCAATCAAAAACATTTCTTAGCACTGGTTTACCATTCGGGGGAAGCTTCCCCCCGAAATGGTAAGAACAAAAATTGCCTGTAACTAATTACGGCAAAAAATTGTATCAATACCTCCCAACTCCCGGGATGCGAGTATCGCATCTCTACCGGATTCATCCTTTCTAAACCGCGGATCAACCCGGGACGGGTTGAATATATGTAGAAAACGCACCCCCAACAAATCCCCCTACGACGCGAAGCGGCGGTTTTTATCATGGAAAATATTCCTGATATTTCCAGTGCTCCATCTGCATATCTGTAGAGACGCAATGCTTGCGTCTCCCGAATGCATTCCTCAACCAATATCTTACAGTAACAAGAATGGAAAAATGCGGTTAAAACCGGAAATGATTGCCGGATACCATACCGTCGGTTAAAACCGACGGCAATAGATGAAAAAAACTGTAAGACATTAAAAAAAAATGGTTTAGCGCTTCTGAACTGTTGTTTATCTATTGCCGTTGACTTCAGTCAACGGTTGTGAAGCCCTGAAGAATCCCTTGGTTTTAACCACATAAAAACCGAAACCTGCATGTGTTTAATGCGGCTGAAGCTGTTGAAGTTCTGTGAGATTCTTATCAGTCGGTTAAACCGACGGCTACAGATGAACTGAAAACAGCAGATATAAAACATGATCATTCCAGCCCACAACATTATTGAATCTTATGCCGTTTGCTTTAGCTGACGGCAAAAGTGTAAAT
>JABWCA010000030.1 GCA_013359345.1 Ignavibacteriaceae bacterium
GCAATAATAATGACTCAACTTCCTTCCTGATATCTATGTTAATATTTTTATCATCAACGAGAGATTGAGTTTCCATCAGTTCATTTTCTTTTTCTTTTAACACCGTAACTACCGTTAGTAATTTTACCTTTTTTCGATTTAATATCACCTTTACCCATAATTATTTGTATTTATTGTTCGTATTCAAGCAAATATATTAAAAACAAACCTGAAAAGGAATATTTTTTACATAAAAAGAAATAATAAATTAACTATTCAATTCTAATAAGGCTAGCCAAGTCATTAATCCTATACTTGTTTCTAAAGCGTTTTCATCAATATAATCAGCGTAGGAGTTAAGAAGCTTTAATGAATCAACATTATTTGAAGCAAAAGAATACTGCACAAATGATGAATCAAGAAGTTCGGTTATCTCGTCACTCCACGGCACACCCGCTGTAAACCTGTCATCACTGAAATTTTCATTGCCGAACAGTATAAGCGCATCAAGATCACCCCAGTCACCGGCACTTACAATCTTAAGCTCTGGATCGCTGCCGTAGAGCTCATTAAAAAGAAGCTTTGCCAGAATAATATCCTGTTTGCAGATATCGCCTGCAATACCGGCTTTCCTGAGCTCATCAACCGCTTTTCCTGAGTAGTACATGAACCCGGTTGAAATCTCCATATCAATTATTGCAGCGGCCTTTCCCGAAAGATATATCTCCTTTTTACCGTTCAGATCAAGCGTGGGTGCAAGAAACACATCATCCTGGCTGTGCTCAGCATGAACGGCAAGATCACCTGATTTTATGTAGCTTACCTTATTGAAGAGCCCCTCAGGGAGGGCGCGTTCAAGTATATAGCCGATAAAGTTATCGGGCAAAAAGAGATTCAAATTATCCTCACTTTAAAAATAAAAATGGGCGCAAAACGCCCATCCAAAAAATATTGCTGATAAAACTATATTAAGTTTTTGTCCTTAATTTTGGCAGCTTTACCTGAAAGACCTCTTAAGTAGTAGAGTTTTGCTCTTCTTACAAGACCTTCTCTTATTAATTCAACCTTTGCAACCTTGGGTGAATTGAAGGGAAATATTCTTTCCACACCAACGCCGCTGGAAATTTTTCTTACCATAAAGGTTCTGTTTTCCTGCATTCCGTGAATGCCTATAACATCACCTTCAAAAGGCTGAATTCTCTCTTTGTCACCTTCGATTACTCTCACGTGAACTCTGATTCTGTCGCCGACTCTGAAATTGCAGATTTCAGGATTCGGAGTCTGCGGAACCAAATGAGAAACTTTATTCATTTTATTACTCCGGTATATTATTTAATTTCTTCCATTTTGCGGTCATAATCTCAGACTGCATTTCTTTCCATTTTTTAACCTCCTGATGGTTCCCGGCTAATAAAACCGGTGGAACCCCGAGACCATTATATTCTGCAGGTCTCGTGTAAGATGGTGCCGCTATGCGCATACCATCCTGAAATGAATCGTCAAGAGCCGATTCACTGTCATTCAAAACTCCGGGAATCAGTCTGATTATGGCATCAGCCATAAGCAGAACGGGCAACTCTCCTCCGGTGAGGACAAAATTCCCGATTGAAATCTCTTCTGTTGCAAAGTATTCTCTCACACGGTCATCAATATCTTTGTAATGACCTGCCACAAAAAGCAGATTATTCTTTAACGATAATCTGTTGGCATCTTCCTGAGAAAATATTTTGCCGTGAGGAACGGTGAATATTACAGCATCATACGTCCGCTCACTTTTAAGCTTGCTGATCACTTCAAAAAACGGTTCGGGTTTGAGCACCATTCCGGCACCGCCGCCAAACGGTTTGTCATCTATCATTCTGTGCTTGTCATAAGCATAGTCACGCAGATTGTGAACATGAATCTCCGTTATTCCTTTGGTCTGACTCCTTTTTATTATACTGCTCTTAAGCGGACTTTCAAAAAGATCCGGCGTGGCAGAAATAATGTCAATCCTCATCATTTTCATCCGTGTAAAACTGATCTCCGGGGGTCAGATATAATATCTTTGATTCAGAATCAAATTTTTCAATGAACATTTTGACAGCCGGAATCATGAGCTCTTCACCCGCTTCTGCCTTAATGACATAAACATCATTTGCAGGAAGGTTAAGAACATCAGTGATAACCCCGATCTGCACACCGTTCCTGTGAACGGCCGATCCGATAAGATCGTGAACAAAATAATAATCGGCCGGAAGCTTCACTAAGTTATCCTGATCCACGAAAAGCTCTTTATTAATCAGGAACTTACTGTCCTCCGGCGATTCAAAGCCTTTAAGTCTTATAATCAGAGAATCATTTTCTCTTCTTACTTTATCGACAAAAACCTTTTTGTAATTACCCGAAACTAGAATATAGGATTCTTTCAGATTCCTGAATCTTTCCGGAAAATCGGAGTAGCATTCAATCTTTAAGAAACCGTGCTTGCCAAACTGACCGGTTATTTTCCCTATGAGATAATAATCTGTCATAGCAAGGAATTATTAAAACTAGTCAAGTATATCCAGTATTGCTCTCTTGCCTTCTTTGGCTGCTATAGCTGTGAGAAGAGTTCTGATTGCCTGGGCGGTCTTACCTTGTTTTCCGATGACTTTTCCTACATCATCAGGTCCCACTTTCAGACCAAGAACAATCTTTCTCTCTTCCTCTGATTTAATTTCTACAGAAACCTCATCAGGATTATCCACGAGATATTTAGCAATGTACTCAACAAATTCCTTCATAGGGAATCCTCCTATATTTTTGGGATGCTTAGGGGAATTACTTCAGTAATTTACGATTCAGAAGAAGCTTCCCCGACTTCTGCTGCACCGGTTGTTTCTTTTGCTTTTTTCGCAACCTTTTTATTTACGGGAGCAGATTTAGATTCTTTCCATTTAGAAATTTCGGCTTCAATCGCCTCAGGAGCCAAACCGCGTTTCATTAAATCAACACGATAATTCACACCTGTTTTTCTTAACAGACTGTTAACAGTGTCAGTTGGCTGAGCACCGTTATTTAACCAATAAATCGCTCTGTCTTCTTTGATATTAATAAAATGAGGATCTTTTGTGGGATTATACTGTCCCAGATCTTCTAAAAATTTACCGTCACGTGGACTTCTTGCATCAACTGCTACGATCTTATAGACGGGCTGTCTTTTTTTACCCATCCTCTGAAGTCTTAGCTTAACCAAATTAATAACCTCCGATAAGGAATATCTTATTATCTGAATTTATTGACCCGGCCTCCGCCAAAAAGATTCATTTTGTTGAAGCGGCCAATCATTGTTAACATTTCATTGTACTGTTTTATTAAGCGGTTCACATCCTGAATTGATGTACCGCTTCCGCGGGCTATTCTTTTTCTCCTTCCTCCGTTCAGAATCTTAGGATTTCTCCTTTCTTCAAGAGTCATTGAGCTTATTATAGCTTCTACCCGCACAAGCGCTTTGTCATCAACATTCACATCTTTCAGCTGGCTCCCGATACCCGGAAGCATTGAAACAAGTGATGAAAGAGAACCCATTTTTTTTATCATTTTAATTTGCTTCAAAAAATCATCAAAGTCAAATTTATTTTTTCGTAATTTCTCTGCCATTTTCTCGGCTTCATCTTCGTCAAAGTTGGCCTGAGCCTTTTCAACGAGTGAAATTACGTCACCTTTGCCTAATATTCTTGAAGCAAGCCTCTCAGGATAGAACACATCCAGAGCATCAAGCTTCTCACCGTTGCTTACAAACTTTATCGGTTCGCCAACAACCTGCCTGATAGAAAGAGCACAACCTCCCTTTGAATCACCGTCAAGCTTTGTAAGCACAATGCCGTCAAAGCTGACAGATTCATGGAAGGCTTTAGCTGAGTTAACAGCATCCTGACCGGTCATTGAATCCACAACAAACAGGATTTCAGTGGGTTTCACGAGTTCTTTAATATCGGTTACTTCCGACATCAGTTCCTGATCAACGTGAAGCCTTCCTGCCGTATCTATAATAACTGTATCGCAGCCATTTTCCTTTGCATAAGAAAGTGACTGCACAGCTATTTTCCTGGGATCTTCCTGACCCAGAGAGAACACGGGAATATCAGTGCTCTTACCAAGTATTTTTAACTGCTCAATAGCCGCAGGTCTGTAAATATCTGCCGCCACAAGCAGTGGTTTTCTGCCGTTGCCTTTAAGCTTTTTAGCAAGCTTGGCAGAAAATGTAGTTTTACCGGAACCCTGTAAACCCACAATAAGCAGTATGGTTAAACCGCTTGCATTAAGTGTGAGTTCACGTGAAGTGCCTCCGAGCAGCTCAGTCAGTTCATCATACAGAATTTTGGTGATTAACTGACCGGGGGTGATTGAAGCAATCACTTCCTGCCCGAGCGCCTTTTCCTTAACGCTCTCAATAAAGTTTTTAGTTACCGTAAAGTTAACATCAGCGTCAAGCAAGACCCTTCTTATCTCACGCAGAGTATCCGAGACGTTCTCTTCGGTTATCTTACCCTGCCCTTTAATTTTTTTTAGAGCTGCCTCTAATTTTTTAGAAAGATCTTCTAACATCCGTATTAACCCCTGAGAGCATTCGCGCCGGAAACAACCTCAAGAATCTCTTTGGTAATTGCTGCCTGTCTCTCTTTATTGTATTTAATTCTGAGTGTTCTGATCAGATCCGAAGCATTTGATGTAGCGTTTTCCATTGCGGTCATCCTGGCACCAAATTCTGAAGCGTTTGACTCAAGCAGCATCCTCCAAACCTGAGATTCAACGTTTCTGGGAATAAGGTAATTCACGATTTCACGCTCACCGGGCTCATAGATGAACTGCTCATCTGCACCGGCTTCGCTCTTCTCTATTTTAACGGGAAGAAGCTGTTCGCTTACAATTCTCTGCTGAATTACGGATTTGAATTCATTATAAACAACAATAACCTTTTCATAGTCACCATTCTCAAATCCTGCAGTGATTGCATTCATTATGGGGGTGACATATGAGAAGTTAAGCGAATTAAAAATGCCTGTAAACTGACTCACAATTGTGTATTTTTCCTTCTTGAAGTTGTCATGGCCTTTTTTGCCTATGCACATCAGTTTAGGAGTGACACCCTGTGATTCAAGTTCCGCAATAACTCTGTTTGCTTCTTTGATTATATTCGTATTAAAAGCACCGCAGAGACCACGGTCTGAAGTAAGACAAACTACAAGCGCACTTTTAACCGGTCTTTCAACCAGGAGACTGTTTAACGCAATATCTTCCTCAGTGATGAGGTCAGAAACCAGAGATCTGAGCTTTGCGGCAAACGGGCGGGCATTGATAACATTATCCTGCGCACGGCGAAGCTTTGCAGCAGCCACCATTTTCATGGCTTTGGTTATCTGCTGGGTATTCCTGATACCTTTTATTCTGTTTCTAAGGTCGCGTAAAGTTGCCATAGATTCCTAGTTACTCTGCACTGCTCTTGAAGCCTGCTGAAAACTCTTTCACGGCTTTTACAATCAGTTCTTCTGTTTCTTTTGATAAAACTTTTGATTTTTTGATCGACTCAAAAATATCATTGTATTTAACCTTGACGTACTCAAGAAATTCTTTTTCAAATCTCTTTACATCAGCAAGGTTCACATTATCAAGATGACCTTTTGTGCCAATATAGATAGCCACAACCTGTTTTTCAACGGGCACGGGCACATACTGATTCTGTTTAAGAAGTTCAACCAGTCTGGCGCCTCTTGAGAGAACTTTCTGAGTTGATGAATCAAGATCCGAACCGAATTTAGCAAAAGCTTCAAGCTCGCGGTACTGTGCAAGATCAAGCTTAAGGCTTCCTGCAACCGATTTCATCGCCTTAATCTGCGCGTTACCGCCCACACGTGATACCGAGATACCAACATTGATAGCGGGTCTTACGCCGGCGTTGAAAAGGTTTGGTTCAAGATAAATCTGTCCGTCGGTAATTGAAATAACGTTTGTGGGAATATAAGCAGAAACGTCACCCTGCTGGGTTTCAATTATCGGGAGAGCGGTTAAGCTTCCGCCGCCCAGCTCATCACTGAGCTTTGATGCTCTTTCAAGAAGTCTTGAGTGGAGATAGAATACGTCACCGGGGTATGCTTCACGTCCCGGAGGTCTTCTCAGAAGGAGAGAAAGCTCTCTGTACGCTGCAGCCTGTTTTGATAAATCGTCAAAAATAACAAGGGCGTGTTTACCGTTATCTCTGAAATACTCACCCAGACATGCACCCGAGTACGGAGCAAGGAACTGAAGCGGAGCAGGATCTGATGCAGAGGCAGCAATAACCGTGGTGTAAGCCATGGCACCATGCTCTTCAAGCTTGGCAACAACCTGTCTTACAGTTGATCTTTTCTGACCAACCGATACATAAACGCAGAAAACCGGTTTAATGCCCAGTTCTTTAGCTTCGTCTGAATGTGTGTATTTCTGATTAATAATGGTATCAACCGCAATGGCAGTTTTACCTGTCTGGCGGTCACCAATGATAAGCTCTCTCTGTCCTCTTCCTATCGGGATCATTGCATCAATGGCGGTGATACCCGTCTGGAGAGGTTCTTTAACCGGCTGTCTCTGAATTACGCCCAGCGCTTTTCTTTCAATGGGGTAATAGGTTTCTGTGTTAACAGGTCCTTTGCCGTCAAGGGGAGTACCGAGAGGATCAATTACTCTTGAGAGCATTTCTTCGCCCACTTTCATTGATGCAACTTTACCGGTTCTCTTAACAATGTCCCCTTCTTTAACGAGAGAGGAATCACCAAAGAGAACGCAGCCAACGCTGTCCTCTTCAAGGTTAAGAACCATACCCTGTGTGAGCTCTTCATTAGTGTCTTTCTTATGAAAAGTCACCAGCTCGCTGGCCATTACCTGTGATAAGCCGTATACGCGCGAAATACCGTCACCAACCTGGAGAACGGTACCCTTCTCGTAAATCTCGGCTTCTTCTTCAAATCCGGAGAGCTGTTTTCTCAGAATAGAGGTAATTTCATCCGGTCTGATTTCAAACATATAAATTCCTTCTGCTTAGTTTGATACTAATTCCAGATTAGTAAAATTCTTGCGTAATCTTTGTAATTTGCTTGATACCGAGGCATCAATCACTTTATCGCCGGTATCAACTATAATACCTCCGATTATCTCAGGGTCAACACGGATTTCAGCAGTCACCTTTTTACCGAGTACTTTTTCAAGTTCCGTTACAATCGAAGAAAGCTGCTTTGAATCCATTTCAAAAGCGCTCTTGATCTTAACATCGGTGATCCCGAGTTTCTGATTCACTTTTTCTCTGAAAGAGCGGAGAACATCGGTAACCATGTCAATTCTCTCTTTGCGGCCCAGAAATTCAAAAAGGCCGATGATGTTATCATCAACCTTGCCAGCAAACAGAGCCTTGAGAATATTAACCTTCGACTCAGCCTTGATAACAGGATTTTCAATGACCCTGTTAAGCGGCTTGCTGCCGGTAATAATCTCAACCACAGAAACGGCTTCATCCTTCAGTTTCGTTTCAAGCCCTTTTCCTTTGATATCCTCAAGGAAAGATTCGGCATATTTATGAGCTACTTTATTGAGTACCATTTCTTAGTTTTTTCCGATTTCGTTTAATCCGGATTCAATCAGAGTTTTGTTCTTTTCTTTATCGACATTAGCTTTCAGTATTTTAGAGGCAATGTCAATTGAGATATCTGCAATCTGATTTTTGATTTCGGAGAGAGCTTCCTGCTTCTTAACCTCAATCTCGTGAGTTGCTGAAGCCAGCATCTCGTCAGACTTTTTCTTTGCTTCCGCAAGGATATCATTTTTGATTGACTCAGCCTGGCTCCTTGATTCCTCACGGAGCTTGTTAGCCTCTTCCATGGCCTGGGCTAAAATCTTCTGATTTTCATCTGTCAGCTTCCTGGTTTCTTCTTTTGCGCGCTCGGCTGCCTCAAGAGATGATTTGATGTTGGTTTCTCTTTCATCAAGGGCTTTGAGTATCGGTTTCCAGGCAAACTTTCCGAGAATCAGAAGTAACAGAAGAAATGTTAAAACTGTCCAGAAGGCAAGCCCTATATTAACACCGAGAAGCCCGGCATCTTCGCCGCCGCCGCCGCTCATTGCAAAAGCCAGCAACAGGTTATAGTGCATATTAATAACCTTTTTTTATAAAAATTATTTACCGGATAAGATAAAGCAGATAACGAGAGCGAAGAGTGAGATACCTTCGATAAGAGCTGCTGCAATAATCATTGATGTTCTGATGTCACCGGCTGCTTCGGGCTGTCTGCCACTGGCTTCCATTGCGGCTGCCGCTAATTTACCGATACCTAATGCACCGCCAAATACTGTTAAAGCTGCGCCGATACCTGCTGCTAAGAGTGCTATACTACCAGTCATTTATATTCCTCCGAAATGATTTTGTTGTTTTTCTTTTAATAAATTAATTTAATGGTCCTGATGAACTGCAAGCCCGATAAACACGGCCGAAAGCATTGTGAAGATATACGCCTGCAGAAGCGCTATAAGAACTTCAAGCAGGTATATGAATAATGCCATGCCAACCGATACCGGAGCAACCACAAGAGTCTGCAGTACAAAAATTAAGCTGATTAATGCATAGATGACGATATGACCAGCCGTCATGTTTGCAAACAACCTTATAGCCAGTGCAAAAGGTTTTGTAAAAAGTCCTAATATCTCAACCACCGCCATGATGGGGAGCAGGAATACGGGTATCCCGTGGGGTATCAGCCCCTTGAAATATCCGAAAAATCCGTTGTGCATCACACCGCCAATCTGAACGGCAAGAAACGTGAGTGTTGCAAGCATTGCCGTTACGGCTATGTTGCTGGTAAAAGTTGCCGAAAACGGCACAAGACCCAGAAAGTTACCTGTCAGGATAAAAAAGAAACAGGTTAAAAGGTACGGTACAAATTTTTCAAAACCGTGGCCTATGTTCGGCTTGGCTATCTCATCCCTGACAAACAGAATCAGCACTTCTATTGCAGAAGTGAATCTGCCGGGAACCGGTGATTTCTTATAACTCTTTGATGCTTTTATCAGTACAAATATCAGTATCAGTGCCGATAGCAACATGAAAAAGGTATGCCTGGTGATCGAAATGTCAATACCGAACAGCTCAAAATGAGGCAGGTAGATCTTTCCGAAAGGAGAAAAATCGAGATAATTTCCGTCCATTATATGGTGGAGTATCCATCCCGTATCTTCAGCCCCCGCTTTTACCGAATCACCCGCTGCAATATGCAGGGTATCTTTTATTACATGAGTTGTATCTGAAAACATATATTATTTTTTGGTCCGGTTTCCGGAATTTATTTTTGCTAAATAAGCTATTTCTATGCTAAGGTAAAAAAAATAAAAAATAAAGATTTCAATTATAAAGATTTTTTCGGCTAAATTCAATATATTCAATAAAATAACTATCGCCGCAGTGACAAAAACCATCTTATAGAGTATACTTCCGAAAAAAGATGCCAGAAATTTCTTCTCTTCCTTGTTGAGCCCCCATTTTATGAAACCCATTGAAGAATAGAATGCAAAGTTGGCAATTGCCAGCGCAACAAGCGTTTCCTTAAGCAGCAGCACCCCTGAATTAACATAATATGCCGCGGCAAGCAGTGCGGTGTTGAACACCAGATTGAAAATATTAAAGGCAAAATAAAACTTCCGCGCCTTTATATCCTCCGTTACGATCATTTCTTTTCCTGTGCCTCTTTTTTTCGCTGCTTGTTTCTTTTTTCAAGATCCGTTACGGTTCTTATGAAATTGTACAAGCCGCTTGCCATACCGGTAAAACCGAGAATCCACACCCAGTGGTGTGTTCCGTATTTTCCGTCAAGCCAGTTACCAACAAGTATAAAAACTATAATTGTGCCCGCAAGACCCGTTCCCAGGCCAAGATAAGGGCCCACTTCTCTTAAACTGCCTGTTATCTTTTTAGGTTTGAGGGGCTGATTCATATTTTGAACTCCTTCCCGTAAAAGAAGCTCCTTCTTCAACCACAAGTGTTCTGCAGATTATATCACCTGTAACCGATCCGGTTTTTTCAAGAACAATCTTCTCTTCGGCTGTTATCTGCCCGTAAATTTTTCCGCTCACATCTGCAGATCTGGCTTTAATATTACCCTGAATCTCACCGTGTTCACCCAGAATGAGATTCCCTGAAGATGTTATATCCCCCTTTATATGTCCGTCAATTCTTATATCACCGGCATCTTCTATATTACCGCTTATTGAAACCCCCTGGCCTATTATACTGATTGAATCATGAGATTTAGACTTCATCAATACTCCGTTATTTACTCAATACATTAGAAGGATCAAGGGGAACCCCGTCTTTCCATATTTCAAAATGAAGATGAGGCCCGGTTGTATGTTTTCCTGAGTTACCCGAAAGTGCGATCACCTCACCCTGTTCAACAAGATCACGTTCTTTTTTCAGCACGGCCGAGCAGTGCTTATAAACAGTAATGTAACCCGCTGAATGCGCAAGTATGATCATGTTGCCGTCATTAGTGGTGTAATCTGAAAAAACAACATAACCGTTTGCCGATGCCAGTACCGGCGTGTTCTCTGAAATAACAAGATCAATTCCGAAATGCCCCTTTTCGGGCAGAAATTTCTGTGAAATAAAGCCTGTTACCGGTGAGAAGAATGAGGGCTTAGGTCCGGTGAAAATGCTGTTGAAAAATTCTATTATTACAGCCCCGATATTATTTGCCTTATTTTTACCGTCCTTATCCCCTTTTTCCTGAACAGGTTTTCTGTCATTATTAAGCAGAATATTCTGCAGCCTTCTGTTTTTTTCTCTGAGCGAGTCAAGCTGAAGAATAAGCACCTCAAGACGGTCATTCATATCGGAAACTATTTCACCCGATCTTACATCCATGCTGTCACCAAACTCAAGCGTTGATTTCAGGGGAGTGTAAGAAAACAGCAGATAAAAAACAGAAAATAAAATAAAAGTGAACAGACCGATCAGCCTGAGCGCTCTGAAAAACCTGTAATTTTTGTTTTTTATCACTGATCTTGAGCCTTCAGGCATTATGATCAGAGTGAATTTAATTTTATCAATATAATCTGAGAACTTCAAATTAATCCTCTGTGCTGATTTTATTCACAATCGAATCAAACTGCTTTGTGAGGTACTTAAATTTCATTTTGCCTTCTCTCACCAGAAACAGATGATCTGAACTCAGATCAATTAACGTTGAACTTACCGGCATAATTCCTTTTTTGGTATAAAATATTGCATCCACCTCATATTTGTACTTCTGGATAAGATCATTGTACTCATTAACCGGCTCTTCGTTCGCACGGTTTGCCGATGTAGAAACAAGCGGCATGTTAATTTCATCAAGCAGTTTCCGGCAAAATGTGTTATCCGGTATCCTGAATGCCACCGTTTTGGCATTAAGGATTGACTGATAATATTCATTAAGCGTAAGCACAACAGATACGGGATTAGGCCATATCTTTCTGAGAAAGTCAAGATGAAGCTCATTAGCAAAATTAACATAACGCATAAGGCTTTCAAGATCACCAATGAGCATTATGTACTGCTTATTAACCGGCCTCTCCTTAATTTTACTCAGCTTAGTCATTGCATCATTATTAAACGGATTTGCCCCTAAGCCGTAAATCGTGTCAGTGGGATATATAAAAGTACCCCCCTCATAAAATATTTTAGCCGCTGCTTTAATGGCCGCACTCTGATTTTCATCAATATCCTTAATCAGAGTTTTATTTTTTTTCAGCATTAAGAATTTCCTCAGCTAATTTAATCACATCACCCGCATCCAGATCATGACCGCACCTGAAATGCCCCGCCGGACACTCTTTATAGCCATGAATTCCGCAGGGGCGGCATCTTAAATCTTTCACCCCGATACTTCTGCTTTTATCAGAATAACCGGCAAATCCGAATTCAGGCACCGTTGAGCAGTAGATGGTGATTACAGGTGCTCCGGCCGCCATGGCCATGTGTGTGGGTGCACTGTCATTGGTAATTAAAATTTCAGATCTGCTTATCAAATATACTGATTCTGTAAGACTAAACACTCCCGCAGCATTTAATACTTCCTCATTTCCTGCCTTAACCAGTTCACAAAGCTCACGATCCCCTTTCCCTCCGGTAAGAATGACCTTCAGCCCCAGACTCACAAGATACCCGGCTATTTCCCTGAAACGTTCTTCGGGATACCTCTTGGTTTCCCAGACGGAAGATGGTGCAATCACGGCAAACCTGCCGGCACTCTGTATGAAATCCTCAACCCGTTTCACTCCGTCATCCGGCACTTTAATTTCCGGCATTATTTTCCAGGAATCGCCGTTGTAATTGCTGCGAGTAAAACTAAGCAGCCTTTTTACTTCATGTACCGTGTGGTCATAGTTAATTATGTGTCTGAAGACTGCGGGAAAAGCTGAATTACTGAAGCCATAAGTCTCTTCGACTCCGGTATAATAAGTGATTATTGCACTTCTCATTGACTTATGAAGCGTGTAAACACGGGAGTAATTACCCTGTTTCAGCCCGCCTCCGAATTTCATGGCTGCTTTAACCGATTTACCGCTTTTTCTTTTGTCATATACAATCACTGAGCTGATATATGGAGATGAAACAAATATCTCTTCTGCGGCAGGAGTGCAGACCACGTCAATGACTGAACCTGGGTTATTTTTATTGAGTTCCTGAATAAAAGGAAGGGTTAATATGCAATCGCCGATGAATGCCGTCTGAATAATCAGAAATTTATTCAGTATTTCCAACGGTTATGCATCCAGAAATATTGATCGGGATATTTTTTAAGATATTGTTCAAGCACGTTTGTATGCCGCTGTGATATCTCTGTTATCTGAGCAGTTTTACCTTCAGGCAGATTATCTGTCGGCACATCCTGCAGCTCGCAGATATAACTGCCGTCAGGCTGCCTTACGGTCATACCCATTATAATGCCGGCGCCTGTTTTCAGTGCAATTGCGGCAATGCCTTCATGAATGGTTGATGGTATACCCATCAGATTAACCCGTATGCCTTCTTCAGGGCCTCTCTGATCACCTGCAATTGCAACAATTCCGCCTGATTTAAGAATGCCAAACACCTCACGAACACTGATACCGGTATAGACAACCTTGTTATTAAACATTGTTCTTTGCCTGTTCAGCCAGTTATCCAGTATTGTATTTCTGAGCGACTGAACCATCACATGATGAGTTATGCCTGTATAGATGCCTGATGAAAGTGCTGCATACTCCCAGTTCCCGAAATGGGCGGTAATGATCATTACACCCTTATTTTCTTCATATTTCTTTTTCAGCAGTTCAGTGTTAGAAAATTTTATTCTTTTTTTGATGCGTGATTCAGAAAGAGAAGGAAGAGTGAGTATTTCAATAATCGTTTTAGCATTACTGAGGTAAGTTTTTCTGACGAGAGCCATTATTTCAGTTTCGGAAAGTTCAGGAAACGCCATCTTAAGATTTTTAATCACGACGCGTTTCCTGATCTTCAGAATATCACTGAACAGATATGCCATTGCTGGGGCAAATGTTTTTACGGGATTGCCCGGATACAGCCTGAAAAACAAACTGAACAACTGAAAAAGAATATATTCTGCTAAATTCTGCAATCTGATCTCTGATTATTAACTTTTAACTTATCTGATGATAAAATTATAAAGTTTCAATCCTTCTTCTCCAGTTTTCATCTCTGAGTTCTCCCCGTTTAGTGGAGTGGAGCAGTTTATAGTCACCAAATCCGTTAAGATCGGCAAAGATAAAGATTACACCGCCTTCAATTTCTTCATAGGTCCACTGTTCATAGGGTTTGGTATCAACCTCACTGGGAAACCTGTTAATTTCACTGGGGGCACCGTAAACAATGTAGACCCTGCCTCTGTCGGTAAGTGAGCCTTTTCTGTTAAAAGATCCGAAAACCTGATTTGCGTAATCCACTCTTTTATAGTATTCACGCTTAAACTCATTATCTTTTGTTTCGGGCTCAAGATCTCTGTTTCTCCAGAAATTAAAGAGAAAGTTTCTCTTTGCATCGGCATCCTTAAGAGATTCAAATTGTGACACCTCAGCAGATGATGCTATATACTTTGCAATCTGAAATGCCTGGTCAAGTTCCTCCTCGCCCATTGCAACAAATTCAGATGTTATAAACTCTGCATCAGAAAAAGTTTGCACAGTTGAATCAATGATATTTTTATTTACTATATAGAGAGTCTTGAATCTTGATACCGAGACTGCATTCACCGTATCCGTAAGATTTAAGACCAGTGTGTAAATTCCCGTCGGGTATTTATTTACCGTAATGGTTCCCGCTTCAACAATTGATTTGTTTTTGCGTGATACAAGTTTCTTCTTATTGAGCAATTGTTCATTTTTTCCGTTAAGAAGAATCTTTTCAAGCACCAGGGTTTCAGGGAAATTAGTGATGTTCATATTGTATAGTTCTGCATAGTAATAAACAACGGGGTAGTTCTCGCCGTATGCAGAATTAGGATTTGGCACCACTTCATATGTGTTCTTATAGAAGGGTGAATTTTCATTCTCAGATTTTGTGATATTTCTTGCTAGCTGAATATCACTGATTGAGAACTTGTCATTCTCCTTGGCACTCAGAGTGAATGCAAATTTAGCTGAATCAACCCGCTTTGAATCATTCCTGTCTTTACCCGTTACCGTTGCTTTATAATCACCATAAGCGAGATTATAAAACAGCATACCGGTGAGATCATTTTTAAGGGAGTCATCATGCCGGTTATAAAACTGATATTCTTTATTTACAACAACATCGCCGGTTTTTATATTTTCAAGCCAGACACTCAGAGAGCCTGAAATATATGATCCTGAATCTGTTTTTACCTGATTGAATAGAGACTGATTAAAGGAAAAATATAATTCAAAAATTCCGGAAGAATCAAGGGAAGAGAAACGTCCGAAATCCAGATCAAATAGTCTTTGAATCTGAGCCTTGCCGTTTACATTAAGCAAAAGAAAAAAAAGAAGTGAAACCTTGATAAATTTCATGTGGAATACCTGTAAATAAAAAGGGCGTCTTAAAAGACGCCCGTAATCAAAAGTGACTGTCTTACTGAACAGCTATTTTAACTGTGAATACATGATTCGGATTTGGGAATTCTTTAACCTGTCTGAATGCATAGTCAAAGATAAGTCCTATTCCGTCAGTAAGTTTGTAGTCAACGCCTGCACCAAAAGTAAGATCATAAAGTGAGCTTGCTGTGTTTTCAGTCTGCACATTATAACCTGCTCTGGCGTAGAACATGTTCATGAAACCATACTCGAGACCAAATCTCATCTGATCTTCAAAAGCGTTGTTGTTAACAAATGTTCCGGCTAAGGCAAGTTTGTTATCCTTGTCAAACTGGAAATCATAACCAACGCTGAGCTCAAAGAAGCTGGGCATCTGGAATGGTTCGGTAGCAACTTCAAATACACCTTTGGTTGAACCCGGAGCGCCGCCCGGAACATCAACCTTGTACTGTAAATCAGTACCGGTATACTGCATGTTTGTACCAATATTTTTTACTGCCGCGCCAATTGTGATATTCTTTTCGAATCTGTACTGAACACCAAAGTCCATGGCAAAGCCAGTTGCACTTGTGTTAAGAATTGATTCATTCACCACTTTGAAGTTAGCACCAATGCTCACTCTGTCTGTGATGATTTTAGAATATGTCAAACCAGCCGTCAGATATCCCGGAGAATATGTAGCTCCGGTTCCGTCGGGGTTATCAATAGTTGTAACAGTGATATCGCCAAAATCTATTGATTTAAAGCTGAGTGCTACTGATCCGAATTCTCCGAGTGAAGTACCTGCAGCAAAGTAAGCTACATTGATATCTGCAATGTACGACATCTGAGAAAACATACCTTCGGTTCTTCTTGTAATGTCAAGGCCTGCAGGATTGTAATAAATCGCTTCAAGACCTGTAACACTTGAGATAAAAGCACCTCCGGTAGCAATACCGCGAGCACCAACCGGTATCAATAACTGATCAGCTCCTGTTGTACCTTTACGCGCAACATCACCTGCATAGGCTATAACACCGAAGGAGATTAATAACAGTAATGTGATAAATCTTTTCATTCTATTAAACTCCTGATATTTCTTTTAATTAAAGGCGGCAGTTTAGTGCCGCCCTCAGTTTAGAACCTCTGAATCTGTTTCTGTGGTAAAATAATACCGAACTTAAGTATCTTCTCACCAAATCCGGGAGCAGTTACTAAAGCTATATACATACCTGATGCAACTCTCAGTCCGCTTTCATTTTCAAGATTCCATCTTAAGAATGGTGAAGTGGGTGAAAGTTTATCGGCTGTACCTAATGTTCTCACGAGTATACCAGAGAGTGAGTAAATCTTTATTGTAACGTCAGTCGGTAAATTGCTGAATGTCACATAAGGATTATCAGGTGTCTGGTTATTGAAGCTTCCTGCCGGGTTAACACCAAGAAGCGGGTTCGGGAAAACATTAACTTTATTAAATAATGACTGTTTTTCATCCTGAGTTAAATTACCGCCCGATTTGGTGGTAAATGTAAACTTGTCATTATCTGTATAAGGATATACAGAAACAGGAATTGTCAGTGTGTCACCGTTGGCAAAGAATGATGTTGCATCTTTTCTCTGTAAACCAACTGCATAAAGCATGTTGAAATACGGTGATGCAGCAATTTTTCTCTGATCATCGGTAACAGCAGTTCCGTTAATTGTTGCGCCTGCAGGTATTGCAAAGCCCTGGTTAACATCAGCCCAGAGAACTCCGGTGCTGAAATTACCGCCTTTGTACTGAATCTGGCTTCCGGTTGCATCATAGTCACCATCAAAGAGAAGAATCATTTCGCCGCTGGCGAGTACTGAATCTCCGGGATCCCAGATACCGTCGGGTGTTCCTTTAAGGGGTCTGCCCTGAGGATCTCTGAGAACTGATGAAGTTTCAATAAAGCCAACCGCTAACTGACGTTTCTCACCTGTTTTAGGATCTGACACGTATGCTTTGAACGGAACATCAACAAAACCTTCGCCGAGTTTGCCAACAGGTCCTCTGTTGGTGGTATCGGCTGCAGCTACACCTTCGGCATATCTGAAGATTCTGTCTCTTGTAAAGTTGTTACCACTGAATCCCATGAGGTATCTGTAAGCTTTACCGGGATTAGCAGCATCAAATACAATCTGAACCTGTCTTAACCTATCTGCAGATATAACTGTGGATGGATTGGTTGTGGCATTTCTCGGTAAACCGAATCTGGTTGCACCAATGGTAATGTCATCACCGCCATAGAATATACCTGTTGATGAAGTGGCACTGAAGTTATCATACCATCTGGTGGCATTTGAATATCTTGTGGTGCCAAGTGAAGGTTCAACAGATTTGATTTTCAGGATAAATCCTTCCTGAACTTTACCTGAAATATCTGTGGAGTTAGTATCAAATACAGCTGAAGAATCAATAAGGGTTGTGCCCTTGGTCGTGTTTCTGAGGCTGTAGTATACTTTATATGGTTTTCTGGAAACATTATTCTTTTTGAATTCAACTGAATAATTGTCACCGGTTAATTTATCGTTTTCAACAACAACGTATTTTACCTGTCCTGATGAAGCACCGCCGCTCTGCTGAGCAGTTGAACCTGTGGTTGCAGGTGCGTAAATGTTTTCACCATAATAAACAGGAATAATTGCTGTCTCGTATTCTTCGATACCGCCGCTTCTTACAATGTAATCGCCTGCAGGACCGTAAACAATTGATTTGTCTCTGTCATAAGCTGACTTTAAGAAAGTTGCTTCATGATTGACAGTCACAACTGTTGCAGTAAAGTAGTAGTTCTTACCGAGCACAAGCGGATTGCCGGTGAAAGGATCAACAGATACTCTTACTCTTATTCTGCCCTGATCAGGATCAGCATATTTGACTGAATCAAGTCTGTAGCCCGATCCGGGATCAGCAAGTTTCAGGTTCTGATTACCATTACCAAGCAGTTCATAAAGAGAAAGCAGCGAATCATTTATTACATAAGTTGCCAATAACTGTGAATTATCAACTCCGTTAACAACCTGCTGTTTAGAATTGGTTCTGTAAGCAGTAAGGTAAATACCTTTAACTCTTTTGTTAACTGCCAAAACAGTATCACGTGCAGAGTATTTAAATAAATCTGAAGTATTTATCTGAATATCTATAAATCCGTTTCCTGCATCATCAGCACCGGTTTTTGTTGTAGGCCTTGCGGGCGGAGGAGGCGGTGGTGAAGGGAAATTTGAATCAAAGATAGTCTGAGCAATTTCAGAATATTGTTTAGCCACAGTGATTGAATTGAGAGCATTATTACCGCGCCCAACAACATAAGCTACAACAATATCAACAGGTTTGTTCTTCTCAAGTTTGAACGGACCTGTATTTGACATCTGACGCTGATCATTAGGACCATTGTTGATCCAGCCAACATTGGTTACAGGATTACCTGAATATGAGAATTTAGGATTAACATCTGCGCAGGCAACACCTCCGCGAACTTCACCAAACTCCCAGTTACAGGGATTAAGATCTACACCCACTCTGTTTCTGCCGAGCATGTAGTTTCTTGCTTCCTGACGTGTGTTAGGATCACCGTGTGTAGGATGTGACTGTATATAGTGTACAAAAGATGAAAGACCAAGGTTTGTTGCACCGGGATAATTGGCAATACCTCTTACCTGACCCTGAACGTTATGACCGTTCATAACAGGAGTATCAATACCTTCATCCCAGACACCATTATTATTGTTGTCTATAAACGTAACTCCGGGTATGTATGAAACAGGGCCCTGGAAAAAGTCTATAAGGAATGTAGGCGGGTTTGAACCGTAATCTGCATCATCGCCGTCGTTGTAAACATAACCTGCGTTCAGTAATGTATCAGAGCCAACCAGGTCATCTGTGTAATCACCGAGATCGGGATCTGCCCAGACACCAAAGTAAACTGAATCCATTACATCAGCAACTGTACCGGTATTCAAGAGTGAATACCTGACAAATATCATGTTACCGACAAATGATTTTGAATTGAATCCGAAAACAGTCTGTCTTACTTCAATACCCTGGGGTGAAACGTCGTTGAATCTTCTTAATGCCGGGTCTGTACCGTCATTATAGACACACCATACAGTTTCATCACCAATGAGGTCAGGTCTGTCTTCAGTGGGATCCCATTTGCCGTTTCCGTTTACGTCAATAGGATCATAGGTGCCGCTTCCGTCACCGTCATAATAATAGGCGCCTAAAGCTACGGCGTCTTTCCATTCAGTCCAGCTTGCGGCAAAATCACCTTCGTTTGCTCTGAGAACATACATCTGAGCGCGCGGATCATTTCTGCCTGAAGCAACTGTACCCTGAACGTAATCCTGAATTCTGGAAGCCGAAGCAACGGCGTTTGACCATAATGAACCATTGGTCAGACCGCTCATAAAGAAACCGCCTGAGAAGAGGAACACTACACCGTCATATTTACCGCCTGAACCAGCGCTTCCGGTTTCAGGGTCAAATATTGAAACGTCACCCATAACACCGACTCTGTTCATCGGTATGTTAAGGTTGTTTATGAACATTCTGTAAGAGTCGCCGGCTTTCAGCGAGGGGGTATTCTGTGAACCCTTTCCTCCGCCTTTGCCTTTGTCAATACCGGTGAAGGCCAATGACAATAGAGCAAAGACCAGTATCGGCAGAAACAGAATGTTTGATTTGGAATATCTTCTTACTTTCATCTCTAATCCCGAATAAAATTAAAAGGATATCTTTGCGAAATTTACTTTGACACCGAGTTTAATTAATCTCGGAATACCAAAGTTGAAAGGATTTCTTTCTAATGATGTATAATCATTCCTAAATCCTTCAGGATCAGGAGTTGAAGCTGAAACCTTTTTACCTTCCAGAGTATTTAACCAGCCGGTTGTATAAGGATCACCGGTTGACTGATAAACTGAAACTGGGTTGTCAGAATCAAGTAAATTTTCGATCCATACATAAGGAGTTATGATTGCACCACCAATGTTGAATGGTTTTTCAAGCTTCAGATCAATTCTGAAGTTGCCGGGACCGAATGCAGAGTTAACATATCCTCTGGTATCACCAAAGTTTGATGTTCCTGCAATAAGGTTCTGTGATTCAAGCGGGGTGTAAGGACGTCCGCTGTTAAATCTCATCAGTACGTTGGCACTCAGATTCTCAAGAACTCCGAGCTCACCTTTAGGAATGTAGAAATCAACATTAATAACGCCTGTATGTCTCTGATCGAAATCAAGAGGAGCAATAACTTTAGGAATTTCACCGTTGTTATTTCTGAATGCAGCCGTGAATGAAGAACCGGTTGATGAACCTGTTCCCTCAGCAATTGAGTATGTGTAATCAACTGCAAATGAGAAATAGCTGAGGCGTGCAATATCAAGTGATAATGCAAATCCTTTGATTGTTCCAAAGTCGGTGTTTGTGGGAGCAATATATCTTAAAAGCTCGCCGCCGACTGATCTGCGGAAAAATACCGTTGATGAGTTTACAAGACCTTCGGTGTTTTTGTAAAATGCAGTAAGGTTAATAGCTGCAATTTCACCGACAACGTGTCTGAAACCGATTTCGTACTGTGTTGTAATTTCGCTTTCAACATAACCGTTGTTTACGCCAAGGTTGTTATCTGTAACAAGAGCCTGAAGGTCAATAACAGAGGTGTAAATCTGGTCAAGTGAAGGCTGCTGAATGAATTTACCATACTGAGCATGGAATACGGTATTCTGTGTCACAGGGAAACCGAGACCGATTCTTGGTGAAATATGTATTTCAGCATCTTTTTTCTTGAAATCACCTGGATCAAAATCGTTCGGGTCGCTTCCGCCGCCAAACGGGAATGTCGGGTCAACAAGAATGTCAGCTTTTGTATCGTAATAGTCAAGTCTTACGCCCAGATTGAGAACCATGTCTGATAACTCAAATCTGTCCTGGATATAAGCATAAGCAAATATCGGGTTTTTAGGAGCCACGGCATAAGGACCGTCAGAATCAACCTTGGCACCGGTCACATCATAACCGAATGCTGTGGGCTGTAATCTTTTATATCTTTCCTCTTTGGTAAGATTTCTGAGATTATCTGAGGCAAGACCAACAGGAGCAATTGCAAAAAGTCTTAAAGTGGAGTAGTTGATACCACCGCCTGCTTCAAGAAGATGATTGCTTAACTGTGCGGTGAAATCAAAATCACCGGTAATGCTTGCGTTGTTGATCTTGCTGTAAGCATTGTTAACTCTGCCATATTTGGCAAACATACCAAAACCGTCGAACTGAATACGTCCGCCGTTAAAGGGAAGGTTTGCGCCATAAGCTGCGTTTGCTACGCT
Source organism: Ignavibacteriaceae bacterium (assembly GCA_013359345.1). Classification (GTDB taxonomy): domain Bacteria; phylum Bacteroidota; class Ignavibacteria; order Ignavibacteriales; family Ignavibacteriaceae; genus JABWCA01. The sequence continues at coordinate 21,373 of JABWCA010000030.1, forward strand.
GTCACCATAAGCTTCAAGATTATCAAACCAGAGACCGTCACCGCTCTCATTGTTGAATATTTTGTAACCGAGGTTTAAGTTCCAGAAAGCGTTTGAACTTACGTTCTGTGAAATAATACCGCTGAAAGAGTAATTATCACGGGTTGTTCTGGGGTTATGCATTCCGTTCTGTTTTGCATAGCTATGAACATAGCTCTGATAATCTCTTGTATTAATGTTGGCACCAAGTCTTACCTGCCAGTCATTAAAACGGTGAGTTGTTCTTACAGTGTATCTCCAGAGACCTCCGTCATTATTAGGAAGTACATCATCCTGTTTACCGATTGACTTGAATTCAATACCCACGGCTTTGGGGTTCTGATCACCAAACCATCCTCTTTCACCTGAAATGAAGAATGTATGGTTTCCGTTACCCGGAATGAAGGGTCCGCCTAATGTGGCAGTATAAAGATTGTATCCGTATTTATCAGTGAATGATGATGTGAGAGCGTCTGCGAAGAAGCTGTAATTGGGTGAGCCCGTCTTGGTTGTTACGTTAATAACACCCGACTGAGCCTGACCGTATTTGGCTTCATAACCACCAATCTGGAACGAAATCTGTTCAATGGCAGCATTTGAAACCTGTGAATAGTTTGAACCTGTATAGAGGTCATTCTGAGGAACGCCGTCAACAATGTAGAGAACTTCGCCGCCGCGGCCGCCACGCACGTTAATGGTTGCGTTACCTGCAGCACCACCGCTTCCGTCGGCAATGACAACACCGGCATTAAGACCGGCAATCTGTTCAACGCCTTTAACGGGCAGTTTCTGAATCTGCTCTGCATCATAGACTTTTGTTGTGTTGGTGGCTTTTTCTTCAAAGAATTTTTTGTCAACAACAACAACTTCATCCAGAGTAAAATCTGTTGAGAGTTCAATGTTAAGTTCGTATGTGATACCGGCAACAACTCTCACTTCAGTGATAGTTTTTGGAGCATAACCGACGTAGCTTGCTTTAACTGCATATGTACCGGGGGTAATATTCAGTATGAAGTATTCTCCGTCGATGTTTGTTGCGGCTCCGAGTCCGGTATTCATTATTATTAAGTTGGCACCAACCAGCGGTTCTTTGGTTTGAGCATCAATTACTTTACCGCTGAGTTTACCAACACCGGTCTGTGCGGATACGCCCATTGTGAGCAGTATGGCCAGTACTCCGGTAAATAGTATAAAGAGCCTTTTCATCCCATCTCCTCCGATCATTAAGTATGGACATGAATTAGATTTAAAAAAGCTATTGCAGCGAGGTTTATTATTTTTTCTGATTTATCCGGTTAAAGCAGCTCCAGATAAATCAAGGTTCCCGTCCGTGTTTCAGGACAGGAACCTCTCTATTCATAGAATTTTCAAGAAATGACGGTGAATTACTTGAGTAACATCATTTTCTTGGTTTCAACAAAGTTTCCGGAAGCTAATTTGTAGATGTACATACCGGAAGCCAGGTTTGAAGCGTCAAAGTTAACAGTGTGGCTGCCTGCTTCAATAACGCCGTCAACTAAAGTAGCAACTTCTGAGCCCATCATGTCGTAAACTTTAAGGCTTACTTTTGAGGTCTGAGCCATCATGAAGCTGATGCTGGTTGAAGGGTTGAAAGGATTCGGATAGTTCTGTGATAAAGCAAAACCATTCGGTAAGTTTTCATCTTCAACACCAACAGCCGGGTTGTCGAATTCAACTTTAGCTACGTAAATTACTGAAGGCTGGGTTGTGTAATCCGGTGAAGTTCCGTTCGGGAAATGTCCGGTGTAACCAGCAGGATAGTTATAGAATACATAAGCAGCATATTTATTTGATGCAGCATTATATGTAAGCATGGGTGCCATGTGTGTTGAGTTCTCATTCATACCTGAGGTTTCGGTCAGGTTTATTGGGGTTGACCATTCACCGTTGAGGTGTCTGTATGACATCCAGAGATCGCAAAGTGAATCATTTGCAATTGACGGATTCGGGTTAACCCATGTTGCTGCCATTACCTGTCTTGTAGCATCAAATGCGAGGTAAGCATTGGGACCCATCTGGCCTA
>JABWCA010000275.1 GCA_013359345.1 Ignavibacteriaceae bacterium
ACAGCAGGATTTGTTGGTAACATGACAGATAACATCCTCAGCGTTCGGGCACCCGTTTTCAGCATCAATGTTGCCACCCCGATGGGTGGCGATACATCCAGAATACCCGTTTTATCTCTGTTGTGCTGCTAAACGAAGAACACCGGCACAACGAACCTGGAACTGAATAAAAATCTGCGTGAATCTGTAAGAATCTGCGGAATCTGCGTTCCATCACGTTTAAGCTGCTTAACCCCGAACCACGCACTCCCGCACCAAGCACTGATTAAAAAATTCGTGTTAATTCGCTTTATTCGCTTCATAAGTGTTTCCAAAAATAATCCGCGTGAATCCGTTTCATCCGTTTTTTCCGCGTTTCCCCGTTTATGCTGCTTATCTACGCACAAAGAACACCGGCACAACGAACGGAAATAAAAAAGGCTGCCCTTACAGACAGCCTCGGAATAAATCATTCTGCTATTGAGCAGAGGAAATCAGATTTCCACATCGTCAAAGTTATCCATCACTCTGTCAGATCTCATGAACTGAAGTTTTTCAACTGCGCTAGTGAAATCAACCTTGAGCTGATTCTGCTGACGTGCGTATCTTCTCCATGTCACTGATCTGTTCGATACTTCCTCATTCCCGATGATCCATATATTAGGGATCTTCTGGGTTGTGCCTTTTCTGATCTTTTTGTTGAATGAATCAGAAGAGTCATCAATCTCAACCCTGAATTCACTTTCAAAGAGGGTGTTTGCAATCTCGTTGCAGTAATCCATGCAGTCTTCATTCACGGGAACGAGAAGCACCTGAACGGGAGACATCCAGGTCGGGAAAGCGCCGCCGTAAAATTCAATCAGGAATGAAATCATTCTTTCATGAGTGCTGAGCGGGGCTCTGTGAATAATGTAAGGTCTCTTGAGTGTGCCGTCTTTTGCCGAGTATTCAAGATCAAACCTTTCAGCCATCACAAAATCAAGCTGACAGGTTGAAACAGTCTCTTCCCTGCCGAGAAGATTTTTAATCTGAATATCCATTTTCGGGCCATAAAATGCAGCCTCACCTGCCTCTTCAATAAATGACACACCGGCATCATTGAGGATATCTCTCACTATCTGCTCACTGAACAGCCACATATCCTCGTTCTTGACGTACTTGTCGCTTGCGGGATCATGCAGAGAAAGTCTGACTCTGAAATTACCGAGTCTCAGTTTATCATAGTAAAGACGGTAAAGCCCGATCACATTTTTGAATTCATCTTTAACCTGGTCAAGCTCGCAGTATATATGCGCATCATTAAGAGTCATGGCTCTCACCCTGAGTAAACCGGAAAGCGAACCGTGCTTTTCATACCTGAACATATCACCGTATTCAGCCAGTCTGAAAGGGAGCTCTCTGTAACTTCTTGGCCTGAATCCGTAGATTTTGTGGTGATGCGGGCAGTTCATCGGCCTGAGGTAATACTCATTGTTATCATCAAGCGCCATCGGGGGGAACATTGACTCCTTGTAATAGGGCAGATGCCCTGATCTGTAATAAAGCTCCGATTTAGTGATTGACGGAGTTGAAACCTGATGATATCCTGCCTTGAATTCCACCTCTTTAGCCCACTTTTCAAGCTCTGCCCTGATCACGTTTCCTTTGGGGAGCCATAACGGAAGTCCGGATCCCACTTCGTCATCAATGAGGAAAAGCTCGAGCTCTGTTCCGAGCTTGCGGTGATCTCTCTGCATTGCAAGTTCACGCCTGCGTATGTAGTCTTTAAGTTCCTCTTCAGTTTCAAATGCGAGCCCGTAAATTCTGGTGAGCATGGGTCTTTTTTCATCGCCTCTCCAGTAACTGCCCGAAATCCTGTCAAGCTTGAATCCCTTTATCGGCACCTCACTGGTCTGAACCACATGCGGCCCTTCGCACATATCAACAAAAGGACCGTTCTGATAAAAACTCAGTTCGCCGTTTTCTGCCTGGCCTGTTTCAACAAGCTCTCTGGCGTATTCAACTTTATAATTCTGCCCCATTTTTTCAAGCATCTCAACTGCCTGATCCAGGGGTTTGTAAAAGATTGAGAATTCCTGTTTCTGGTTAATGATTTTGTACATCTTCTTTTCGATGTTTTTAAGATCAGCCTCACTAACCTTTACATCCCCGAAATCAAAATCATAGTAAAATCCGTTATCAACCGGGGGGCCGAACCCCATCTTTACATTAGGGTAAATATCCTGCACTGCCTGCGCCATAATGTGTGCCAGAGAGTGCCTGATTTTATATAACTGATCTGCTTCTTTCATAATACCTGAATTATTTTAAATTACATCTTTAAAGTTAACTATAATTTCCCAATCGGCAGTAATATGCCTTGGGAAAAAATGACTGAAATTAAGATATAAGAGGAGGAGAGCGCCCGGCTTTAAGATCGCCGGGCGTCCTTGAATTTTTATTGTAAGTACGTTCGGAGTGTTTCAGCGAGGTTTTTGCCGCGTAACTGATCAGTTACCGCAACTATATTTCCTTCGGGTGAAACCAGGAAAAGATGAGGTATGTACATGATGTTAAAATCGGATGCAACTTTGTCACCTGTGGCACCTGCCTCAAGGAATGAAATGCTCCAGTCCATCTTGTTTTTACCCACAACCGATTTCACGGTTTTAAGGTCATCATTTACAGCCACGCTGATAATCTCCAGACCTTTTTCCTTAAATTCAGCATATGCGCTTTTAAGGGTGGGAACTTCTTCCATGCAGGGCATGCACCAGGTTGCCCAGAAATCAAGTATGTAGTATTTTCCTTTAAGTGATTCTTTAGAATATGTAACGGGAGAATCAGCAATGGTTGTGAAACTAAAATCGGGGATCTCATTACCGACACCAAGGTTATTTGTTTCACCGCCGTGAGCATCAGGATCTCCTTCCGGATAATATCCTCCGCCGCCGTCTATATAGCCCTCATACTCGGTGCCTTTGTAAATCTCTTTGTATTTATTCTCAAACTCGGTGATTTTGGCTTCTGTGAAGTAAGACGGAGCAAGACGCATGTAATTGATTATCTCAAGTCTGAAAAGCGGATCATTCTGCTTGTCAAACAGCTCAGTCAGGAAGTCTGTTTTCTCATTGTGAGGAATATACTTCATGAAATCTCTGATCTGATATGTTAAGGTCTGCCAGTAGGGTGAATCAGTTGATAGAGATTTATATAAAACCGGGATCTCTTTTACATCAACATACCTGTAAAGATCATAAAGGACAAGAAGCCTTGAGAGATAGAAATCTTTCAGATTCTTATCATCGGATGCCCTGAATCCTTCAAGATCAGATTTGATCACGGGTACCTGACCTGTAATATAATTCACACTGAATTCATAGGTAAGCTGAACAATCTTCGAGAGAACCGGATCACCTGATTTGATCTTCAGTTCAGCATAGGGACTCTGCGGCAGATTTACAAATTTTGAAGGGTCAACTTCAATTGAAATCAGACCTTTCTTTGTGAAGTAATTTGCATATGTACCGTCTTCATCAAGCTTTATTCCTTCTCCCACTCCCGGAACAACAGCGTTAAAATAACCGGTGAAGCCGTTAACCTTTACTGTAACTGTATCAGACCAGTCATTATTGATATCAATGGTATAGGTGCCGTCACTCTGTCTTTTCATCTCCATCGGGGTGTAAAGATCAGTTACGTTTGAATAAACGCTTACCGCTTCAGGATAAGGAGCAAAAAAGAAGGCGGTCAGTTTAACATCAAATTCGACTTCACCCTTATCAACATGAACCGGCATATTAAGGTAAAGGGCATCATGATTTGCCCCCATGAAATTTATACTGTAACTCGCTCCTGAGGGGAGTGTGAAATCAAAATTGCCGTCTTTTGTTACAGTAACCAGCTTGACAAGCGGATCGCCCATGGTCTTATAATCAAAAACCTGGACATTTGCAGCCGCCATTGGCTTACCATCCGCACCAATGAGTTTGCCTTTTAACCTTATCTCGCCTGCATGGAGTGCAAAAGTTAAGATAAAGAAAACTGTAAGAGCATTAAAAAATGCTTTCATTACTTATCCTTTTTATATTAATTGTTGTGTAATTAGTTTCGGTAAAAATCTATCCAATATAGTTCAATCTTTTCAGATTTTGAAACGATTACCGCCGAAATACAAATTTTATAGATATTTTTACCGCTTCCCGACCTTAATACTTCAGTTTCAAAAATATCGTCAGAAAGTTTTATTTCCCGCCCGTCTTTTATATACCAGGCAGAAATCAATCCTTCTGATGAAGATACTGACACTTTGTAATTTCCCGAACCGGTCCTTATTGTAAGCTCTTCCATTCCGGCAAGATGAAATGAGATTCTGATACTTCCTATATAATTGCGGGCAGGTAATATAACGGCATTTCCTATCCCTTTTTCAGAGTGAATCTCAAACTCTTCGCCGTCTTCGGTAATGATGCTGTCGCAGCCCTTTCCTTTCTGGAACCAGGGCTGTCCGTTCAACGCCGATGAAAGAACCAGCATTATCATTGCAGATGTAAAACCGTGATTTAATTTCATTATTTTCATATCGGTTAAACGACCGCAACAGTAATTTGTTCCTGACTTAAGTGCCCGTAAACCGGATGGAACCGTTTAATTCCGTAAGTTCATTTACCCTGTGATTTGCTTAACAGAGATAATCAAAAGGATGCACGGGAGGCTCGGCTTTTTTAAGCCACATAACCTCATTAACCGCCAGACCACGTGCAGCAAGCAGCGCCCCGAGACTTGCAATGTAATGATCGTCTGCGGTCTCATGAAAATTCCTGAATCTGAATATCTCCTCCATCCTCAAAAGAATCTCTTCCCTTGCGTTAGCATCTCTTTTTATTTCCCTGACCAAACCCGGATCAAACCCGTTCAGCACCATTGAACCTGCGGGATGCACTTCGGCAACTTTTATTCCGGGGAGAACAATACCCAGCAGCCTTGCCAGAGAAATTCCCCTCATTGTAAGATAAACC
>JABWCA010000276.1 GCA_013359345.1 Ignavibacteriaceae bacterium
AATCCAATTCGTGAAATTCGCGGGAAGAAAAAACGGGTGCAGGTTAAGTTGGAATCAGGAGATACGTCAGCCTTCTGAATGATTAATTGAGAAGCTTTCAGCAGTTACACAGAATAATCACCTGATCCCAATAAATTTAATTAGTGTTATTTGTGAAATTCGTGTGAGCAAAGTTCAATGTTCGATGTTCAGGGTTCAAGGTTAGAGCCAATCAATCTCCGCCGGGGCGGAGAATCATACAATCATAACTCATAACTGAATTTTCTTTGTGGCCGCCGGGGTGGATTGTTGTTCAAAGAACAAGCAGCTCAAATGTACCGACATCCCGAAAACCGGGACGGCGTTACATTAATTTCAGAGTTTTCATTTTACACGAGGTTTGCTCCCTTTACCAGGCCGATAATCCCGCAATCCAATTCGTGAAATTTGCGGGGAGAAAAAACGGGTGCAGGAAATTCCGCATCAAGTGTATTTATTAGTCTTTCTATCAGATTGATTACGAAGATTCCCAATCTCACGCTAAGTAATAATTTTTTCCTGATATACTTAATTAGTGTTATTCGTGAAATTCGTGTGAACAAAGTTCAAAGTTCAAAGTTTGATGTTCAAGGATAGAGCCATACAATCTCCGCCGGGGCGGACAATCATAACTCATAAATCATAACTCATACCTTCCCTTCGTGTCTTTGTGTCCGCTGGGGCGGATTATGGTTCAAATCCATTTATGTTGTAACGTGCAACGATCAATCCGCCACGGGCGGACAGGCTTGGCAACGAGCCTCAAATAACTTTGCTTTCTTTCATATTTATCCGCATTTTACTAAGTTAAATTTTGAATTTTATCCTTTCAGAATTGTTAATATTATCAGTCATGCGGGAAGATGTACTCAATACCGATACATACCCCCATACCATTACTGCATACATTATAAATAACATTTGGAGAAACAGTGTCTAAAAAAACTGACATACTTGAAGTATTTGATAACAAGCATCCGCACAGAGATTACACGATAACACATTTTGCAACCGAGTTCACCTCTTTATGCCCTAAAACCGGACACCCTGATTTTGCCGAGATCGAATTTGAATATATCCCTGATAAGTTATGCGTCGAACTGAAATCCCTTAAATTATACCTCCAGTCATACAGAAACGACGGCATTTTCTACGAGGAAGTGTCAAACCGCATTCTCGATGATCTTGTTGAGGTTACGAAACCGAGATACTTTAAGGTCACTGCCAATTTTGGAGTCCGCGGAGGAATCTCATCAGTAATTGAAGTTGAATATATCCAGGACGGATTTGAGTTTTAGTTGATTTTATGAATAACATAATTGCCGGTAAACAGAAACTTCGCGAGCAGAAAGAGCAGATTTTCCGAACAGAAAATGTTATAAACGACGCCCTTGAATGCTCTCTGCGCTTCAGCCTCCTCATTGAGGATTACCTGAAGGAGATTTACAGCGGGGTGACCGGCAATTTTGTTGTTTCTTCGGCGGGAAGTTTCGGACGGCGTGAACTCTCCCCTTTTTCCGATATCGATGTCATCTTCATCTGCCGTTCCGAAAATGAGATAAAAGATTCGCTCAACACCTTCCTTACGCGTTCATGGGATCTCGGGATCGAGCTTTCTCATACAATCCGCATTTTTGAGGATATTGATCACTTTTTCGAAAAAGATCTCCACGCCTTCACTCCTTTTCTTGAAACGCGATTTATCTGTGGCGATGAAGCCATGTATGACGAATGGATTTCGCTGGTGTATAACAAACTCGGCGGTGATAATAACACCGTGCTGTTTGATGAGCTGGTTAAAGATACTGCATTAAGGCATGATAAACAGGGCAGCTCCACCAAGGTGATCGAGCCGAATGTAAAGCTCTCGCTTGGCGGACTGAGGGATTTTCAGCTGACGGAGTGGATTTTCTCGGTGCGAAGATGTGAGTCGCTGGTTCAGGGAGAGAACACAACCCAGGCGCAGAACTTCAAAGATTACATGATCAAAGACGGCACCACCTCCCTCAACGAAATAGAAAGATTCTTCAGCGCCTATAAATTTATTATCACAGTCCGCAACCTCCTTCATATTTTCAATAACCGCAAAACCGACCGGCTTGAGTTCAGAGACCAGATCAGGATTGCCGATAGTTTCGGATACGGCGAAGACGGCTACCGCCTGTTCATGAAACATTATTTTGAGGCTGCTGCGGTTATTCACAGGTTTGCGCGCTACGTCATTGCGAGATCGCAGAATTATTTTCACCGCGTGCCTGATCAGCTTTCCATAAGGCTTGACGATGATTTTTACCTGCTCAATGACATTATCTATTCGAACGTAAAGGGCATTCTTTCAATCGGGAAGACTCTGAAGGCATTTCACTACCGGGGGCTGTATGATTCATTTTTCGATTCCGCTCTCAGGAACCAGATCATTGAGAGTGTTGATGCCGATTTCAACGATGAATACTCAAACATGGGAGTTGTTTTCAGGCAGATACTCAACCTTAACAGGTATGTCGGCAAAACTCTTTCCATCATGAATGAGCTTGGAGTGCTTCAGAAGGTGCTTCCTGAGTTTGCTGAGCTTAACGGATACATACAGCATGGCGTTTATCATTTTTACTCGGCAGATGAGCACACACTTAAGGCAATTCAGAATATCGAAGAGCTCAGCACACAGAACACACCGCTCGCCAAAGCGTTTCACCATATCCCCTCGGCCGAAGTTCTGTATCTCGCAATTCTTTTCCATGATATCGCCAAACCGATTGATCTTCAGGGGCATGAGATACTCGGCGCAGAGATAGCCGATGCCGTTATGCAGTCATGGGGTTACACTGATCATGAGATAGAGACGGTAAGTTTTCTGGTGAAGAGCCATTTGCTGATGTCGCAGGTGGCGTTCCACCGTGATCTCAACTCCGCCGAAACACTTAATACTTTTGTACCCAAAGTTGCCACGCATGAGAGACTCAATTATCTGTACCTGCTCACTTACGCTGATCTCTCTGCCGTTAACCCGGCGCTCTGGACCACCTGGAAGAGCGAGCTCCTGAATGAACTTTACCGCAAAGCTTACGAAATGATATCCGACGGCCTTTCGGGTGAGCAGCTTCTCTTTAACTCTGTATCGCTTTCACCGGGTGATGTTGCAAAACACGCAAGCGGAATCTCTGAAGATCATGTGATTCAGCATATCCAGTCGTTTAATGACTATTCATATATCAGCTTTTTTACAGATGAGGATATTGCCCGCCATATTGAAGAGATAAACTCGGTTGAACCGATCTCGGTGATCTTCAAGGAGGCCGGCAACTACACGAACATAACGATTATCACGCATGATTCAGAATCGCTGCTGGCGCACCTCTGCGGCGTTCTTCTTATTAATGATGTTAACATCCATGACGCCAAGATCTTCACGCGCAAAGACGGAATCGCCATAGACAGCTTCAACGTCACCGATTTCAAGACCGGTTTCCACCTCGAGGAATCCAAGTTTCAGAAGATAAGAGACGATTTTTACCTGATGAATCAGGGACTCATAGAGCTCCCTAACGAGATCAAAAAGCTGAAAACCAGATGGTGGAGAATCGAGAACAAACTGTTCAGGCGGAGAGAAAAGGTGCGCGTCAAGTTTGAGGAATCTGAGAAATTCACGATCATTGATGTTTATTCTCATGACCGACTCGGGCTGCTTTACACAATCACGCACAAACTCACTGAGCTGGGCCTTTCGGTGTACTTCGCCAAAATTCTTACAAACGGAAATGAGATTGTCGACTCATTTTACGTGCTCGATACCGAGAAAAATAAAATCATTCCGGATTATTACGACATAATTTCTTCCGAACTTATTGAATCTATCGAACAACTCTTTTAATGGAAACTGCACAAAAACCCATAGGCATATTTGACTCCGGTATAGGGGGTCTCACAGTTGTTAAGAAAATCATTGAATATCTCCCTAACGAAAACATCGTTTATTTTGGCGATACTGCCCGTGTTCCATACGGATCAAAATCAAATGACACCATCATAGAATATTCCATTCAGGATACAGAATTTCTCCTTACTCATGATGTTAAAGCGATTGTAGTTGCGTGCAATACTGCCTCTTCAATGGCTATTCCGGCACTTAAAGAAAAGTTTAATCTCCCCATTATCAGCATGATTGAGCCGGGGAGCCAGAAAGCGGCAGAGAAAACGAAATCAGGCAAGATTGGTGTTATCGGCACGCGCTCCACTATCAGCAATAAGGCATACAGCAAACAGCTTAAGCTGATTAACAGGGAGTTTGAGATACTTGAAAGGGCGTGTCCCCTCTTTGTGCCACTTGCAGAGGAAGGCTGGATTGATCACCCCGCCACTTTCCAGATTGCCAGCGAGTACCTCACAGAGCTTAAATACGAAGGCGTTGACACCCTCATTCTGGGCTGCACTCACTACCCCATTCTCAGGAAGACCATCCAGAAGGTTATGGGTGAATCAGTTCAGTTAATAGATTCAGGTGTGGCAGCGGCGTACAATGTGCAGGAAATACTGATCAGAAAAAATCTCCTTAACACATCAGACTCCTCCCCGTTCAGAAAATTCTACGTAAGTGATATCCCCTCACAATTCAAAAACCTTGCAGAACTCTTCCTCGGCATGCCCGTTGAAAAAGTCACCAAAGTTGATCTTGAAGAATTTTTTAAGAAACGGCAAGGGTGAGAGTTTCATGGCCAGCCTGTCCGCACGTGGCGGATTGTTCGTGGCAAGTCCTGAAAAATCCTGATGGTGTTTTGATGGCATGCTGTATCACCACTCATCCGGGTGGTACATTTATGCTGCAAAAAATTCTGTCTGAACCTTGATTCTCATAATTTATCTGATTAACATAATTAAATTCAGGTATCCTGATATGGAGATTCACTCCGTACCGCCAGCCTTCTGGCTGGTGACTGTCATGCTG
>JABWCA010000277.1 GCA_013359345.1 Ignavibacteriaceae bacterium
ACCTTTATATTTGATTTTGTTCTTTCTATAGTTCAACAGGAAAGGTGGCAGACAAGCTCCGAATGGTTGGGGGTGGTTGTCCCGATAAATCGGGATTTCAGTTCACCGGGGATTCTGCCGAAGGCATCCCTTGGGGAGAATCCCCCCCTTTCCGCATCTTTTAAGCCGTGGCAGTTTGTCACGGCTTTTTTTGTTTTATACATACGGTGTGGTTGTCCCGATGAATCGGGATTTCAGTTCACCGGGGGTTTGACAAGGTCATCCCTTGGGGACTGCCAAAGGCATCCGTTGGGTCCCGAAGGGATTCTTCGAAGAGAATCCCCCCTTTCCGCATCTTTTAAGCCGTGGCAGTTTGTCACGGCTTTTTTTGTTTACTCGCTGTAGTCAGTGAAAATGGGATAGTTGGATCAGCAGAGCAGATGAAGCAGAATTTATAAAGCAGCCGAATGTAAAAATGAAAGAAGCGGAAATACTGAAAAATTATTTCAGGGAATTATGAAAAAATGAAGTCTGCAGGACCATTGAGGAGATTAATAATGATCCGGCAGACCGTTGCAGTTCTTATTTTGAATAATTTCTGATCCGATAAATCAAAAACTGTATCCAAGACCCAGATAAATCTGACCTGAAAATCTGAACTTTTCAAAGTTCCAGGACTGATAACCTATATTTTTGCCGCTCTCAGTCTCAGGCTTATTTTCTGTTGTGTAGAGATGCGATGATTTCAGCGGGGTCGAAGTTCTGTACCCACCCTCCAGAAATAAGCCGGGAATATTTATTTTGTATCTGTACCCAATCACAATGCTCGCCATTGGGATATTTTCGGATACTTTCTTTTCAGTGCCTCCCGCTTTTGTTGTTAGTGAAACTTTAGACATCCCAAATCCGGCTTCACCAAAAAATCCCATCCTGTCATCATTCAGATAATATCTCACTGATGAAGAAAAGCCGGTGAGAAGGAATTTTCCCGAAGAGCCGTCGCTCCATTTTTCTTTATACTGATCAAAGGTGAAATCGCTTATCAGAGCAAAATTTCCGAATTCATACCCTGATTTAGTCGTGGATAAAAGCGAATTTTTCAATACCATTCCGCCGGTAAAAATACTGTAGGAATTTTCGTTTTGAGCATTAACTATATTATTATTCATTATAATTATTAAAATGAATAATGCCATCGATAGATTTTTTCTCGTCATCTTTTAACTTTCTTTTTATTTATCAAGCCATAATTTGAACTCGGTTATTCTGTCCTTACTTACATAGACCGCTCCTTCTGACGGTGAAGGATTAAGGTCAACAGAAAGGTTCCTTCCGGAGTATAAGTTAATTTTTTTAATTGCCGGATGGTTTATTATATAGTTTCTGTTAATCCTGAAGAAATCTGCCGGATTAAGCAGCAGCAGAAGCTTCTCCATACTTTCACCATAAGGCAGTTTTTGTCCGCTTTGAGTTATCAGATATACAGTTTTATTTTCGAACATAAAATAAGACACTTCATTCACCGGAACAGAATAAATCCGTGTACCAATTGTTACAGCAAATCTTTCCTTGTAATTAGTTGAAGTTAAGTTAATTCCTTTTAATTTTTCGAACAGGTATTCAACAGAAGCCACCTGGAAATTATTTCTGAATTTAACCAGAGCACCTTCAAGTGATTCTTCATCAACCGGCTTCAGCAGATAATCAACACCATTCACCTTAAATGCCCTGAGGGCGTAGCTGTCATAAGCTGTTATGAATATTACCGGGCGGGTCCACCTGATATCTTCAAATATTGAAAATGATAACCCGTCTTCAAGCTGAATATCGGCAAATACCAGATCCGGATTCACCTTGTGCAGCTTTTCCTTTGATTCTTCCACACTTTCCCATATGCCTGCTATTTCAAAATCGGGAGCAATCTTTCTGAGTGTTCCGGCGAGAAACTCCGCGGCATATTTTTCGTCTTCTATGATTACGGCTTTATACATTGTGCAATTTAATTTTTACTATAAACCAGTTATCTTCAATAAACTTTTCGGGAGCATCGTGTTCAAGATACTCGTATCTTTTTTCGATGTTAAACCATCCGATACCCATACTGTCGGGATTATTTTTAAGCGGCTGAATATTATTTTTTACCGTCAGATATCCCCCCTCTTCAATTCTTATTATGATGGTCAGGGGATTTTTACGGCTGCACTCATTGTGTTTTATGATGTTTTCAACCACCGGCTGAAGAATGAAATCAGGCACGAGGTATTTTTCTGACGATTCTTCATCCACATCAATTTCCACTTTCAGTTTATCCTCAAACCTTACACTCAGCATGTACAGGTAATTCCTGATTGTCTTGAGTTCCTCCTTAAGTTTGATCCAGCCGGCACTTTCGGTTTCAAGAATCTTCCTGTAGAATGAGGCCATGCTCTTTGTAAAATCAAAGGCAAGCTGAGGATTTGAATGAATTGTTGAAGCGATAATATTCAGGTTATTGAACAAAAAATGGGAATTAAGCTGCTGCCTTAGCATCTGAAGCTGAGAATTCATGAACGCCTTTTCTGCATTATACTTGGCATCCTTTTCCCGGCTGTAAAGTTTATACACTTTTATTCCCGCCCCGATTGTGAATCCGATTGTATTAATGAAAAAATAGTATACGAAAATGAACCGGAGCTGTGCAATATCCTTAAACTGAATATTACCGGGCCCTATTATAATAATTACGGGCAGAAAAGTTATAATGAAAAACCAACCGAATGCCAGGCCCTGAGTTAACAGATATGCATTAAGAATTTTATATTTACTGAGATTTTCAAGGTTCTCAAACATCAGGTGTTTCTCGACTACCCTTGAGAGGATAATCCTGTACCCGAAGATATACAACGTGGCAAAAAGCACCTCTGTCAAAAACCTTGTTCCGGGATCTGCAGGCAGGCCGTGAATAACAAGAGCCTGAATAATCGTGATAATAAGTCCCAGAATCACGGCAATCAAAAAATTCAGCAGTTGGTTTTTCATTTTATATTTTTCTTATTTAATCTGCAATATATTCTGCATGAATATATTACCAAACAATTTTATCAGAATGAACCGGCTATTATTGTGATTCCTGTTGTAAGTCCGTTCATATTGTTTTTATCATAGAGCTGTGCTCCGGGATTACCGGTGAATCTGTATCCTGCCTTAAGCTCAACTTTGAGATATGATGTTATGCCCACCGAAAGCTTCACAGCAGGCTGAACGACGTAAACAAAATCTCCGTCCCTGCCGTTTTCCCCGATTTTGCCCGGGCGGTCTTCCGAATCAAGAAATCCGCCGCCAACAAGTAATCCGGTAACGAGCCCTACTCTGCTTTTTGGATTGAATCTGTACTCGGTATATAATCCGTAATGATTGAACTGAAGTTTCTTCTCTCCGTCAGGCCTCTCATATTTGAAGAAACTGTTATATCCCCCGATACCAATAAGCCACCTGTTATCAAGCAATACTCCGCCATGTCCGCCTATTGTCAGGGCAAGATCGCCATTGATGGTAGTCATATCAGCACTTCCTCCGCCGTATCCGCCAATTTCAATATTACTCTGACCTTTAACAACTCCGAACATTAAAATTATCGCCACTGCAATTAATCTGATCTTCATTTTTTCTTTCTGTTTTGTTTATTAATAGATTCAATAATTATGTCACAAACATAAAACAGATGATAAAGTGAATCATAATTGAAGTGAACGAATGCCCAATTACGGGGAATGACTGACAATTTTCGGGGGATGAAAATAAGCGAAGAAATATAAAATGCAGTAAGCGTTTAAGTTGATATGCCCGGGGAAGGCCTGTATAAGTAGTGAATTGATGTACAAAATGTGGCAAGGTGTTTTGAAGCAGCAATAATTTACCTTCCGGACCTCTTAAGATTCAGTCATACAATTAATATGTGTCTGATTTGCAGATAGCTAAATGGAAAAGACTGCACAAAGATTATGGATAAGGCGCGGAGCTTAATCTTTCAGACCGTGAACCCGTTCCTTAATTTTGCAGAAACCCGGGATAAGCTGAAGTGAATAATTGCAGGGAAATAAAAGGGCGGCCTGTAAAAACCGCCCTCAAAAAAGACTATTTGATTGTGAATTCAACTCTTCTGTTCATAGCCTTGCCTGATTCAGTCTTATTATCTCCAACCGGATTTGCAGCTCCTTTACCGTCAGTGGTAATTCTGGAAGCAGAAACCCCTTTGCCGATCAGATAATTCTTGACATTTTCGGCTCTTTTATTTGAGAGAGTAAGATTGGATTCAGGAGTGCCCTGATCATCTGTGTATCCTGTTATAAGTACATTCACCTTGCTGTGTTTAAGCAGTAAGCCTGCATTCTGGCTCAGGATGGTGGTATATTCTGATTTGATTTCAGCAGAACCTGAATCAAAATTAATTCCCACCAGATAAAGCTTGTCTTCCGGATCAGGACGGTTTTCTTTTTCCGGAGCTTTATCACCGAGTTTTTTATTGATAATATCTTCTATTTTTTTGTAATCAATTTCAGGAGCAGGTCCCGGTTTGGTTTTAGCAGCATCAATCATTTTCTGGATTCTGTCGTAATCAACTTCAGGAATATTTATCTGAGCGGCTCCGGCAGGTAAAGCACAGTAGTTGGTTTCTTTGCCTCGGATGAAATAATATGTTATTCCAACATTAAGTGTGGTGTAACTATCCAGCACCCCGCCGAAAATTCCGCCGTTCGGCCCTATGAAACCGTCCATCTTATCTGTTGAAACAGTATGATGGCCAAGCTCAAGATTTGCCATAAATTTTGAAGACAATGGATATTTAACGCCTGCATTTACATTAAGAACGAGTTCACCGAATCTGCCGTCGGTTGTAACACCGGGCATCGGGTCAGTCACTTTATAGTAGAGAACCGCAAACCCTGCTCCGGCGTAAATCTGGA
>JABWCA010000278.1 GCA_013359345.1 Ignavibacteriaceae bacterium
ATAATTTCTCACACCGCTGCAGATTTTTACGGAGTTCCGGCAAATCTGATTTTGAACTTTTAACAATTATAATCCGCGTATATCCGCTTCATCCGCCTGATCCGTGTTGCTATTGTTTTGCTGCAACTCCCGCCGCTTTGCGTCGTAGAGTGATTTGTTAGAGGGGTAACTTTGCTACAAACGGGAATATTCCACACTGGGAAGACATTGCAGCATAAATGAACCGACAGGAATGTCGGCGTTACAGTCTCGTTACGTTCTGCCTGTTGTCTGCTTTCACTGCTTTTGATATATGGCTAAAAAAATTGCCACCCTGATGTGTGGCGATACATCCATGAAAAAAAATCTGCGTAAATCTGCAAGAATCTGCGTCATCTGCGTTCCATCACGTTTAAGCTGTTTAACCACGAACCAACAACTCCTGCACAAAGCACTTTTCCTCCCGTTTAAGGTGATGAACTAAGATCACTTATTTCTTGCCAGCCTGAGCCCCATAATATTGCTGCTCCACATGGCATAAAATCCGGATCTGTCAGTCGTGCTGAGATATTCTTCTTCCAGAAAATATGCCCCTCCTCTGCCGACTCTCTTGCTGCCCTGCAATGAGCCAACAGGATTTTTAAACTCTCCTGAAGGCAGTACACTCTCCCAGTCCCAGCACCACTCCCATACATTACCAGACATATCATAAAGACCAAGCTCATTCGGTTTCTTCAGTCCCACACGCTTTGTTCTGTCACCTGAATTTTCCCTGTACCAGGCAACCTCACCGGGATTATCACTCCCTGCATATTTATAGTTTTTACTCTTGTTACCTCCCCTTGCAGCGTATTCCCACTCCGCTTCTGTTGGGAGGCGGTAACCGTTTGCATCCCGATCAAATCTGACTGATAATTTAACTGCATCCCACAGAGCAAGATTGTTAGTATCCCGTTTTGTTGAATCAATAATATAGCATGGTTTAAGACCCTCCAGCAAACTCAGTTTATTGCAAAATTCAATTGCTTCATACCATGAAACTGTTTCAACCGGAAGAAATGGCAGATTTTTAATATCAGACGGATTTTTACCCATGACGTTGATCCACAGTTCCTGCGTCACCTCATATTTCCCGATATAAAAATCAGACAAAATAACTTTGCAGTCCTGCTTGTTGGGGATTGTGTCAGAGAGCAAAGCGGGATAAAACACTCCCCCTTCAACAAGAACCATTTCATGTTTCAGAGAGTCATTGACTGAAGATTCTGAGAAATGATCGGAATTATAGCCTGAAATCCCGGGCCGTAAAAGGCAGATAATTAAAATTATTTGAAAAACTGAAAATCTCGAAGTCATATTAAATCTTTTTTTGTGATACACTCTTTTACAGATCAGAGCAGAATATGTTTCATTAAGCAGCAAAACCCGCATGAGCGGGTTTTGCAAGGTCATCAGTGTTGAATCTTTATTGAAATCAGGATTTATTTGTTTATTATCATCTTGTTCCTGAGAGTCAGATCCGAAGTTCTGAGTTCATAAATATAAACGCCGCTTGAGAAGCCTTCAGCATTAAAATCAACCGAGTGCTTTCCGGCAGAAATATTGCTCTTAAGGAGAGTACTAACCTTCTCACCAAGACTGTTGTAAACGGATAATTCCGCTTCGCCGGCCACTGCCATGTTAAATGAAATTCTGGTTACCGGATTGAAAGGATTCGGATAATTCTGATACAATTCATATCCCGCAATTGTATAAATCTCCGACCCGACAACATTCGAATAGGAGAAACTGCCGTCAAAATCGATTTGTTTAAGACGGTAGAAGATTTTCCCTTCTGCGCTGCGGTCAGTAAATGAATACTCTGCTCCGGCGGATGTATTTCCCTGACCTTTAACGAATCCCAGAGTCACAAAACTTACCCCGTCTTTTGATTTCTGCACTTCAAATCCGTAGTTATTTGTTTCCGATGCTGTCTTCCAGTTCAGTAAAACATCATCTCCGGTTACTGATGCAGTAAATGAGGTCAGCTCCACGGGAAGCACAACCATTGCAAGATCGGTTTCATAAGCAGATCTTCCGTGGGTACCAACCCGCAGCAGTTTTTTGCCGTTTTTAACTGTATAATCGAAATCCATTACGGGAACCCATGGGAAACCGTTTCCGTCTGCCCTGTCAAAATTTAATCCTTCCGATCCCATATAAACACCGAAGTCATTAGCTATGAATATGATTGACGGATTATCAGGGTAAAGAAAAATATCATTTGATGGAATTTTCGGGAGATTTGCACCCACATTCAGCCACGTATTACCATAATCAGTTGACTTAAACAGTTTCTCATTATTGAAACCTGTGTAAAGTATATAAATTGTCGAAGCATCATTCGGATGGAAAACAACCCTGCTGATCAGGAAGTTTGTTACAGGGAGCTGTGAGGATTTACTGCTCCATGTCAGTCCGCCATCCGTTGTAAGATAAAGCTGGGCTGAAAAACCGGGATTTGCGGCAACAACTGCAATGTAATCAGGATTTACATTAGAAATGGCCATACTGGTGATGGGGCCGTTTGTCATCTGTCCCGATAGCGCACCCCATGTGACACCTCTGTCTGTTGTTTTGTAAACTCTGTCGGAGCCGCCGTAAATTGTGAGATCATTGCCAGGGTGCAGAGTCCACGGCACAAGCCATGCCACTGAACCGCTGAATGGGGGTCTGATACCCGAAGCCTGCATTGTGGGCCTGTAGACACGGTTTAAGTATCCGTTCTGAGTACTGTAATAAACGTAATTGGTATCGGTGGGGGGGAAAAGTATTTCCATGCCGTCACCTGTGCTCACTTGTTCCCACATCATAGTTTCACCGGCTTTTTTATAAGTGCCGTTATCCTGTGCTCCGCCCCAGATTTCAACCGGGTTGTTAGGGTTACTTTTTATTCTGTAGAACTGAATGGTGTTATATCCGTTATTGAGGTCGCCCCAGGTAACGCCGTTATCGGTTGTCCGGTATATTCCGCCGTCACAAACCACATATATTTTCTGCGGACTTGCTTCGTCAAAAACTATCCCGTGATAGTCAACATGAGCCACACTGTTCCATGCTCCCGATGCGGGACTTACTCTCAGCGGAGTGAAAGAATCTGAGGCTGAATTATACCTGTGCAGTTCAAGGTCGCCAACCATTACATCATTTTCATTTGAAGGATTTACTGATATTGCAAGATCATACCATCCCTGAAATGACCATGTGGAACCGTTATAAGTACCTCCGAGAATTGAAGATGCCCCTATTCTTGTCCAGTTAACCCCTTTATCTGTGCTCTTATAAGCTCTGGTTTCACGGGTCGAGCCGCCTGTCACTTCATAGGTCACCATATAGATGAAATTTGGATTGCTCTTTGCTGTTTCGATATGGTTTCCTACTGTGTTACTGCCTGTCGGGAGGCCATTTGATGATCGGGTCCATGTTGCCCCGTAATCAGTCGACACATGAAAGCCGGCGTTCGCATTCTGACCACCTGTGGCCGCATAACATCTGCCCGGCACATTGCGGTCAAACCTCACATCAAATCCGCGCCCGAAATTCAGGACTCTTTCCCATGTGACTCCGGCATCGGTTGATCTCCACACTCCGAGATTTCCGGGATTTGAGACAAAATAGTATCCTGCTGCAAGGCCGGCCAGCAGAATGTTCGGATTATCGGGAGAAACCTGTACTGAGGATATGTGTGTATACTGACCAAAAGATGTTGTTGCTTTTGTAAAGGTTTCACCGCCGTCAGTTGATTTAAATAAACCAATGCCATTGTATGCAGCTGTCTGTAATGCACCGGTAACCTCGCCTGTACCAACATAAACAATATTCGGGTTTGTGGGGTCATACTCTATTGCAGAAATGGTTGAATTAAGAAAATCCTGTCCCACGTTATACCAGTCAGCTCCGCCATTGGTGGTTTTCCAGAGAGAACCCGAAGCTGCTCCAAAAAGGATAATCTGACTGTTCTGAGGATGAATTGCAAGCGCCCTTCCCCTTCCGGCCGTTTTCCCCCATTGGTAAGGGAAAGTATGAAATATGGAATTTGGTCCTATTGATTTCCACATGAAAGGGACCGAATTATCAACCGCTCTGTTCCTCTCCTTTTCCAGCTCCTGTGCCATAAAAGTGTACTGGATGGTATCATAAGGATATGCTCTCTGCCTCAGAAACCACTGGCTGCGCTTGAATGCATTGCTCTTTTTAACTTCATCAGGGAAATTCTCCCAGGGAGATACATACTGAGCAAATAAGGGTACGGAGAATAGGATTAAGAAAAACAGATGTAGTATTTTGGTCATGGCGGTCCTGCAATTACAAATAATTCTGAATTTTTAATTCAAAATAAGCACACGGGTGTTAATGAAGAAGAGAAATTTTTATTCATGATATATGAAGTGTGAAAGGGCACAACATGCTTTGTCAGGATCGATTACATTATGTAATGTCAGCGCAGTCAGGGGATTGGGGGTATTTGAATATTCGCAATCTTCTGAATTGTTGAATACACACCAACTTAACCCTTGAGGTTTTCAACTTAAGTCCAAACAGGATTAACAAAATCATCCTCAAAATTAAAACCCGGAATGTCTTGTTTCTCAAAGTTTTATCATTCGCAAAATACCCGCCAAATGCCAATAAGACATTCCGGGTTGCAGCTCATACGGGGGCAGGCCTCATGCCAGACGTTTGCAGGCCAACCTCGGGGTTTTACTGGGTATCCGGAAAAACATTTAGATTAATAGGTCCTCACTAACATAAACCCCGAGGTTCTAATTTAAAGTTTAAGCCGCGTTACGAAGACCGTCTTTAAAATTAAAACCCGGAATGTCCGGTATCCCAACATTTGGACAATAGCAAGATTCCC
>JABWCA010000279.1 GCA_013359345.1 Ignavibacteriaceae bacterium
CTGAATAAGCAGGGTGATCAGCTCATCAAACCGCTTATAAACATGGTGCGCAACTATTCCGATTATGACAAGCTACGTGAAGCTTTTGCTGCAATGGTGCCTGATCTCAGTTCTGATGAGATTACTGAAACACTTACCAAAGTCATATTTCTGGCCGAGGCAGCAGGAAGGATTTCAGAAAATGCAGAATGAGTATTATATCCTTGTGGCGCTGTTGATTCTTGGGATGCTTCAGGGTGAGGCAGAAACTATTAAGTTCAAGCCTGAAAAGGCGTGGATAAATTCACCCTGGTGGAAGGAGACCGATCTCAGAACGAGAGCCTCAGTCTGGATAATCAACAATGTTTTCAGCTTTGCGCTTGGCGGGTTTCATCTTCTTAAATCATTTGTGCTTGTGTGTATATTCCTTCTTGTACATTTCTGGGCGGGCTTGCTTAACTGGTGGGCTGATCCGGTTATTATGTACGTCGTTTTTTCGTTCGGGTTTTTAATAAGTTATCATGACTGGCTGTAATGGATGAACTGAATTTTAACTTTCTTGTTGGCCTGCCTCCGGATGAGCTGATCAGGTACTTTGAGGAAAAGTATCAGGTTACAAGCTGGTCATGGCGGGATCTTTACGGTTCTGCAAACCTCTCTGCATTTACTGTTGCAAAGGTGATGAAGGAGGATATTCTTCAGGATATTTACACCGCCCTGGATAACGCAATCAGAGACGGCATAACTGCAGAACAGTTTATTACGCGCCTTGCGCCCGAGCTTAAAAGCAAAGGCTGGTGGGCAAGGATGTTTGCAAAGGATGTGCCGGGCTATGACGGCATGGCAGATCCCCTTGATCTGGTTCAGCTTGGCAGCGCCCACCGGCTTAAAACAATCTATTATACCAACCTTACGTCCGGTTACGCACGGGGCAGGCACGCAATGCAGAAGGATAACATTGCAAACCGCCCGTTCTGGCAGTATAAAGCTGTCCTGGACAAAAACACCCGCAAAAAACACGGAGCGCTTGACGGTGTTGTTATTGCAGCAGATGATCCCGTGTGGGAGGTTCTTTACCCCCCAAACGGCTGGGGGTGCAGGTGTTATGTAAGGAGCCTTTCACGCCTTCAGCTTGAAGCTGAGGGGCTTGAAGTTACTCAGGGCGAACTGATTGATACAAGCTGGATTGCGCCGGAGTGGCGTTTTAACCCCGGCAAGGACGTTAAACTGAAATGATTGACCCCAAACGCCTCCGTGATCCTGAACTGTACAAGCTCCTTACCGGTGAGCTTTATGATGCTGTTATGCGCAATTTTGAGAAAGAGAGAGCAGGCACAGGCGGAGCGCCCTGGCAGGCACTGGCCAAAAGCACGATAAAAGACCGCAGCCGTAAAGGTTACTGGCCCGGCAAAATACTACAGAGACGCGGCGGCGGAGGCGGGCTGTTGGCAAGTATAACGGGCAGATACAACAGCACAATGGCGGAGGTTGGCACTAACAGGGTATATGCTGCAATACATCAGTTTGGCGGCACAATTACTCAGGGTGCACGCTCAGAGCTATTTACGCGCAACCGCTATAAAAGAGATACAAAAAGCGGAAAACAAAAAGGACAGTTTAAGAGAGGAACAAAGCCGGGCAGGGGCTTTACCATATCAGAGCGGACAATAAAGATACCTGCCAGACCTTTCCTTGTTTTAGGAAAAGATGACTATAAAACAATAGAAGATGTGATTTTTGACTTCCTTACCAGATAAGCTTACAACCCAAATAAATGAGATGACCAACTTAGCAAAAAAAAAACCCGTCAGGTGACGGGCTTTTTGCTGCAAGGATGGCAATTAGAGGCGGGTTGATGTGTCATTGAGGCTGGTCAAATAGTCCGGGTTGGTCATCATCGGTGTGTGTTGCTTTAAGACGGTTTATGTAGCTGTCCGAAAGGTTCAGGAGCCTCGCAAGTGTCTTTGTATCGGTATCAAGGTGTGTTTTTACGTACTCTTTTTTAGCTTCCAGAATCGGGGTTTCTGAAAAATAAATACCTGTCTTGCTGAAGGCAACCCACAGTTTAACAGTGTTTTTAAGGCCTATTAAATCGACCGCCGTCTTAAAGTCATCGGTAAATATTTCCGGGTTTACGTCATTCATCCAATCATAATTTTCCATGCGGGGCTCCTTTCACCTCTTAAAATTTTTCACCAATAATATATCTGCTCATCACAAGATGTAAGGCACTTGCAACAAGATCAAGAGCTTCCTCTTCAATGTTTGCCCATTGTTTTGTCTGAAAAGCAGCTTCAAACTCTCTCCATTCCAAAAGTAATACACCAAGTCCGCTCTCCCGTGTGGCATATGGTTTAGTTGAATGCTTTGTTTCTCTTTTGATTAATGATTTAAAAAGCAAATCAATCACCTTCATATCTGACGGGAACTTAATTTCTTCAGGATATAATTTGGCTAACATTTCGTGAATAACTACAATAACTTCATCCATTTTATTAACTGTGTCCGCATAATCTGTATTCCATGTTGATGTGATTATTCTTATATGGTCATTTTTGTTTCTGATCTGAACAACAGTATCATGCCTGGTATAAATAATGCTCCTTGTGCTTTCGGATTCCATGCTTTCACCTTACTTAAGATTTTCTATTGCTTTAATTAACTTACTGCACTGCTTAGCCGTCAGCCAGGCAACCTTATCAACTCCTGTGATGCGCTTGCAGAATGAGTTAAGGGCTTCCTCCGTTTTAGCATAAACTGCGGGGTGCTCATTCCACATTTTAGCCACAAGGTGCATCTGCCTTCCTGATATACGGGCCTGCCCGGTGCGGGTGTGCTGTGCGGTTTTGAACCCCATTTTAGCCAGCGTTGCAATTACCGCCGTTGCCTGATCAGCCGTCAGATCCTTGCTGCTCTGAGCGTTGTGTGATGCCAGCAGAGAGCGGTAATTATCTTCACTGATGCCAAGCCTGCTCTTAGCAGTGTGAATCAGGGTTATCTGTTTAGGGCTTATCTTATTCAATTGTTCCTCCAATATTCACTGCCCGGGTCTTCCATCTCTATGTTTCTGATCTCAATCCTGGCATTACCAAATGCACGCATGAGAACAAATAGACAGACCCAACTGAGAATAATTGTGTACCAGGCAGGTTCAAATAGCGCCCAGAAAAGGACTATGCAGGGGGCAATTACGGTAAGTGTTGCAAGCAGGATTATACCTGCTGTTTTAATATCGGAGAGGATTTCAATTTTTGCGTTTTTCATGATTTTACGGGTTCCTTTATAAAGGCCCCGCAAATGCGGGGCTTAAATTGTTAATTTATTATCAGAACAGACTTCCCTGAACGGGATACTTTACCCGCCAGTGGCTCACATTCCTGCCCGTTACCGGGCTCTGCTTAGTGTGGCTCAGCTCAATCATTCCGAGCGCTCTTAATTCATTCACACGCCCGGTTACTGAGCTGATACGTCTTTTCAGTTTATCGGCAATCTCCTCGGTGCTGCAGGTGCCTTCGGCCTCAATGCAGTTCATCACCTCTGTTTGCAGAACTCCAAGTTTCTCCCTGATGCTCTCCCAGCTCAGATCCCTGATCTGCTCTGTGTGGTAACCGGCACGCACTTTCATTTTGCCTCCTTTGCACTCAGGCATTTCATGCGGCGGTATGATCTGGTTATGATGCCTTCATCTTCAAGCTCTGTTATAAGGCTGCGGCTCCATTTTACACGGATTGCCTGCTCGAGCCTTTCGAGCTGACGGCGGGTTTCAATCAGCTTAAAACCATCCCACGCAGATGCAGCTACAACACCAACGCACACGCCAATAACAAACAGCATCACAACTGATAAGTCTTTAAGAGCGTTTTCCATCTTTCAGCTCCTCTTTTTTAATGGTCAGATAAAATTTATCTTCCTGGTCAACCTTTACGCCAATTCCTGCGAGCTGGGTGTCATCTATTGCGCCGCTGCTGTAATCTGCAAGGATTTTATCCTTATCGATCTCCTGCTTTACTCTCAGGTATGCGGCCCTGCCTGTGGCTTTGATCAGTTCAAGAACAGTGTTCCAGTTGTACTTTCTGTTAAGCACTTTTACCGCAGGAGTGGTGAATCTGAAGCCAACAACACCGCTTAAGAACTCCCTGCTTCTGGTCTTCTCAAACTCCTTCTTACGGGCCGTACAGAAGGCTTCAATTATTGCCTCAAGCTCCTTATCAGCATCTCTGAGGTCTTTTGTTTTTTCCTGATATACTGCCTTAATCTGATCAATTTCGTTATTGAGCTGAACCTCATAATCCTCAATTTCATTGCGGATCTCGGCAAGCTCGGTGATAACTGTTTCAAGATCAGACCAGTCTTTAATTGTGCGTTCGGTTGTCATATAGATTCCTCCTGTGGTGTTTTACCTGTTTCGTGAAATTGTCTGTAATAATAATGGGCTTCAAGAATATTGAGCTTAAGGCCTGAAAACCTGTATTTTCTGGTTGGATACTCCTTAACAATTTCCCTTGCCCTGAGTACATAATTCTTAAAATCCTGAAGGGTTGCCGATCCGTAAGTAAGCAGCAGATCATCCTTAATCCATTCAAGCCTTTTCAGGATTATGTTATGCGGGTAATCATGCAGCAGTGCCGGCTTCCAGTATTTTTTATCAGTCGGCATTCTCTTCTGCTCCTTCCTGATCATAATCGGCACCCTCTCTTTTGCCACTGTTGTCACTGATGTCACTGATGACACTGCTTCTGTAAACCCTTTCCCTCACTTTTTTGATAAGGAAATAGAACTCGAGGCGGTCAGGGTCAATGCTGATGCCGGCTGAACGGAAAAGCGTAAGTTCACGGCAGAGGGAATCCTCATAATTAAGGACGGCTTCATAGTCGGAAACCGCATC
>JABWCA010000031.1 GCA_013359345.1 Ignavibacteriaceae bacterium
AGATATCCTATAAAAGCACTTAAATAAAACATTCCCTGCATGAGGAGCAGACCAACAAAAGGCTTGTTATCTATTGCAAGAGGTATGTTTGAGAGGAACACCAGTATAAAGAAAAACGGCGAGAACCATCTCAGATATTTGTGCGACCATAATGCATAAGATTTGAGACCCGAAAAAGGATTTGAGATTTTATGCAGGTATCTTATAACGTTGAGATTGCCAATCTGAATTCTTATTTTTCTTTTGAATTCGGCATGAAGAGTGGGTGCTGTGTCTTCCTGTGCGGTTGCTTTTGGCTCATAAAGGAAATAACTTCCGGTTTCAAGAACCTTTACGCCAATGTAAAAATCATCCATGATTGTTTTACCGGATGGTATCATGGGGTAATATTTTCTTCTGATAGTGTAGATGCCGCCCCAGGCCCCGATAAGAACACCTAACTTACCTTCAGATTCTTTTATCCATGATTCAAAATCCCAGTAAGTTTTTTCCTTATTACCGGTTTTCACAGATCCTTCGGTCTCTTTAAGGTGAAGCCTGCCGCATACTCCGCCAACCTTTTCATCCGCAAAATACTTAACCATTTCTCTGAGTGCATCTTTACTGTAAAGGGTGTTTGAGTCACAGAAAGCGAGGATATCACCGGTTGCCATTCGGGAAAGTTCGTTCAGAATCTCCGGTTTGCCTTTTCTCTCCCTGAAAACAATCAGATTGAGATTGGGCATGGTTTCCTTCATCTTTTCGACAATTTCATGGGTACGGTCTGTGGAGTTATCGCTTCCGATGAACACTTCGAGTTTTGACTGGTCATAATCGAGGTTTTGAAGGCTGTTAAGCATATCGCCTATAACTTTTTCCTCGTTATATGCGGCTATTATGAAGCTTACGGTTGGAGTGTGTTTATAGTCAACCCTGAATTTCCTTTTGAACAATCCGCTGATAAGTTTAATGCTTATCGGATAAAAAAGATAAGAATGCAGAATCAGCAGAAGTGAGACAATAAATATCACCAGGCTGATATCTTGGATCGCAGAATGTATGGCCGACACCGTCTGAAATTAAAAAAAATCGTTAGCTGTTAATTAACTATGAATATTTTTTATCATAAATTTAAAGATACGTTAAATCTTTCTCTTTATCAATTTTATTTACAAGAGGTTTATGAGGAAGCATGCTTTCCTTCTGCTCATTTTTTCAGCATATTTTTCGATAATCAGAGCACAGTCAGATCCCGGCATTAACGGGGCTTTCCCTCAGGGCTGGTATTCAGAAACCATCTCAAGGGACGGACGAAACATGAACTGCCGCATTTATTACCCTGCCTTTTCGGACGGCGAAAATGCACCTGCAGATACGATTTCAGGCCCCTACCCGGTTGTGGCATTTGGTCATGGCTTTTTCATGCAGACCTCATATTATATTTCACTTTACAGAAGGCTTACTTCTCACGGCTTTATCGTGATTGCTCCTCAGTTTTCTGACACACAGCATGGCGAACTCGGCAGGGATCTTATCTACTGCCTGGGTTTCATTCAAACATCATCGTCCACCCCGGGGAACAGACTTTACGGCATCGCAGATCCGTCAAAAAAAGGTGTTTCGGGACACTCAATGGGAGGCGGTGCATCACTTCTTGCCACAACTTATGACAGCACTATAACCATAGCTGCACCGCTGGCAGCCGCCGAAACAAATCCGACTATTATCGGTACAATACAGAACACCCGCTCTTATATATATCTCATTTCTGCTCAGAATGACGGGATAACTCCCCCGGCAACCACTCAGATCCCTATGTATAACAACACCCCGGGCAATAAGGGACTCCTCACAATCAGGGGGGGCAATCATACAAAATTCATGGATACGGGCATCTTTGATTTTACCGATCCCAACGGATACCTGAGCCGCACAAAACAGATTTATCTTTCTCAGAAATATCTGACTGCAGCATTTAAGCTGTTTCTTTACGAGGAGAAAAGCTATTGGAAATATGTGTTCGGTGATTCAGTTGCTGCCGATACCTCCGTCGTTATTGAGAAATCGGTCAGCACGCTTCCCCTTGCGGAGTATTATATCACCACTCCGGGCGGCACTTATCCCGATTCGGCAATCACTCTTAACTGGTTAAGGACTTCAACACTTAATCCGGAAGAGGAGATTTTTTATCGTGCTGAACTGGCTCTTGATTCCCTTTTCACCCAGTTGTTTTATGTATCAGCCGAGTCACAGGATTCATCGGTAACCATTGATTCCCTGCCTTCAGGATTATATTATTTCAGGGTAATGGCACGAACAATCGGCGGCGTTGTCAGATTCTCTTCAAACACGGTGAATTTAATTATCACTCCCTCAACCGGCGCTGATGAATCCGGAGTCATACCCTCGCAGTTTCTTCTTTCTTCACCCTATCCCAACCCTTTCAATCCCTCATTCAGTGTTATTCTGACAGTTCCGGAGGCAATGAGAGTCAGGATTAGAATTGCTGATATTACAGGTAAGGAAGTTTATAATGAATCAGGGATTTTAGGTGCCGGAAGACATGAGAAATCTTTCAGGATGGATGAATTCCCTTCAGGCATTTATTTCCTGATGGCAGAAATTAAAAATCAGCAGTTTATCAGAAAACTTTTACTGCTTAAGTAATGCTTCATTAAGCAATAATATTTATGGTGCAGATTGATTAATTTTGCACAGATTCCATTAATTTGTTAAATTAGAAGTCCGGAATAAAATAATTACGGGGCTATAGCTCAGCTGGGAGAGCGCTTGAATGGCATTCAAGAGGTCAGGAGTTCGATCCTCCTTAGCTCCACAAAAAAAACCCTGACTTATAAAAGTCAGGTTTTTTTGCTTTAAAGGGTTACCGGAGTGAGGGTGCATTATCAACAGTCCGCTGCGGCGAGTCAGTGTCATCAGTACCTGCAGTTTCTCCTGATTTATAAAAATCCGCTTCACATCAGAGACAATAATTTACACTTCTTTCTATATTCATCAAAAATTTAACTATCCTGACTATTTCTTCATTGACCTTCTGACCCTTCGTCTCTCTTTCATCTCCAATTTGGCAAGTAAAAGCGGACTGATAAGTTTCTCAACCCTGAATTCATCCATGATATAAAGTTTATCAAGCATTCTTAATACCCGGATCAAACTATCCAAAGTAACAGACCCGTTTTTCTCCAGCAGGACCAAAGTGGAACGGCTTAAACCTGCCCTTTTTGCCAGTTCTGCTTGCGTAAATCCTTCTTTCAGCCGATGAAATCTGACAAATGCGCCTATCTGTTGTCTCAATTCCATATCAGTCATCGAAACCCGGTTTTTGTCTGATTTTTCAGTCATTATGAGCCCATTTATATGATAATGTATGATTTTTCATACAAAATAATATTTTGTCTCTAAATAGTAAAATTTATAAATCCGGGTGAAGAAGAGTATAAAAAGAAGCAGATTAGTGATATTCGATTTTCAAATGATAAGTGTGGAGTTCTGTTTGAATTGTTCTTTAAATAATTCCCTTTCCCAAAGATTATATAACTTCACATATAAGTAGATATTTATGTCACGAACAACTGCATTGCGCTGTGGGTAACAGACTTTTTCGAATCTCTTTCCGAAATTTTTCCCTAAAATTCAAATCTCTCAGCGTTGAGACCAAATACGGTAAGTGTTTAAAAGATGATTCCCATGATGGAGGCATTTCTGATTCGTATGGGCATGCATCCGTATCGCCATCTTCCCGGTACTTCACTATTTATGTCGGAAGTTTATTATCAGTAATTGTATAATTATAAAAAAATTTCAAAAGTAACCATCACTCATTCTTGATTTACCTGAAAACAGGCAGAAATTTGTAGCAATCAAAGTACAAATTATTCTTAAGGGGCTGATTTATAGTTAAAGATCAAAGAGTTAAGGCTGCATATCCCAGACAGTGTTCAATAAACCACAAATGGGGAGATAATAGTTGCTGCAATAAAAATTGCAATTCTATTTCATTTCAGTGGAAATTAATTAGTCTGAGACCCATTATAATTTTGAAATTTCTATCAACAATGATATAATCTCAAATCGGAAAAGGACTAAAGTTCATTGTAATTTAAGTCTTTATTTATTTCAAGTTGAATCACTCTTTTCTCAATTGCTGATAATTCATTCATTAAAAGCCTTTTGGCCTCATTTACGATATCCTTTTTTAATGGTAGACCTAACACAAAAATTGAATTAATGGAATCATTTATTGAATTCTTGTACTTTGTTTCTTTAATCTCCAATTTGTGTGAAGGATAACAAAGTAGCCCATACTTTACTTCAGTTTTACTAAAGGAAGAGTATGCCATAATTTGATGTAAGTCGTGCCGATGATCATCTTTTAACAAATCACTATAATCAATTTTGTTGTACAAGTTAGATTTATATTTCGCATCAATGTATATTAATAAATTTCCTTTTTGGTAAATTGCATCTGGCTCCAAATGTTTTAGCTCCCAGGTGTAATATTTTGATGAATTTGCATGAATTTTAAAATTAGAGAATAACTTGCCGCCAGTTTCTTTTGCAACTTCTCTTATTAAATATTGAACGTATCTCTCAAAAACAACTGAAAAATCAACCCTCCAAGCAGTACTTTGAACAAAATTAAAGTTTAGGACTCTGTTAGCTTGTGCTTTACATAGTTTTAAAGTTGGGCTATCAGATGAATGGATTGCAATTTGGTTAGTCTTTTTTGGTTCTTGATAATACAATTTCCCCTCTATCATGTTCAACAGTTTTTTTAATGAAAGTCTAATTCTGAGCGGAGTGTTTGAGGATAGTAATTCGCTTTGGCAAAGATCAAACACATAACGAATTTCCGCGTATTCATCATGTAATTCACTTAAAATATTTTTGCGAATTGGAAATTTAAGTCGGTTCTCAATTTTATATTCATTAAGACAGTATTTATTCCAATTAATTTGACCTGAAGCTTGAGAAGATATTTTTTCAATTGCGTCAAATTTTCGCCATGATCTAAAGATTAGTAACTCTAGCAAATTTATGAACTTAGTTGCCTCTAAATACATAGGGGGCCTGAAATTTTTTCCTGACGCAAGTGGTAAACTTTCAATAATTTCAGGACTTATTTCTTTTCCTAGAAGGTTCAGAATTTCTATGTAATCTCCAAATCTATCTCTTCCTGTAAACCTTGGAACTACAAAAAAATCTCCAATTTGTTTGCCTGTATCAGAAGATCGTAAAGGGATGGTCCCAATATAACTTGAGGTTCTAAAGCATAATGATGTATTTTTATCTGCGCCAGTGAGAAAAGGATACACTCCTAGAAATGTAAATCCTGACTTGTTATATTCAACGAACTTTTGAAGATACTGTCCAATGTACCTTTTATCTGCAGATTTAAACCATTTCTTTTGTAAATCAATTCCTTTTAGTGGATTTGAATACTCGGTGAGGCAAGGGACCTCGCAGAATAAATCTAATGGCTTGTTCATTCAAAAAGTGATTTATTTATTCTCTTCATAAAGTAATTATTAAACTCTTCTAGAGCTGTCTTCATTAAACCTTCTTCCAAGTACTCTTTAATAAGCGGAAATATTTCATATCGAATTCTATTTTTCATTTCTTCATCACTTCGAGCAATAAAATAACCTTGCCCAGGCTGAAGAGACAACTCATTTGTCGAAGCATACCAATTAAAAATTTCTTGAATTGCAAAAAAATCTTCTTTATAAAAATTTTCCGGCGATGCATCAACTATTTCTTTTGGCACGAGAGTGTACCACGCAAATCTTCTTCGCAAGGCAAAATCAACAACTGCTAAACTTCGATCGGCAGTATTCATAGTCGCTAAAACATAAAAGTTTTCTGGAATACTATTTATCGAATTACCTGGTGAAATTTCAACTTCTACATCTCGGATGTCCATTTTATGTTCAAAAAGATAAAAAATGGGTCCTAGTACATTTGATAAATTTGCTCTATTTATTTCATCAATTATTAAAACTACTTTTTTTTGAACATCTTCACGCGCAGCTTTCAATGATTTTGTGAAAATTCCTAAATTCTCTTCATATGAAAGATTTTCACTCCTCACGTTCGGGCGTATTCCATATATAAAGTCTGAATAACTGGTTTCAGCATGAAATTGTGTGAAGAATATTGATGCATTAATTTCACCAGCAACCTTCTTAGCCATCCTGGTTTTGCCTGTGCCTGGTGGGCCTTGGAGGATCATAAATTTTCTTTCTTCTAAGAGATTCTTAATATATTCAACTTCATCTCTTATCTCTGAATTTTTAGATGCAAATGGATTTAAGGCTTTTGAAATTGCATCTCGATGTTCTTTGTTTGATGGCCAATCACGAAGTTTTGCATATGCCGCCACAAATGCTGATATTAATTTTTCACCTTCTTCGCTGGATGGGTTTTCAACAATTTGACAAACCGGCAAGACTTTAGAATATGTTTTAATAGAGTTTTTTATATGTAGTAATTTTTGATGACCAAGAATGAATTTTGGCAAACTGGTTTCGATATCTGAAAAATCAGTTTTGCAGTATCCGTTTTCATCAACAAGTTTTGAGAAGAGTCTTCGTAAACCTGGATATGTGGCTAGTTCATAATCATTTTTAAATCCACTTGATCCTATACCCAAACAGACTAGCCAAGGTAAGTTCTGTTCATTAGGAAATATTGTGATCGAAAAATCATGAAATGGCCCTGACGGCTCTTCTTCTGGATGAATTAGTCCAAAATACGCACCATTGTCTTTTAGGGCTTCTTGACCAGTATTATTCCTCTCAATATATGATCTTTTAGTTCCATCAAACTCTTGCGCCCCAAATTCTTTAGCTTTCTTTATAATAAATTCTCTCATTTCATCAATCATATTTATTCCCATAATTATATTTTGTTAATTTAATACTTATTTGAATGAAATAAATTTTATAAGTAGGATTTGTTTTAATAGTTATTAGCATCTTCTTTATTGTTCAATAATCAATTAACAACTTCTTGAGAGTTGAAAATCAATAAACTTTTACTTTCAAACTAAATCCGCATAATCAAAATTGGCAATAATAATTCAACTCTGATTGCATATAGCAAAATATTAAATTTTTGAGTCAAATGGTACATTCTCTTAGGAGTATAAGTTAGATTACAATTTTATTTTCAATATTTGAATTGATTCTTTGCTTTCCATTTAACCCTAATAGATGCGGGTCTGGTATCTAAGTTGAAATATTAAACCTTTTCGATTAGAGTTTACATGTACAAAACGTTATGGGTACTTCCTCCACGTCAATTTTTGACATGAGCTATATTTGCGGCTAAATATCGTTTCAATGTCTTAAAAATTAGCACATTATTAGGAACCGAGACCAGCACATGTCGAAATGGTTGAGTTGCACCATAATTTTAAGTATATGAATAAAGGTTTTGTCCATATTCAACAACTAAGGATTACCCAAAACAGATCAGTTCTCAAAACGAAACAAGTTCAAACTTAATTTAAGCGCTATCGAAATTCAAAATTATTTTTCATGATGACTAAACGTCTATTTAATCAACAATTCATAAGTATTTTAATCGCACTACTTCGTTAATATACAATAGAAATTACACCGTCTCCCCTCATTTTTACAATGGTATTTCAATTTTTTTTGTGCATGAAACTTATGAATGTACTAATGAACGTAAAGACTTGAATTCCATCCCGACAATCATGGTTCGGACAATTAACCAGTTATCCCCCCGTTCAGGAAGAAGCTGTGACAGGTGAATATTATTCGCAGGATAATAAATTCACAATACATGTAAAAGCAGTATAAAATGTAAATTTACACATTATAAAACAATATAATAAACTTGTATTTTGTTAATAAACTAAGTAAGTTTATCATCTGTTTTAAGTTTATTATTATATGACAGATAACAAAAGACTTTCTGATTACATTTATTTTCTTACAGGAGAAAGACCGGGATTCAGTAAACCTGATTCAGTTTCACTCAGCAAACTGCCTCTTCTCATTCTGAACAGCTTTGAAATTCAGGTCATTGAATTTCAGGGGGCCGAAATGTTTCTTGCCATTCAGAAGAATCCGGTTATAACCACCGATTCAATGATCCGGCAGATAAACCGGATCGAAGAAATTCTGGATTTGCCTGTCCTGCTTCTTCCTGCTTCATTACACAGTTCAGCGAGAAGAAAGCTGATTGCCGCCAGAATTAATTTCGTGCTTCCGGGCAGCCAGTTGTCATTGCCTGATTTAGCAATGTACTTATCTGAGAGATTTAAAAAAAGAAAACAAGCTGAAGCCGAATTGAAACTGCTCCCCTCTTCTCAGTTAGTTATAATTTACTCCATACTTCGCAAAGACTTTAAGCCGGAAGTTTACAGTCTGAAAGAACTTGCCGGATTCTTTGGTTACAGCGCAATGGCTTTCTCAAAATGCTCAGATAACCTCGAAAAACTCGGGCTTGCGGATATATACGGCGGAAAAGAAAAAAGAATAAAATTTAAGGCAGCCGGAAGGAAGTTATGGGAATTGAGCAGAAACCATTTCAGATCCCCTGTGAAAAGGGTATTCTGCTGTGATCTGATTAACAGGAATTTACCGTTATTTAAGTCGGGTGAAAGCGCGTTATCACACTATTCTGATCTTGCCGGGAGAATTGATGAAACATATGCAATTTCAGCCGCAGAGTTCAGGAAAACAAACAACGAATCTGATTTCACAAATTATGATCTGACTGAAGGAAAATACAGGATTGAGATATGGAACTACAACCCTGCAATAACTGCTGTTAAGGTGGGTAAAACTGACTTATGCGATCCTCTCTCTCTGGTTCTCACACTGGACCGTATTGAGGATGAGCGACTGATACATGCCTGCAACAATGTGCTGGAGGATTATCTGTGGTAAGGGGTCTTGATAAATTTGAAGAGTATTTTGCCGGGTTTGGTGACGCTTACATTATTATTGGCGGAACTGCATGTGATCTGACCCTGAGCGATGCCGGTCTGCGATCGAGAGCAACTAATGATATAGACATCATTCTTATTGCTGAGAATCTCAGCAGGGAATTCATTCAGGTTTTCTGGAAATTCATTTCAGAGGGCAGGTATAACAAAAAAGAAAGAAGTTCAGTCAGGAAAAATAATTTCAGATTCAGTGATCCTCTTCAAACGTCTTTTCCATGGCAGATAGAGTTGTTTTCGCGGAAAGCAATATTTGACTTACCGGATTACAACATTCACATCACACCAATTCCTCTGGATGAGGATCTTTCGAGTCTGAGCGCCATTCTTATGAATGATGATTATTATAATTTTACAATACAGCACAGCTCAGGCCTCGGGAGACTGCATCTTGCCGACATATACTCATTAATTATACTTAAAGCTGCTGCCTATATTGATAACAAGGCAAGAAAATCAATGGGTCAGAATATAAGTTCCAGGGATGTAAACAAACACAAGAATGACATTTTCAGGTTAATCCCCTTGATCCCGGCCGATCAGAATATTGCACTGCCCTCAGCAATTAAATCCGATATGACTGAGTTTTGCAGGTTGATTCAGAATGATCTGCCTGCCTCCTCTTTGTTTAAGGAGCTCGGGGCTCCCGGTTTGAAGAGCGAAGACCTCTTTGAAACTCTAAAGTCAATTTTCACGCTGAGCAACTGAAGAATCTTTATGTCTGAGAAAAACATAAACATAGTTAAAGGATTTGAATTTTCTCATCTCTGACAATTATCTTCTGATCCCCGTGCCGGGAGAGATACTTTCATTTGCAATCTCTGCAGGGGCATGAATTTACGGGTTCACTTTTCTGAATCAACTATTTACGATTATAACTGATATATCAGTAATAATCTCTGCTGCCCTGTTTCAGAACCTTGCCATGATTCCGGTTGTTAATAAGACAGATTTACATCAAGAAATTAAAGAGATTACTATGCTTAAATGGAAAGATATTCTTGCTTTTGCGCTTCACGGTAACCCTGCACCGGACCGCAGAGTGGAAAAGTCTGCAGATGAGTGGAAGAAGGAATTAAACGACGCACAGTTCAGAGTTACCCGTATGCATGGCACAGAAAGACCCTTCACGGGCGAATACTGTGAGTCTTTTGAACCAGGTATCTATGCCTGCGTTTGCTGCGGAACAGAGTTGTTTGACAGTTCTGAGAAATTTGAATCGGGTACGGGGTGGCCGAGCTTCACTCAGCCTCTGAAAGAAAATGCGATAAAATATATCAGAGACACCGGCTACGGTATGATAAGGATTGAGACTCTCTGCAACACCTGCGATGCCCATCTGGGACACGTCTTTGAAGACGGACCCAAACCCAGCGGACTCAGGTACTGCATGAACTCGGTTGCTCTGAAGAAGATTGAAAAGTAAACTGCTGATATGAGCTTTGGCTGAAGTATATCCTGAATAACCGGTGGTAAAAGTTTATATCAGGTTTACCTGAAAATCCGCACCCTTGTCTTTGAAATAAAAAGGGGGAGCCTTTAAAGGTTCCCCTTCTCAAAATCAATCAGCCAGCGCTTTCTGGCAAGACCTCCTCCGTAACCGCGGAGTTCTCCATCCTCGCCTATCACCCTGTGACACGGAATCACAATTGAAATCCGGTTCGCTCCGTTTGCCGATGCAGCGGCTCTTACAGCTTTTGGGTTACCGCACAGCGATGCCTGGTGCGAATATGACCTCGTTTCGCCGTAAGGAATCTCTCTCAGCTTCTGCCAGACCAGCTTCTGAAAGTCTGTGCCGGGGGCATTTATTTTCACTGTAAAGATTTTTCTTTTCCCCGCAAAATACTCTTCCAGTTCACTTTTCACCTGATCAATGTGTTCATTTACACCCGGAAGCACTTCTGCTTTGAGTCTTCTGCGCAGGTCTTTTATCTCTGATTCAAGCATTATGCGGTCGCTGTACTCAAGAAGGCACAATCCCTCTTTATCCGCTCCGGCATACATGGGGCCAAGCGGCGTTACTATTCTTTCAATATTAATGATGTTTTTTAAGGCCGATTTCCTGGGCGACTCTCCGAACACTGCCTGAATACCCGCCGAAAATCCGCTCAAAGATTCATAACCCGAATCAAATGCTGCTCCCGTTACGGTTTCACCCGAATTAATTTCTTTGAGTGCGGTGTTGATCCTCAACATCCTCTGATACGCAGCAAAAGTGAGATTATGATGTTTTTTGAACCATCTTCTTACCGTTCCGGGATCGAGTCCCCGTTTTATCAGATCTGCCTCACGGAGCCTGAGACCCGGATTTTCATTCAGTTCGGAGATTAATTCTGAAACGGATGGGGGTGTATCTGACGGAAGTTCTGTCGGCCTGCATAATTTACAGGGCCGGTAGCCGTTTGCAAGAGCCTCATTCACAGAATTGTAAAATGTTACATTATGAGGCATCGGCTTTTTGGCTTTGCATGTGGGGCGGCAGAATATGCCTGTTGATTTTACGGCAGTGAAGAAGATTCCTTCATAACCTGAATCTCTCCTCACAACAGCATCATACATTTCATTAAAAGTAAGTTTCACAAAAATTCTCCGGTTTTTGACCCCAATATATCATCTTCATCACGGGGGCTGCCACCTGAAATCAGTCAACAAATTTTTAAGCGCCTGCTGATACTGCCTTTTTTTTATCCATATCACGAAGGAAGTACATCAGTCCGACAGTGATCATCGCCATAAAGAAAGTTGAAAGCCATAACATCTGCGCACCCAGCCCTTCATAAATAAGGGTACCGAGCGGTGCTGCCGTTGTGAATGAGATATTAAAAAGCACCTGATAATAGCCCATATATTCCCCGGTGTTTTTTCCTTCGGAGATCTGGGCGATAAAATTTGTGGAGGCGGGGAAGAATATCATTTCTCCGAATGTCCAGATAACAATGGTCAGAATCAGCAGTGCAAAATCATGAGAGATTGTCATCATGCCGAATCCGATGCCGGTAAGCACCGAACCCACGGCAATTGACTTAATATCACTCCAGTGACTCAGATATTCATTCAGAGGCACTTCCACTATAATGATAATTATTGTATTCACCAGGAAAAGTATGCCCAGCATCTTCTCACTCATGGCAAGATCTTTTGTAATGTAAACAGGCATCATGGCAAAGTGCTGAAAGAATACAAGAGTGACCGGAAACATCGCAATCAGGTAAAGCATATACCGGTGATCTCTGAACGCCTGCTGAAACTTCTTTTTCTCAGGAGTTCCCTCCCCTGATCTGACATTGTAATGCTCACCCGTTTCAAATTTCTTTGCATGATAAGCCAGGTACAGCCAGGCAGCAAAGTGACCAAGTCCGTCAATATAAAAAATGAAATGGGGATCAATTGCAAAAATGAATCCGCCGATCACCGGACCTATACTGAACCCGAGGTTGATTGCAAGCCTGTTAACCGCATAAGCTGTTTTTCTCTGTTCATGCGGCACAATATCAGCAATTAGTGTCAGGTTTGCGGGCCTGAATGCCTCGTTGACGGCAGAAAGAACCGCTGCCATGACCAGTATGACGTAGTAATTGTTAAAAAACGGGAAAAGGACAAGCAGAATTGCCGTAAAAAGAAGCGAGTATTTCATAACGTTCACGGCACCGAATTTATCACAGAGTCTGCCGCTGAACGGTGAGGCAACCATAGACCCGATACCATACGCCGCAACAATGAGACTGGCCTGAGAAAGCGGAATTCCCACCCCTTTGGTAAGATACAGCACAAGGTATGGCACTACCATTGAACCGGAGCGGTTTATCAGCGTGGTTGCTGCCAGAATCCACATATTCTGCGGAATCTGCCTGAAGGATTTAAGCAGTCTCATTATTCTCAGAATTATACAAGAAATTTGAGACGTGCTGATCAGCTATATGTTTCAGTCGAGCCCAACCTCACTTAAAAGCATGGTAAGTATTGCCATTGATGCCGAACCCAGTTCCATTTCACGGGCATTCACGGCGCTGTAAACATCATTATCTGAGTGGTGAACATCAAAATATCTCTGACTATCGGGAACGTAACCTATAAGTGCTCTGGCGCCTTTGATTCTTGAAATATCAGCACCGCTGCCCCCTTTTTCAACCCACTCAATCCTGCTGCGTCTCAGTACAGGCAGCCACTCATTTATCCTGGCAATTGTTGCTGAATCAGCATCAATGTTAAAGCCGAGTGGTGCAAAAACCCCCCTGTCAGATTCTATGGCGGCATAATGATATTCGTTATTTTTCTCTGCAAGTCCGGCATACTCAATGGCACCCTTCAGTCCGTTCTCTTCATTTGCGAAAAGCACACATCTGATTGTCCTCTCCGGCCGGCCAATAACCTGTTTAATAAGTTTTAACACCTCAACAGACTGCACGCAGCCTCCTCCGTCATCATGAGACCCGTCTCCTTTATCCCATGAATCAAAGTGTCCGCCAACAACAATAATCTCATCCGGTTTTGATTTTCCTCTTATTTCACCGATGATATTATGCACAGTTGCTTCACCACGGTTTACGCAGTTCATTTTAAGAGTGATCTGTAACGGTTTGCCTGCTTTAAGCTTTTCGCTAAGGTAAATGGCGTCCTGAACACCAAGTGCGGCACCGGGAATCTGTTTCACAGAATCGGCATACCTTAATGTGCCGGTGTGGGGTACATTGTCATACAAAGAGGTCACCGACCGTATCAATACGGCAACGGCACCATATTTTGCTGCCCTTGACGGACCTGAAACGCGGTATCCCACCGGTTCACCGTACGAAGCAAATGTGTAGAGATTTTTCTGATTAAACGGAACATTGAAAAAAACAATCTTACCTGCAACCTGATCCTTCTTCTGCTCAAGATCATCAAAGCTGCTTAATTCTATTACATCAGCCGTGAGATCTGCGGCAATACTTCCGCCCAGCGCTGCAATACTGAGGTTTTTATCAGTTTTGCCGTCACTCTTAAGAATACAGATTTCCTGATCCCCTCTTTCCCACCAGGGAGCTTTCACCTCCTGCATATAGACGGTATCAAAACCGCATCCTTTCATATACTCAGAAATGAATTTTTCGGCTTTCTGAAGATTTTCTGAGCCTGAGAGTCTTGGTCCTGCTTTACTCAGTTCACCAAGGATTTTATAGCCTTCCATTTTGTTCATGGCTATTGAGACAATGCTGTCGGCAAGCGGGATGTACCGGCTGTCAGTATCTTTTGCCTGTCTGTAAGTAAAATTCACGGCGAAGATTGTGACAGCGAAAATTATTAATTTTTTCATTCCGTTATTATGTTAAATTTATCAGTCTGTTATTTAAAAGATTTGCGTTGAAAAGTACCAAAAATAAGAAGAATCCTGAAAATATCGGTATACTGCGGTTCAAAGAAATTGCCGCCGGCAATAAAATACTTCCGCTTTATGAAAGACTTCCCTCCTCAACTGAATATTCAGGAAAGGGTGTGACAATATGTATAATAGACAGCGGATTCTACAGCCATCCTGATCTCACCAAGCCAAAAAACAGAATTCTGACCGTATTTGATATCAACAAGCCCGCGTCAAAAAGAATATTCAGAACCCAGCATCCTGATAACTGGCACGGAATGCTCACTTCATGCGTCGCTGCCGGAAACGGATTCAGTTCTGACGGCTATTACAAATCTCTGGCAGGCAATGCCGATGTGGTGCTGATAAAAGTCAAAAGCCTTAAACGGATTTCAGGCAGAAGTATAACAGCAGCTATAAGATGGGCAATTGAACACAGGGAACAATATAATATAAGAATCATTAATCTTTCTGTATATGATGATTTTGATGAATCATATAAGATTAATCCCGTAAGCAAAGCAGCTGAAGATGCCGTGAATGCAGGAATTGTGGTTGTTGCGGCAGTCGGGAATGATCCTTCAGCACCTGTAAGGCCCCCGGCAAGCGCCCCGGGCGTGATAAGCGTGGGCGGAATAAATGACAATAATATCCCCGGCTTCAGGCGCGTTGAAATGTACCATT
Source organism: Ignavibacteriaceae bacterium (assembly GCA_013359345.1). Lineage (GTDB taxonomy): Bacteria > Bacteroidota > Ignavibacteria > Ignavibacteriales > Ignavibacteriaceae > JABWCA01. The sequence continues at coordinate 15,003 of JABWCA010000031.1, forward strand.
CAAACTTCGGGCACACTGTAGACGGGTTCATAAAACCTGAAGTGATTGCACCTGCAATAGCTGTACCTGCCCCGATACTCCCCGATACCACAAATCATAAAACGGCTCTTGCCGTGTGGGATATTCTTTCAAAACCTGCATCTGAGATGAATGAGGCACTTATAGCCCACATCCGCGCCGGGAATCTTCCCGCTCCCGGATATGATATAACAAGCACTGTAAAACTGAAAAAGTATCTGTATGAGCAGATGGCCCGGTTTCAGATCATACACCCCCACTACCAGCTCACCGAGGGGACATCAATGGCTTCTCCCTTTGTATGCTCGGTGATTGCCCAGATGATTGAGGCCGATCCCGAGATAACGCCACAGGAGGTGAAAAATATTCTTTTCGAAACTGCGCTGAAGATTCCGGGGGTGGATAAAATGAAACAGGGGTTCGGAATTGTGAATCCTGCAGAAGCGGTTAAAAGGGCTGTTATTGAGGCAGTTACCAAGGCTGCCCCTGTTTATGACAGCAACCCCGTAATCAGCACCGAAGAAAATATAATCATATTCACCTATCATGATCATAACGCCGTTAACGTTGCACTCACCGGTTCTTTCAACGGATGGAATAATGAAGGCCTGCAGCTCAGAAAAGGACGCGCAGGAGTCTGGAAAGCAGAACTTCCGATGCTTGCTGAAGGCAGCTATGAGTATAAATTTATTATAAACGGCACCAGATGGGTCTATGATCCGGCAAACAACCACAGAACCGATGATAACCACGGCAGTTTTAATTCAGTTTTTGAAGTAAAATATCCGGCTTGATAATTTCGCTGAGAAGGCGGATGAATAATTTTCACTCTCCTGAATTCAGCGCGCCGGTTTCATTTTCCTGTGCCTGATTTAATACCCCGATACCTCAGATATCCCAGAAATACTGTCTTGCCTCCGCACTCCCGGGGTCTGCATTTCTGATGCCTGAGAGTATTTCTCTTATGATGTCACTTCTGCCCGATTTAAGCAGAATTATTTTTCCTTTATAGACCGTAAAAGAGGGATAGAGAGGGCTTAACTTCTCGGCTTTCGGGACCGATTCAAACAACTCGAGTCCGTCATCATATCTCCCCCTCGGAATAAAATACTCCATCAAACCGGATTTAAGTTTAAGCAGAAAATCCGGTGCGTTAAAATACCCCTCAAACTTATAAAACTGCTTTCCGTTATGATCAGAGATGTAAAACGAGGGAGTCCAGTAAGCGGAGAAATCTGATCTGTCCTTTTTATCACGGAAAATATCAAGCCTCACGGGTATTATCCTCTCCCCGATGAAATCAATAACGGCATCATTATTGAAAGTGGTTCGCTCCATTGCCCTGCAACCGCCGCAATCCTCCCTTTCAAACATGATGAGTACAGGTTTACGCGCAACTGAGGCAAGTGATCTTGCATCATCACTGCTGTTCAGCCAGTTAATCTTATCAGCCATAAATCATATCCCGGAAATCTTAAAAACTTTAAATCTTTTCATTCACTCTGCAGATACTTTTTTTATCGCAGTATTTACAGGGGGCATCGCCCGAGCCGGGTTCGGCCGTAAGAGGAAAGTTACCCTCAGTAAAGTTTGAAACAAGATTTTCAACTATTTCAAAAACCGAATCATCATCCCAGCCCTTATCAATATCCTTATACCCGAATTCTTTGGGGTCTCTCTTAAATGAAAATACGTGAGGAACAAGAATTTCAGGCTCCTCTGTTTCAGTCATAAATAATTGCCGGAGAGCCCGTGAATAAAACTGAAGCTGAAATGACCTCCCCTTCTCAAACTCAACCGGAGCAGGACTTTTCCCGGTTTTGTAATCGATCACTCTGAAAGCATTCTCTCCCGCGTCAGCTGCTGTATCTACTCTGTCCATCTTCATGCTGAACTTGTAACCGGCAAGTTTTTCGTTCTCAGGTTCAAACTCATTGAACGCCTCTTCAAATAATGACGGCAGATCATCCCCTGCTTTGCTTCTCTCTTCAAGCAGAAAATGAAACAGGAGACTCTCATTGAAATCTCCTTTGATCCCCAGCATTTCTTCGGTGATGGTTGTCCTGTCAAGATCTTCAAGCTCTTCAAATTCACTGATTCTGCTTTTAGCAATCTCCTGAAGTATCACCGCAGCGCGCTCAAATTCAGAATCAGTGCAGCCCCTTATCACAAGTCCCTTTTCCCTGTTTTTCAGTCTTGTAAAGAAATCACTCATTATTTTATGAATCAGGGTGCCTTTCTGCCTTGCGGTTATTGTCTCTTCCGGCTCTTCCTCCTGTTCAAGTTTCAGGAGAAATTCAACAAGATGCCTGAAGGGGCAGCCCGCGTAACTTTCAAGTGCTGTTATGCTGAAACTATTTTTGCCGGTCAGCTTCGGATGTGAAATTTTGCCTGTGTATTCATTAAGTTCACCATCCTCCCTTAACACAATTCTTTTACCCGTCCTTTTATCGGCAGCACGGTTTTTCAATATTTCAATTGATCTTTCAACCTTGTTCCGATACTCTTCTCCGAACTCTTCTGATATGAGCTCCTTCAGATTTGAGGCCTTTATCAGAAGATCATCACCGCTTATAATCACAGGGTTGTAAAACTCACGGGTTGCATTGCGGAATGCGGCTGTCTCCTCATCACCGGGATTAATTCCGGCTTTTACTCCCGTTATTGCATACACCGAAGTGATCTGTTTTAATTCGCGGAGAAAGTGAGACACTGCAAATTCACGGTCGCCCTCAGTCACAGGGTAAGAGAAGTAAACCGTTTTTTCAGCAGCCGCAATCGTCTGATAAAAAAGATTTCTTTTTTCATGGTAGTGGTTATTTTCAGATCTGTGATATTCACCGTCAAGAATAAGGGCGGGCCGGTACCTGCCCGGGAAAACCTGTTCTGTTAAGCCGCAGATAAAAATGTAATCAAATCTGAGGCCTCTTATTTCTTCAGGCGATGTAACCAGCACACCGCTTTCAGGTCTTTCTTCAGTATTAAACCTTACGGTAGCCGAAATGTCTTCAAGCACCTTCAGAAACTCTGCACAGCTCAGCTGATTCTTTTTACCAAATGCTTCTTCTGCACTCAGAACTTCACGGAGCTGGAAAAGAAATGCCCGCAGTCCCCCGAAATCAACTTCAACAGCCGGGTGCTTCAGCCTGATAATTCCTTTCACCATCCCAAGCTTCAAAACAAAGCTTTCAAATTTCTCTTTCCACTCTTTAACGGTATAAGAGCGGCTGAACTCTTCCCTGAACCGGGAGAGCATCTCAATACTTTTTTCAACTTCCTCAGGGGTTGTGCCGGCCGCTTCAAGTCCGGCTGCCTCAGCTTCAGTTAGAATCTTCACAATTTTAGCGAAACCCCTCTGAATGGCCCTGCGGTGCATAAGTTTTCTGATAACATCAAACCTGACCGGCATGAGCGATCTGTAACGGCTGTAAGATAGTCTTGATACATCACGGTAGCTGAAATCACTCACCAGAACCGAGAATAATCCTGTAATGAAGTTAACCGCTTCACTGTCATCGCCATGGTACTGATATGTCAGATTAAGCGGAATTCCGTACCGTGAAGATTTATTTCTGAATACAGGTGCGTATGTTTCTGAATCAGGGGTGACGATGCAGATATCCCTGTAAGATACATTCTTTTCCAGAATGAGAAGTTTTATTTGCTTGAGCACCTGATCCGTCTCACTCCTGATATTAAAGCCGGGCATCTCGTAAAGAACAGGAGCGTTTTTAAGCCCCGGAGCTTCTGTTGCCTTTCCGCCGATCATGAAAAGATTTCCCCTCAGATAACCCGCAAAGGTGTGGTCATCAGATGTTTCATCCTCAATCTTCATAAATCCCAGACGTTCAAACTGCTCGGCAGACCGAAGATTGATACTGAACAGCGGGCGGTTTCTGCTGATGCAATCAATATTAATAATTATTTCCGTTCCGCTGCTCTCAGAAACTGTTCTGAATACCTGAGATTCAGGGAGAGTGAACTCAGAAATGCCCGCGGCATATATGGTTTTAACTTTCGGATATAATTTTCCGAAGGCGGCGCCCGCGGCCTCGGGTGATGCTATTATTTTTCTGTAGAGATCACCGTAATCTGCTATGTTATTTTCATCAAACACACGGTTAAGCTCTGCATAGATCCTGGCAAAATCACGCGCCTTGCCTTTGTCATATTCTGATAACCCGCCGGCAGCACCAATTTTTTCATAAATATCGGAGGGATAAATTCCGTACCGTTTATACTCGGAAATCATGTTTCCGAACATCCTGACGGTTCCCTGCGGCAGTTCTGTTTTCTGTTTACTGATAAAATTAAGTTCCTCTGAAAACGCGTCTGCAAGCTGACTTATAAATATTGAGTTGATTGTATCATTGGTTAGCCTGAACCTGAATCCGGCGGCTTTGGCAATTTTTGAAACAAATGAGTTAATGCCTTCAGTGTTGATTCCTGTTGCGGCTGAAACGGTGAGCTTTCTTTTGAGATCCCTTGATTTTCTGTTAGTGGGCACAATCACAAGAAAATCCTCTGAATTGTAATCCCTGAAAAATTTTGTCTCATCCCAGCTTTGCGGAGGGTTTTTCCCCTTGTAAAGTATCATTTTATAACCTCACAAACTGTAAAAATACTTCCTTGTTTTTTCTCGGTTTAACTGAATTAATCCTTTTATCCAGAATTTTAAGCTTCATGTAAGGCGAGGCCGTTCTGATGAACTCTTTCAGATCTATACTGAACGGGGGTCCCCCGGGTCTGCCGTCAACGGGAAAGAGCACAGTGTTCAGAGTTCCTCCGGGCCTCAGAATAAGGCTCACCATTCTCAGCATCTCTTCACGCTGTTCAGGAAGCACCGCACAAAAGGTGACGTATTCATAGACCTGATCAAACTCTGCCCCGAAATGCTTATTCAGCTCAAAAATATCCGCGCAAATGAACACAGGTTTTTTTATGCCGTTGCCCGCAATAATATTTTTAGACTGTTTAATGGCCATTTCGGAAAAATCGACCGCCGTCACATCAAACCCCTCGCCTGCCAGATAATGAGCATCGTACCCTTTTCCCGATCCCAGAACCAGTATATTCCTATTTTTATCAATGTAATTCTGCCTTATCATGTAACTTAATACAGGATTAGGGGTCTTAAGATCCCAGGGGGTATCATTATCACGGTATTTTTGCTCCCAGAATATTACATCGGGAACTGTGGCAAGGGTATTGAACATTAAATTATGTATAATTGGATTGATTTTTTAATCAAATAATCTAATATTAAAATAAAAATTTATGAGTTTATGAAAAAGCTATTTTTATCTCTGATTCTTCTCACAGCGGTTAATTTTGCTCAGGGCATCGGTGAACTTGCACCCGATCCCGATCCGATTACATTCCCTGAACATTCAATAGGAATTGATCTGATGTTTGGCGAGGGCGGTTTCGGGCTTGGCGGATTTTACCGGAAAGAGATCAGCAAAAATCTCACCTGGTTTGCAGATTTTTCAGTCTCCGAAGCCAAGGATGATAAAGAGATAGAATATTATGACATTTTTGGCAGACCGGTGGTATTCGGGAAGAAAAACAGAATATTTTTGCTTCCGCTGAACACAGGACTGCAGCTGAGACTTTTCAGTGATGAACTCACAGATAACCTGAGACCTTATGTAAACTTTGGTGTGGGGCCCTCACTGGTTTACACCACTCCGTTTGAGAAAGAGTTTTTCTCCGCTTTCGGTTCAGGGCAGGCGCATTATACAATTGGGGGTTATATCGGGTTCGGGGCAAATTTCGGACTGAACCAGAGCAGCCTTATAGGCATCAATCTGAGATATTATGTCATACAATTTTTTGATGACGGTGTGGAGGGAATGTATAACTCCTATAAGAAATCTCTCGGCGGATTTTATCTTACGATTAATATCGGAAGTATGTATTAACAGAAACTAAACAAAAAAAAGCCGGCTTACAGATAAACTTAACTGTAAAGCCGGCTTTTTAATTTTTAAACCAGTTCAGGCGAATAGTTTTTAGGATAGCCTTTGTTGACTGATTCATTAAACTTCTGTTTTACATCCTCTTCCGAATTTCCTACCCTGTCCCAGGTGTAGTAGGTTCTGTTACCATTTTTGTCTTTGGCAACATATCTGAGTGTGTAAATTTCTTTTCCAACCAGATCTTCTATAGAATCAGCTCCGAGTTCACCAGAGTTGTCATATTTCACATCAACACCGGCGCAGTCAAATACTTCACGAATTCTGAAAGCTGAACCCCAGGCACTGACGCTGCCGTTATCTCTCTGGAAATTTCCTGAAAGAGTAAGCTTCGGGGTGAAAGTGTTCCCCTTCCGGGTTGTGATTTCAGGGAACGTCAGCTCCAGCGAGAGATCGCGGGTGTATTTGGTTGTCGTAACATTGTATGATACAACTGCTGTACGGATAACCTGTCTTTCAACATAGTAAGGTTTTGCACCTTGTGATTCTTTGTTTGAGGATGTCATAAATTTATACCAGGATAAATGAATTTGTTAATTAATCCCGGCCTTCTCACAGCCGGAAATATATTAGTTAGATTTTAAATGAGATTTTATTTTAATTCTTAAATACGAGTTCGAAAACAGCCGGACATCCGTGATGGTTGAATAGAGTAAGAGTAATATTTGCGAAAGGAAAAATCAGAATATACTGTCAACACCCTATTACCGCTGGGTCAGAATGATTTAGCTATATTTTTTTTCGATAATCTGTTAACAGTATGTAATTGTCTTCAAATTAGTTAAAAGAAAGCGCATTAAATTCATGATTTAATCTCAAGTGCCAAAAATATAGCCATTTATTCAAATAAGCAAATATTTTTACCCCCTTTTTATCATAATTTGCGGCCATTCTGAAAAAATAATCACAAAATTGGCACTGAGCGCTCTTTTCAGCCCTAACTGACTTAATATGAATGGTTTAAGCAGTTTTTACAGTCTGATTTCAGGCACCCCGGCCGGGATGATGCCGGCCGGATTACTGAGTCTGATGTTAAACTAATTTCAGCCGCCCTGAAGCGCTGTAAAAAGGATCTGACACCCGATTAAAGTTTTTTGATGGAACTTATAATCTCTTCCATTTCCCGGTAAGAGCCTTCGGTCACTTCCGGTTTCAGCTCGCAGGCCACTTTTATTATCATCTCGTCTGAGATATGAAATAATACTATCAGAACACCCACTCCCGCATCACTATCCTGAGGATAAGCGTCTGCCATGATAACAGTGACAGGCATACCATTTAATACGTCTTCAACCTCCTCATAGTTATCGATTCTTGCATAGTTGAACGAGAGATCATTACCTGTGGTCATTTTAACATCTTCAAGAGTTGCGGGGAGTTCATAGACCAGCATATCAATCTGCTGATCCTGGCTTCGGGCAAATATTCCTGAGGGGTGGTCGGGGTCATAAGCCGCATCCCAGCCATCAGGGAAGGTTACACTGTACTGCTGAGAACCCATTATCATCTCGTTCTGTGAAAATGCTGAAATTGTAAAAAGTATAAATGCAGCAAGAGTTTTGAGCATTATTATTCCTTTCGGTGTTTGTTTTGATTTATGATAATTAAAAAGCGGGAAGCAAATTTAAAACAAAAAATATTTTTATCCTGATGAATATCTCACGTCCCTGATGAAGATACTCTCAGAATCCGGTTTAATGCCGCTCCCATCGGGCTGACGGAATACTGCTTCAGGATGTGAAAAAGATCATCTGATTATATTCAGACTGCCCGGTAACTTAAATCCCCGGTATCCGGGTATCCGGATTATTTTTTTGAGGCAGCCTGTATCAGTTTGTAATGAATTTAACGAAATATAAAATGTCTCAGAGGGTACTTTTCCCGGAATGCAGAGCCGGATCTACAAAAAATCCGGCCGTTTGCAAACTGTCAGGAAAATCTGCACAGCAAAGATTAATGCAATTTCTCCGGGTGAATTCAGTCTAGAGCTTTTTTAATGAGTCGATGATTAATTCCATTTCAGAATACGATGATTAATTCCATTTCAGAATATGTCATTCCCGATACATCAGCTTTCAGTTCACAGTATATTTTTATTATCATCTCATCCGAAACCTGGAACAGCATGACCGTTAAACCCGTGATGACATCTGAATTCGGCAGAACAACAGCTGCATTGATAATCTTAACCGGAATTCCGTTCCTGACATCATCCGAGGCCATATAGTCTTCCACACTTTCGTAATTGTCACTGATTTCAGTTCCGGTTGCCGCTAAAACCTCTTCCATAGTTGCCCTGAGTTCGTAGATTGCCATATCAATCTCTTTATTCTGGCTGAGGGCAAGTATTCCCGAAGGATGATCAGCATCATAGTTAACTTCCCAGCCTTCGGGGAAAGTGAAACTGTACTGCTGTGACCCCATTATAACTTCGTTCTGTGCGAATGCCGCGGTGGCAAGAAAGATAAAAAGTGCCAGTGTTTTTAACATTTTATCAGCCTTTCAGGATATGTGATTAAATGAATATCGGGAAACTATTAATCAATATAAAGAATTTTTCGGTCTGCAGTCTGATTTTAAATTAGATACGGTCAATAAATACAAACCGTTAGGGAATTCTGCCCTCTTTCAGAATATCCCCGCAAAGAGTCAATCAGTAATTACCCCGGTTTCTCTGAATGCATTCTGCGGTATTTTAACACCCTGATAAACTGACACCTTTAACGAGACCTCCTGATCTGCCATGTAATGATCTCAATAAAGCTCTTATGTCAGAATTATTTTTCTTATATTCAGCAAGTTAAATAATCAACTTAAACGATCCGGATTTTATGAAGATTCTGTTCTTCCTCATAATCATCAGTTCCATTTCTTTTTCGCAGGAAAAAATAATGTCTTGGCGGTTGTATTACGAATATGAAAATTTCAGGGAGCCTGAAATAACTCACAGGCGGGTTAAACATAACCTCATTGAATCCCTTATTAAAAATTATGCAAAAAATCCTCTCTTCACAGTGAGAGAGCTCGGTAAATCTTATGAAGGCAGAAGCATTTACCTCATGAAGGCAGGCACCGGCAAAATCAAAGTGTTCCTCTGGGCACAAATGCACGGTGACGAGCCGACAGCCAATGCCGCACTTTTTGATATTTTCAGGCTTCTCACACAACCGGGAGAATTTTCGGCTTTGCGGGATACAATACTGAATAATCTCTCCCTATATTTTATTCCGATGCTCAATCCCGACGGCGCTGAGCGGTATATCCGCGAAACCGCACTGGGCATAGATATGAACCGGGATGCGGTGCAGCTTGTAACCCCCGAGGCATATATTCTGATGAACACTTTTAAAGAGCTCAGGCCTGATTTCGGGTTCAATCTGCATGATCAGAGTATCAGGCACGCGGCAGGATTTACACCGCGGCAGGCAACAATCTCATTTCTTGCGCCTCCTTTTGATTATATTAAAACCATGAGCAAAAACAGGATGAGAGCGGTGCAGGTTATCAGCCAGCTCACCGATATACTTCATCAGTTTATACCCGGTCATATCGGTAAGTACTCAGATGATTATGAACCGAGAGCCTTTGGTGATACATTTCAGGGGCTGGGAGCATCAACCATACTTGTTGAAAGCGGCGGCTGGCCTGATGATCCTGAAAAGCAGTCGATCAGGAAAATAAATTTTATAACACTTCTTTCAGCATTCAGCTCAATAGCAACGGGAAGCTACAATAAATATTCTTCTGCTGAATATGACAATCTCCCATTCAACAAGAGAATGCTTTACAACATCATTCTGAGGAATGTTAAACTGAACGGAGCCGTAACCGATATAGGAATTGATCATGAAGAGGTTAACTATGACAATGCCAGAACTTTTTATTACCGCGGCGTTGTGAAAAAGACCGGCAAACTCAATGAAAATATCGGGATAACAGAATATGATCTCAGTGGTTACGAGGTTAAGCCGGGCAAGGTGTATGATGCCACAGCAGAAAACATTGAGGCAATTGATAAAAGGAAACTCTGGTCAGAGGGGTATCTGACTGTAAAAACAGGCAATAAAGAGATACTTGCACGCAAATTTATGAAGACGGGATTCAATTTCACCGGTTCTTCAGCGCTGAAACAGACTCCGGTGAATACTGATTCGGAGGCTAATTTTGTTTTGGTGAGAAACGGAAAAGTTGACTATATTATTTTAAATGGCTTTTTTATCAATTTAAAGAGTGATTCAGGCGATTTGCCCAATACTTTAATATTACAATAAAACAGATTTTATTATATTAGGGTATGGCTATTTCAGCACAATTTTGGAACTACTAATCAAAGATCAATTATTAATGACCAATAGTAAAGCCCTCTACGCAGATTTTGAACGGGAAGCCGTGCCACACATGGACGCGCTCTTCAACTTTGCCCTGAGGATGACGGGCGACTCGGATGAGGCGAACGATTTAGTACAAGACACCTACCTGCGCGCATTCAGATTTTTCGACAAATTTGAAAAGGGAACAAACTGTAAAGCATGGTTGTTTCGTATAATGAAGAATACGTACATAAACACTTACAGAAAAAGAACAAAGGAACCCGAGAAAGTTGACTATGAAGAGGTAGAGAATTTCTACGAGAATATCAAACCCTCTTCAACCGATGATGCACATCTTGATAAGGAAATATTTGATAACCTGCTTGATGATCAGGTTTCAAACGCAATTTCCGCTCTCCCTGAAGATTTCAGAACAGTTGTGATTCTGGCAGATATTGAAGGCTTCACTTACGATGAGATTGCAGACTTTATTGACTGTCCCGTTGGCACGGTGAGGTCAAGATTGCACCGGGCAAGAAAAATGCTTTTTGCACAGTTATATGAGTATGCCGGGTCAAAAGGTTATAAGATAAGCACAGATGAAGAAGAATAAGATATACGGATATGTTAGATAAGATTTCAGCTTTAATAGATAATCAGTTATACAAATCTGAGAGCCGCTCTGAAATTGAGACTCAGATAAATTCTGACCCGCAGCTCAGATTTGAATATGAAATTCAGCTTACGGTCAAAAATACAATTAAAAGTAAATGCCACAGAACCATGTGCCCCGCGGCCCTGAGAGCAAAAATCCTTGAAGGTATACAGTCGCAGAGAGAGGTTCGGGAACCGGTCAGACAGGATAAACCCTCATTCTTTTCGTTTATGCGGAGACCGGTGTTTGCATTCCCTTCAGCAATTGCAGCCGTTCTGGTTGTTTATATTCTCGTTTCATCTGCTCTCACAGGCAACCCTGATCTCCCCGCATTTGATGCAATGGCTCAGAACAACTTCAAAAGCATACTTGAGGGCAACCTTAAACCGCAGATGCTTTCAAGCAGCCCCGCAGTGCTTGCTGATTTTTTCCGCGAGAAAGGGGTTGATTACGAAGTTCACCTCCCTGATAACGGCAAATGGGATCTTGTTGGCGGTGTTGTTTCGAAAGACGGAGGCAGGAATCTCGCTCATTTTGTCATGAAAAGCAAAACAGGCGGACTCATTTATGTGTTTGAGATAAGCAAAAAGTACCTCACTGATGATAAGGTGCTCAGGCTTGACAGCGGTAAACTTGCCGTGCTTAACACAGGCAACTGCTATACAAAGTTCGTTGATGATTATTGTCTGATGGTAACCAAAACAAATGATAATTATATTGCAATTGCAACAAATTGCGACCCCACTGAAATAAAATCATATTTCTGCAGCATTAAATAATCAGGAGAATCTGTTATGCCAGGCGTAAAAAATGTTCTGATCCCGACCGACCTGAGTAAATTATCAATGTCGGCTATGCCTTTTGCCCTTGACCGTGCCGAAAAATATGATGCTGTGATACACATTCTTCATGTAATAGATACATACACACCCATTCTCACAATCAGAACGGTTGAGCTCACTCAGGAATCAATCAACGAAGCATTGTTTGAGAACGCAAAAAAGAATCTTGAAGCTCTGCTTGAAGAGCACGCTCCCAATGCCCCCGTTAAGATTGTGACTGCCATTAAAAAGGGTGTCACGCATGAAGAGACAATAAAGTATGCAAACGAAAATAATATTGATCTGATCACTCTTGCCACTCACGGAAGAACCGGACTGCTTCACACACTTATAGGAAGCGTGGCCGAAAAGGTGATAAGATACGCAAAATGCCCTGTTCTTGTAATCAAACCGCAGGAAAGTAAATAATTTTTACTTTCCTTTGCCCGGTTTGGCCTCACACCTGCTTAATTTTTTTGATTAAGTCCCTTTTTTTTCTTATCTTAGAAGTCTTAATTTTCTTCGGATATTATGGCAAAGACTAAAAATATAGAAGCATATTGTTCCTTTTGCGCAGTTGTGACAAAAATGGAAGTATCAGGCGTTAATCCTGCTGATGAAAAGGTATGGGCAAAATGCAAAAAGTGTAAACAGACCATGCTGATTGAACCTCAGGATGCTGAGAAGGCTGTCAAACTGTCTGCAAAAACAATGTCGACCGATAACCTTCTGACTTACTCCCCCAAAGACAGCTTTGAGGTGGGAGATACTATATTTCATCAGAAGTGGGATGACTGTGGTGTTGTTTTATCCAAAGAATCACTTGCTGACGGAAAGACATCCATAACCGTTGATTTCCAGAAATCAGGACTAAAAAAACTTTTAACTAATATAAATTAAAATAAGAAAGGCAATAACTTGATAGGTATCACCGTACAGGAAAATGAATCAATTGATAAAGCACTAAAGAGATTCAAGAAAAAATACGAAAGATCGGGTATTCTTAAAGAGTTTAAAAAACGCACTTTCTATGTGAAGCCTTCAATCAAAAAAAGAATGGACAGACTTAAAGCCATCAGAAGAGCACATAGAATGGACTACTTGAATAACCAGTAATTTATATAAAAGTTTTGCCTTGTTTTTGAGGCTGTCATTACCGGCAGCCTCCACTATTTTAAAGGGATTAGTGTAAGTTTCCGGTGTTAAAACAGAAATCACCGCGCATAAAACTGTAACTGTATATCCACTCCCATTCTCTTGTTTAAACCTGCATTTTTAATAATTCCCGGGCACATTAATTCCCGTACTCCTCTGTACTGTTCCCCGTTTCTGAATCCCTATTATCACAATCATTATCCTCTTTCATACACACTTTGTGAGAGATCCCTTTTTGCCTCACACTTTCTTTTCAGGTGCTGCGGCATATGATAACATCCACCGCAAATCATGCGGATTGTGAACCACTGCTTTAAAAGCATTCACGCCCCCTGCATCAATGCCGGGAGCGTGAAAAACTATAATCAGAAAGAGTAAGGAGCCGCAGGGCTGTATTAATTTTACCACAATTAATGTGATATATTACCTGACCGGTTATGCTGCTGCTGAATCCGGAATAATAAAGCCTTGCTTTTACTCCTCGTTCATCCTTTTTGAGAATTTCCTGCTCAGGTACTGTGTGGTGTAATCAAAAACCTCATCAACAGATGAAGCAAACTTAATCAGGTTAAGATCTTCGGGTGAGATCATTCCTGATTCTGCAAGTCCGTCAAAATTGAAGATTTTTTTCCAGAAATTATCGTCATAAAGCACTATCAGAATATCCTTCTTAATCTTGGTGGTCTGCACCAGAGTCAGCACTTCAAACAGTTCATCCATTGTGCCAAAGCCACCCGGAAAAACAACCACAACCTTTGCCATGTAAACAAACCAGAACTTGCGCATGAAGAAGTAATGGAATTCAAAGCCCAAGTGCTCGGTAACATAATTATTAATATGATTTTCATGCGGGAGGCTTATTCCAAGCCCTACAGAATCGCCGCCGCCAAGATATGCCCCCTTATTAGCTGCCTCCATGATTCCGGGTCCTCCTCCTGTGCACACCACAAATCTTTTATCATCCTTATCCACATTCTGAAGCCATTCGGTAATCCTTTTTGAGCACTGCACACAATCTTCATAATATTTTGACATCATGACGTCTCTTCTTGCCTTTGCGAGCTCTTTTTCATATCCGGGAGCTTCCTTATCACCCGTTTCCTCCATTTCCTGAAGTTTTGCAGTGGTATGCTCAAGCGGCCGCAGTCTGGCACTCCCGAAAAACACCACCGTATCAGTAACCCTGTACTTGTTAAACCTTGCTTCGGGATCAAGATACTCTGAAAGTATTCTGATGGTTCTCGCATCTGATGAATTAAGGAATTCCTGATTCTTATAGGATTTTGGCGGCTGTTTATTTTCTTTCATAATATACCAAACTTTGAAAAATGGATAAAAACTTTATATTGGGTCTGCAACTAACAATTTTTCCCAAATACTGATGACAGGACTGACGTATTAAAACACTAAAAGTTCTTCTGGTTGTACTGCTCCTGCCCCTGGCCTTATCAGCCCAAAAAGAAATTGCAGATGCAAAAATAAAAAAAATACTCGAAAAGGTACCCAAAGGAACAGATTATACCATACTGATTTTTGATCCTCTTGTTAATGATACCTTTTTTAACTACAACACGCATAAACCTCTGATACCCGCCTCAAATAATAAGCTGTTCAGTTCGGCTGCGGCTCTCTATATCCTCGGGCCCGATTTCAGGGTATACACCAGGATATTTTCGGATGATAAAAACTTTAATGACGGGGTGATTAACGGAAATATCTACCTTAAGGGGTATGGTGATGCATCATTCAAATCGGAAGATCTTGATGAAATGATTCAGGATCTGAAAGCATCGGGAATTAAAGAGGTGACCGGAAACGTCTGCGGAGATGACACTTATTTCGATAAAGAATATTACCGCCATGAATGGATGGAAAATGTCGAGTATGAGGGTGAACTGCCTCTTATTTCGGCTCTGGTTCTTGATTATAACAGAATAAAAACAGAAGTTACCTGGCGCGGCAGAAAGAGCTACAGGGAAGAAAAGATACTCAACCCGCCGCTTCAGATAGCAGAGATTTTTTATAAAAAACTCATAGCGGCAGGAATTGAGGTAAAGGGAAAGGCTGCAGAAGGGGCCATACCGGCAGGATCCGTTCTCCTTTCCGAATTCTACTCCCCCATTATGGAATTGCTCAGAAGAGTTAATAAAAACAGCGATAATTTTTATGCCGAAACGGTTTTTAAGATTCTCGGAGCAGTTTCAACAGGTCAGCAGGGAACCGCTATCAACTCATATCAGGCTCTTTACAGCTGCCTGAAGGGTCTGGGCATCAATATGAAAGGAAGCTCCATTGTTGACGGATCCGGACTTTCAAAAAGCAATTATGTCACCGCCGAAACCCTGGGTGATCTTCTTAAAGCAGTCTATCTTGATCTCGATATTTATGAATGGTACTATAAAACCCTGACTATTGCCGGGGTTGACGGAACACTGGGCAAAAGAATGAAAGGTACTGCGGGAGAGAATAACTTCAGGGGCAAAACAGGAACACTGAACGGAGTTTCATCACTTTCAGGTTATATGCAGTCTAAAAGAGGTTCTGACCTGATTCTTGTAATGATATTTAATTACAGCACTTACAACTGGACTTATTACAGGAAGTTAAAAGATGAGATTGTGGATGCGGCAGCAGATTATTAATCTGCCGCCGTCAGAAAATTATTATTGCTGGGGTGGAACCGCAGGGGCTGACTGAGCAGGTCTTCCGCCCTTCTGAATGATACTTTCCTTGTCACCTGATGCAGATGAACCGGGAAGGAAGAAAAGATTGATAACAAGAGCAAGTATTGCCAGAGCGCCTGCCAGATACCATGTTGTCTTGTTAAGAAAATCTGCAGTTCTTCTGGTACCAAACATTGCTCCGACGTTTCCTGCACCACCAAATGTGCCGGCAAGCCCGCCTCCCTTGCTTGACTGCAGGAGAACAACTACCATTAAGAAAAACGCAACAATGATGGATAAAACGATTAACAGAGTGTACATCTGATCCTCTATGATTCAAAAATTTTTTGAGATAAAACTTAAAGATAAGGTTTTTTATTTTCTTTTACTAAATATTTTTAAGGTCTGCGGGGCTGCTTTGTGATCTGCTGACACCGTGGGATTAGCAAATAATCTGTACTCTGCCACTCCCCCATCAACCATATATTTCGGGCCGGAAAAGTTGCCTGAATCACATATCCGCTCCTTTTTAATTTGCTTCTGTAACAAATCATGAGTAAAGTTGTATAACTGATATTGCTTTATATTTAATTAAATCATTCTTCAGTTTTACAGTATGAAATCTCTGATCAGGATATTGCTGATATTTTCGGCAATTCTTTATACAACCGGTTTTGTTGCTCAGGATCAGCCCTCTGCAAAAAGGAGCCTGATAATTGCAATCGGGAACTACCCCTACCTGGGTTTCCTTAACTCAGCAAATGACGTGCCTCTCATTAAAACAGCGCTTGAATCACAGGGGTTCACTGATTTCAGAATCCTTACAGACAGTTCTGCCACCCTCTCAAATATACTTGCCCGGTTGGATGAACTTGCTGCTGATACCCGCCGGGGTGATATTGCAGTTATCCATTTTTCGGGACACGGACAATCGATCCCCGATGACAACGGCGATGAGCCCGATGGCGTTGATGAGAGTTTCTGCGCATACGGGGCAAAACCATGGGTCACAGATGATTATCATGGTGAGGAACACCTTCGCGATGATGTTTTTGGCAGATATATAGACAAAATCAGAGAAGCAGCCGGGCCTGAGGGGCAGGTTCTCGTGATACTTGATGCTTGTTACTCCGGCTCCGGTACAAGGGCAACAGATATTATCACGAGAGGGGTCGATAATGTCCTCACTGAAAGGAATTCCCCGAAAGATTTCACAATAAAAGATGAGACCGCATTATACCCCGCGGGAGTTACTCTGAATGAATCGGGTTTTGCTCCGTTGATTGTGTTTTCGGGTGCGCGGGCAAATGAAAAAAATGCCGAATACAAAGGGGCCGGCTCTCTTTCTTATGCGTTCAATAAAGCTCTTACAAATCCACGGGGGAGTGACATTTCATACAGAGGGCTGTTTGCCGAAATCAATTCTGTAATGACAGGCATTGCACCTGCACAGAATCCCGTTGCTGAGGGGAACGGACTCGATCTGAAAATTTTCGGGCAGGGATACATTGAACCGCCCGCCTCTTACCCCGTTACAGATATCATAAATGACACTCTTATAATAGGTGCGGGCACAATAGCAGGCATTCACCCCGGGGCAAGGGCAGTATTCTATCCCGCCGGAACCACCGACACTTCAAAAACAGCACCGCTGTTCACCGGAGAAGTTGTCTTTTCGCATCCCCTTTTTGCAAAAGTGAAACCTGATTTCAAACCTGCAAACTTCGGGGGAGCTGCCTATACTGCCTGTATCACTGAGGCGGTTGTTGCGCTTGATACTGTCAGGATCTGGTACGGAGGAGCATCTGGCAATAGTGATACCGAAACATTAAAAAAGGCACTTGGTACAAGCAGCCTCATCCGATTCGTCAAAGAAAATGAATGGCATGATCTTGCCGTTACAAAATCAGCCGGAGCTAATCTTTACACCCTTACGGAAATAAGCAGCGGAACAGTCCTTGCTGATTCCCTAAGGATTGGTGATGAACTCACAACCAGGATAAGGCAATACCTGATCTCCCGACAGTTTGCCATGCTTGATCTTAAAAATGAGAGAATCGCACTGGAAATTGAGCTTATACCCGTTACTTATGACAGCAAAACAGGAAAGACTGAGGAAATAGCCGATATAAACAAATACTACGTTAACGGAGTGTTCACGGCGGGCAAATCTGACTTCTTCAAAATTAAAATCAGAAACACCGGCAAAATCAGGGCTTATTTTAACATCATGAGCATTGAGGAAAACGGCAAGATAGATCTGCTTATTCCGTATGTCAGGAAGAATGAAGATCCTTCCGGCTATTTCATAAAGCCGGGAGATGAATTTATCATCCCTAATTTCCTTTACAGATTCCGGAATAAATCAGGCAAACCTGTTGCAAATGAGATACTGAAGGTTATCGCATCTGCAGAACCAATTGACCTCAGATACGCTCTGCTGAAAAGGCGCGGAGATGACCCGGGAGAAAAGAAGGGGCAGAGTTCTGTGCTTGAGGAGATATTCGGTCTGGCTGATGATTCACAAAGGAGCGGTCCCCTTAAGGCACTCAGGAATGAAATGATTTCAACATACACATTTACAATA
This sequence comes from Ignavibacteriaceae bacterium, assembly GCA_013359345.1. GTDB lineage: Bacteria > Bacteroidota > Ignavibacteria > Ignavibacteriales > Ignavibacteriaceae > JABWCA01. The sequence continues at coordinate 33,190 of JABWCA010000031.1, forward strand.
AGAAAAGTGAAATGAGACCGGCATTATTTTGCGCCGTATTTCTGACCTTGATCACCTGCATCATTAATGCACAGGATGCAGAGGGCTATGCACAAAAAGCACTTGAATCCATACAGGCGGGGGATCTGAATAAAACCGTTTTATATGCAGAAAAATCTGCAGCGCTTTTTGAATCGGAGGGATGGTTTCCTGAAGATTATTTTGCAGTGCTATTTATCGGGGGGAAAGCGTATAACGGACTTGGCAGGCCTGACGAAGCCAGAAAGCTGCTGGAACGGGGCTCAAACAGGATTCAGACTGAACCCTCACTCATCTTCGGACTTCTGATCAATGAACTGGGGCTTGCTTATAAAACGCTCGGTGATCTCGGGACAGCAGTCTCCCTCTTCAGGCGCGGTCTCGGTATTTTCGGAAAGACAGGGGACGAGGGCAAAAGATTTGCAGGAATCACGACTTACAATATCGCGTTATGCGAAATGTCGGCCGGTAATTACAGTGAAGGACTTTCCAGCCTTAAGAAAGCTGAACAGGCAATATCTGAAACCGGCGGCAATGAAGATCCCATGTATCCTCTTATATTTAATCTTTACGGTCTGTATCACTATTACACGGGTAACTTCACCGAAGCGGAATCATATTATAACCGCGCTCTCTCGCTTCATAAAAAGATCTCCGGTACTGACACTTATGAATATGCCACAACCCTTAACAACCTTGCACAGCTTTATCTGCAGCAAAGCAAATATGCCGAAGCGGAAATTTACACTAAAAATGCACTGCGCATATACACGAAAACCATCGGGGTTAAACATCCCGATTACATCATATCGGTTAATAATCTCGGCCTGATATACCGGTACCTCGAAAGGTTTGCCGGGGCCGAAAGCCTTTATCAGTTTTCAGCCGACCTGAACAAAGAGCTGTTCGGTGATAAAAGTCCGCAGTATGCATTGAGCCTCAATAATCTTGCTGACCTTTATCTTTATCTGGGTGACTACAAACTGGCCGAATCGTATTTCACAACAGCAGTAAATATTTATGCTGATATGTACGGCACCGAAAATCCCGATTATCTGCGCGGGTTGAGCAATCTGGGGCTTCTCTATAACGCCAAAGGTGATTACACGAAGGCTGAAGCACTCTTCAGAAAAGTCATTGAGGTACGAGAGAAAATCCTGGGGCTCACTCACCCGGATTATGCCACATCGCTCAACAATCTGGGAATGTGCCTATTTAATCTGGGGCGCTACCGTGAGGCAGAAGATCTGCTGAACAGATCACTTGCAGTCTATAAAATGAATTTCGGTGAGTATCACACAAATTATGCGATGGCTCTTGGTAACCTTGCCCAGCTCTACAGCACCTCAGGGAATTATAAAGCAGCAGAAGAACTTCTCCTTAAGTCTCTGGAAATCAGAGAAAAAATTCACGGTAAACATCACAGCAATTATGCCCTCGGGCTCATAAGCCTCGGGCAGCTTTATTACCTGACGGGTGATTACGCAAAATCTGAATTTTACTATCAGTCAGCACTTGATCTTACTGAAGCAATCACCGGAAAAAACCACGTTTCTTATGCGGCAAACCTTGCAAGCATGGCTAAACTATGGTTTGCACTCGGCAATTTCAAAAAAGCCTTTGAATTCATGGATGTGGCAATTGAGATTTACAAAAGGCTGAATGCGGTGAAGCAGCTTGATTACGCTATGACTCTTAACAGCTTCGGGGAAATGCTGGTGCAGGCCGCTTACTTTGATGACGCGGAGAAATATTTCTCCGAGGCCCTGCAGCTCGTGAAAGAATCGGTGGGCACAAAACATAATTTTTATGCAACCTGTCTGAACGGACTCGGACTCACATACAGTTTTTCGGGCCGGCCTGAAAAGGCACAAAAGTATTATGCTGAGGCGCTTGAGATTATTAAGGAACAATTCGGCACACAGAATCATAATTATCTCCTTCTGAACAACAACCTCTCTCTTACATACTCGCTTCTTCATGACTATGACAACGCATTGAAGTATATAAAAGAAGCTTATGAAACCGGTAAAGAGGTTCTGGGAGAAAATCATCCTGATGTTATTTTATCGATGATTAACATGGCAGATATAATGATGGCAAAGGGTGATAACGAGGATGCCGAAAAGGTGGTGACTGATATGTTCACCATAAAACAGAATATGGCAAGAAAGCTGCTGCCCGCGCTGAGCGAATCTGAAAAGGCTGACTTCCTTACCAAGGATGACTACATTTATGATATGGCATTTTCATTCAGTTCTGCCTCAGACCCGGTAAGCTACAAAGATATTTATGAGAAGGCTCTCTTCAGAAAAGGTCTGCTCCTGAACTCCTCAACGGGTACACGGGCATTCATAACAAGATCAGGGGATGAAAACCTTAAAAAGAAATATTCGGAATGGCTCAGCGTAAAACAGCTCCTTTCAGGCCTGTATAATCTTACCGCCGTACAGAGATCAACTTCAGGATATGACACTGATTCACTTGAACAACTCGCAAACACACTTGAAAAGGAGATATCCGGACTTTCAGCATCCTTCCGTGATTTTGTCCTCGTTCCCGATGTTAAATGGACTGAATTGAGGGATAATCTCAGAGAAGGTGATATCCTG
>JABWCA010000032.1 GCA_013359345.1 Ignavibacteriaceae bacterium
AAAAAAAAATAATCTCACTTATACCCGTGCTTATTAATGGTTGCACATTCTGTAATGTATTGCAATACATTCATCCTGAATAACAGTAATTCCTTTTTCTATAAGAGGTTTAACAGCTTCGTCATTTCTGATGCCAAGCTGGAGCCAGACCACTTTGGGATTAATTTCCAGGACTTCATCTATAATTCCCGGTATTTTATCGCTGCTTATGAAAACATCAAGTATGTCGATATCATGCGGAACATCCTGTAAGCGCTGATATACCTTGATGCCCTCATATTCATTGATTGAAGGGTGCACACCCGTGACTGAATAACCCTTGTCTTTGAGAAAAAGGGCAATTCTGCCGCTGTCACGGTCCGGGCGGTTAGAAATACCGAGGACACATATTTTTTTTGACGTCTTAAGAATTTCGCATGTCATTGGTTTAAATACTTTCGATATGGTAATATTAAATATATTAAAGAAAAAGTTCACGGAGAAGGATAAAAGCCTTCTCCGTGAATGATTAATGATTACTTAACTTCATCTGAGATGTAGTCTGAAACAGGAGGGCACACACAGACAAGGTTACGGTCGCCGTAAGCGCTGTTAATTCTGGATACTGACGGCCAGAATTTATTCTCCCTGAGTGATCTCACAGGATAAGCAGCTTTTTCCCTGCTGTATGAATGATTCCACTCATCGCTGATGAGCGTGTCAATTGTGTGAGGGGAATTTTTCAGAACGTTATCATGCATGTCAGCATTTCCGGTTTCAATCTCGGTGATCTCCTGCCTTATGCTGATCATTGCATCAATGAATCTGTCAAGCTCGGCTATTGCCTCACTCTCTGTGGGTTCAACCATGATTGTACCCGCAACCGGGAAAGATACTGTGGGTGCATGGAAACCGTAATCCATCAGTCTTTTTGCTATATCCTCAACTTCTATTCCTGCGGTACGTTTAAAGTCACGGAAATCAAATATCAGTTCATGGGCAACTCTTCCGCCGGCACCCGAATAAAGCACCTTATAATAAGGCTCAAGCTTTGCCTTTATGTAATTGGCATTAAGAATTGCAACCTCTGTTGATTCTTTGACGCCTTTTGATCCGAGCATTTTAATGTAACCGAGCGAGATCAGGAGAATCAGGGCAGATCCGTATGGAGCTGCTGAAATGGCTGTAATTGCTTTTTCTCCTCCGGTTTTAACAACCGCATGACCCGGCAGGAATGGCCTGAGATGCTCTGCCACGCAGATGGGGCCCATGCCCGGTCCGCCGCCGCCGTGAGGTATGGCGAAAGTTTTATGGAGGTTGAGGTGACATACATCTGCGCCGATTGCAGCAGGGCTTGTTAAGCCAACCTGAGCATTCATATTGGCGCCGTCCATATAAACCTGTCCGCCGAACTGATGTATAGTCCCGCATATATCAACAATACTCTTCTCAAACACGCCGTGTGTTGAAGGATATGTTACCATGAGGGCAGAAAGTGTGTCTTTGTACTGTTCAGCTTTCGCCTTAAGGTCTGCAACATCAATGTTTCCGTGATCATCACAGTTTACAACAACAACATTCATACCTGCCATCACTGCTGATGCAGGGTTAGTGCCGTGAGCTGAAGAGGGGATAAGAACCACGTTCCTGTTATGATCACCTCTGCTCAGGTGGTATTCTCTGATAACCATGAGTCCGGCGTATTCACCCTGAGCGCCTGAGTTAGGCTGAAGGGAAACACCCGGGAATCCGGTGATTTCTGCAAGATGGCTCTCAAGTTCTGAGATCACTTCTTTATAGCCTGCTGTCTGATATTCCGGTGCAAATGGATGCATCCTTGCAAATCCCGTCATAGTTATGGGGATCATCTCAGCAGTGGCGTTCAGCTTCATGGTGCATGAACCAAGAGGGATCATTGAATGCGCGAGCGAAAGATCTTTGTTCTCAAGTTTCTTGAGGTAACGGAGCAGCTCGGTTTCAGACCTGTAGCTGTTGAACACGGGATGGAAAAGGTATCCGGAAGTTCTTTCGAATTCTGACGAGATTTTACCGGATGAAGCGGCAGCAATTTTTTCAAGTTCAGATGAATCTGCATTTTTGTCTGAAAGGGCAGCAAAAATCTCTGCAATTTCAAATACATCATAAATGTTGGTGATCTCGCTTAATGAGATTCCGGCATGAGGGGTATCAAAATATCTGAAATTGATATTTTTTGCCCCGGCAAGTTTTCTGAGTTCTTCCTGTGCGGCTTTATTGCTGAGTTCAACTTTAATTGTATCAAAGTATGATCTGTTGAGTTGGCTGAACCCGAGATTTTTCAGCATATCTTCAAGAGCAGATGTAAGAGAGTGGATACGTGAGGCAATTTCCTTTATTCCCTCAGGACCGTGATACACGGCATACATTCCGGCAATGATTGCAAGCAGCACCTGCGCTGTGCAGATATTTGATGTGGCTTTTTCTCTTCTGATATGCTGCTCGCGGGTCTGGAGAGCCATTCTGTAAGCCGGATTTCCCTTTGCATCAACAGAAAGACCGATGATTCTGCCCGGAATCACTCTTTTGTATTTATCAGTGGTGGCAAAAAATGCAGCATGAGGCCCACCGTAACCCATCGGAACACCAAATCGCTGAGAAGAACCAACAACAACATCGGCACCAAACTCACCGGGGTTCTTCACCATTGTAAGTGCCATCAGATCAGAAGCAACAATTATACTTGCACCGGCAGCTTTTACTTTATTGAAAAATGTTGTGTAATCTCTGAGTTCACCATTGTTATCGGGGTACTGCACGAGCACTGCAAAGAATGAATTATCAATATCTGCAGTTGCTGAATCGCCGATAACCAGTTCTATTCCTTTGGGAATTGCTCTTGTTTTTATAAGATCGATAGTCTGCGGGAAAACTTCTTTATCAACAAAAAACTTTTCCGCTGTTTTGTTTGTCTTGTTTGAATGCAGCATCAGCATTGCCTCTGAGGCAGCAGTGGCTTCATCAAGAAGTGAGGCATTGGCAATGGGGAGACCCGTCAAATCGGCAACCATTGTCTGAAAATTCATAAGCGCTTCAAGTCTGCCCTGCGCAATTTCAGCCTGATAGGGAGTGTACTGAGTGTACCAGCCTGGATTTTCGAGGATATTTCTGAGAATGACCGGTGGTGTGACGGTCGGGTAATATCCCATTCCGATATATGATTTAGCGACAATATTTTTTTGCGAGAGAGCCGTGGCATATTCAAGGAATTCAGCCTCGGTCATAGGGTCACATACTTCAGGATCTTTTTTGAGTCTTATATGGGAAGGTATGGTTTCATCAATCAACTTATCAAGGGATTCAGCACCGATAGCATCAAGCATTCTTTTCCGTTCGGCTTCACCGGGTCCGATATGGCGTTTATCAAACGTATCAGAGAATTTAAATTTTTGCATGTTTTCCGCAACCGCTTTTGGTAAGAAAATATTTTAATATAGACTTTAAATTTAAGAATAAAAAAGATCATAAAACAGATGCCGGAGTGAAGATGTGACGGGGGAAGCGGGATCAGTCATATCTGACGTGAGCGGTAACAGAGTATCCTCAGGCAGCACAACCTTCAGGTTGTTTGTTTATTTTGGCAGCTTCCTGAAAAGCGAGCTGAATCTTGCTATACCAAAGATGGGGGCCAAGGTAGAACAACCTTCAGGTTGTTTAATAAATCTGCAGTTTCCAGAGAAGCGAGCTGAATCTTGCTATACCAAAGATGGGGGCCAAGGTAGAACAACCTTCAGGTTGTTTTGAAACAGAGGTGTTTTAATTTTCTCCTTCGAAGCAGGTTAATCTGACCGCCAAAATGATACGTAAAAAATATCTCAAAATAATATCAATTAATCGCACCTTTCCCCTATGAATCAGCAAATTGATGATCAGATAACCTGACATTTTTGCTTGATTCCATGAATTCTCTTAATTTAGAAATCGTATCTCTTATTTTACTTAACTAAAGGTGACCAATGAGCGGGGAGAATTATTATTCAAAAAGAAACTTGCCGCACTATTACAATTCTGATTACCCAATCTTTTTCACATTCCGGCTTGTAGAATCTTATCCGGTGCATCTTTTACTTGAGTTAAGAAAAGAATTTGAAAAAGAGTTAAGTGAAAACAAGAATAAATACAAAGATTTCGGTAAGAACCAATTTGCCAAACTAGAAAAAGAATATTTTGAGCGATTTGATTCTGATCTTGACAGATGCGTGTATGGGAATAATTGGTTGTCTGATCGAAGGGTAGCAGATTGTCTTTTTGAGCATCTGAAAAGTTTTGATGGGATTTATTATGATCTGTATTCTTTCACAATCATGCCTAACCATGTTCATATAATTCTTAAATTTATCCCTGATGACAAGAGTTTTGCCGTCGAAAAAGAGTTGAAATTATCAACCCCTGCGAGATTGAATTATTACAGCAGGATCTTGATGAAATTAAAAGGCGGGAGTGCATTCAAGTGCAACAAGATTCTAGGGCGCACCGGACCCTTCTGGCAAGTAGAAAGTTATGACCATATAATAAACGATAATGACGAATTAAAGAATGTAATAAATTATATCAAAAACAATCCTGTCAAGGCAGGCTTATGTAATCCTGACCAAAAATGGCCACACTTTTATGTAAATTACGACCTTTTAGACTATTAGAAGACAGTGCTTCTCTAAATTAAAGTATAGATTGATAATTTTGCAGTATCCAGAGAAGCAAGCTGAAGCATGCTTTACCAAAGATGGGGGCCAAGGTAGAACAACCTTCACGTTGTTTGATAAATCTGCAGTATCCAGAGAAGCAAGCTGAAGCTTGCTTTACCAAAGATGGGAGCCAAGGGAGAACAACCTTCACGTTGTTTGATAAATCTGCAGTTTCCGGAAAGCAAGCTAAAGCTTACTTTACCAAAGATGGGGCCCAAGGTAGCACAACCTTCAGGTTGTTTGATAAATCTGCAGTTTCCGGAAAGCAAGCTGAAGCTTGCTTTACCAAAGATGGGAGCCAAGGTAGCACAACCTTCAGGTTGTTTGATAAATCTGCAGTTTCCGGAAAGCAAGCTGAATCTTGCTATACCAAGGATGGGAGCCATGGTAAAACAAGTTTCAGGTTGTTTAATAATTTTGCAGTTGCCGGAAAAGCAAGCTGAAGTATGATGTGCCAAAAAATTAGAGATGTAACCGGTTATGTGAAAAACTTGCAGGTCTGAAAGGGGGAGTTATGTTATGCAGAAGCAGTGATCAGAGACATTAAATAACCTGAATGTAAATAATTACACAATACAGGATTAGGATTGCACCGGGAATTTTCTCTTAATTCAGCCCGGGATTGATTCTTTCAAGGGCTATACGGGCTGCTTCCTGCTCGGCAGATTTTTTGTTCCTGCCCTTGCCTGAACCCAGAACTGTTTCACCAACGGCAACCTGAACGGTGAATATCCTCTCATGCTCCGGACCTTCCTCACCAATAACCGTATACCTTGGCAAATCCCATTTCTGCCGCTGAACATACTCAAGCAGCTGACTCTTGAAGTTATCATCAACAAGATGCACACCTTTTTTGATGTTCTCCTGAAGCAGATTCTCCACTATAAAACTTTTTGCCGAATCATACCCGAACTGAAGATAAACCGCACCGGTAAGTGCTTCAAATGCATCAGCAAGAATAGTTCTGATCCCGATATTCTGATTACTGAGAAGATCTTCCTGAATGAAAAGGTACTGATAGAGGTTGATTTTTTTTGAGATTTCAAAAAGGGTGTTTTTATTAACCAGGTTTGCGCGCATTTTGGTAAGCACACCCTCATTGGTAGAAGGGAACGATGTATAAAGGTATTCAGCCACAACCAGGCCGAGCACAGCATCTCCGAGAAACTCAAGCCGCTCATTGCTCTCTTTGAATTTCTTTCCGTCAAGCGCAGATCTGTGAGTAAGCGCAGTTACAAATAAAGCAGGGTCATGAATTTTGTGCCCTATTAAGGCTTCAAGTTCCCTGATATTCTTTTTTCTGAGTAGCTTTTTAGACTCGAGCCGCTTGAAATACTGCTTCAGAATCCTGAACAAGCGTTATGCCTCATACTTTTTGAATAAAAGGGATGCATTATGACCGCCAAAGCCGAAAGTGTTTTTAAGCGCAGCGCGCACCTTTCTTTTAGTTGGCTTCTTTGCACTGTAATCAAGATCGCAGAGGGGATCAGGATTATCAAGGTTTATAGTAGGCGGTATAATATCATTCTGAACCGATAGCACAGTAGCCACAGATTCAATTGCTCCTGCGGCACCAAGTAGATGACCGGTCATTGATTTAACCGATGAGACAGTCAGCTTATATGCGTGATCTCCGAAAACCGTTTTAATGGCTTTTGTTTCGGTGACATCATTAAGCTGGGTTGAAGTGCCGTGTGCATTAATGTAATCAAGATCCTCAGGCTGCATTCCGGCGTCTTTTATGGCTTCCTGCATGCTCCGCACTGCACCTCGTCCGTCAGGATCAGGGGCGGTAATATGATGTGCATCAGCAGTAAGACCCACACCGGCAAGCTCACAGTAAATCTTTGCACCGCGTGCTTTTGCGTGTTCAAGTTCTTCAAGTACAAGCGTGGCACCGCCTTCACCCATAACAAATCCGCTCCTGTCTTTATCAAAAGGACGGGAGGCTTCTCTGGGTCGGTCGTTCCAGTTTGAAAGCGCTCTCATTGAACTGAAGCCGCCTATCGAGAGCTCGGTGATAGATGCCTCAGCGCCGCCGCAGAACATGATATCTGCATTGCCACGCTGAATAAGCATGAATGCATCAGCAATTGAGTGTGCTGATGTGGCACATGCCGAGGTGGTAGAATAGTTTGGCCCTCTGAGTCCGTATCTGATTGAGATCTGACCTGCTGCAATATCGGCAATCATCATGGTGACGAAAAAAGGGGAAAGAATGCGCGGATTTCTTTCTGCCAGATATGCTTCATTCTGCTGTTCAAGGGTTCTTATTCCGCCAATTCCGCTGCCGTATACCACGCCGATGCGGTCCTGATCGGTTGATTCAAGCACAAGACCTGAATCAATGAAAGCCTGATGAGCAGATACCAGTGCATAGACGGTGAAATTATCCATGCGTCTGATCTCTTTTGGATTAAGATAATCTGAGGCGGGGAGATTTTTAACCTCTCCGGCAAATTTGACATCAAATTTCTCAGTGTCAAACTTTGTAATATAATCAATGCCGTTACGGCCATCAATCAGATTCTGCCAATATTCAGGAACAGTGTTCCCTATCGGCGTTACAGCACCCAGTCCGGTTACAACAACTCTTCTTTTTGACATATTTTGCCGAAGAGAAAGTTAATAGAGAGGGAATAAATCCCTCTCCAGAAACTTTTTAGCCAACTTTGCTTTCGAGGTAGGAAATAGCATCACCAACTGTACCGATTTTTTCAGCATCTTCGTCGGGTATCTGAATCTTGAAAGCCTGTTCAAACTGCATTACTAATTCTACGATATCCAGAGAATCAGCACCGAGATCGGTTGTAAATGAAGCTTCAGGGGTAATCGATGAATCATCAACACCGAGCTTATCCTTAATGATTTCGGTTACTTTTGCAGCAACGTCCATTTTTTTCTCCTTGGTTTAGATTGTGTTTATTATTCTTTATAATTTACATTACCATGCCGCCGTCAACCGTGAGCACCTGCCCGGTGACATAATCAGACAGAGGGGAAGAAAGATACAACACCGCATTGGCGATATCATCAGAATTACCCATACGTTTGAGCGGAATGATATTTAATAAGGCTTCTTTCTGTTTATCATTCAGTTTATCGGTCATATCAGTGGTGATAAAACCGGGAGCAATTGCATTCACGTTAATATTGCGTGAGGCAACCTCTTTGGCAATTGATTTGGTGAACCCTATCATGCCCGCTTTTGAAGCGGCGTAATTTGCCTGACCGGCATTACCCATGAGCCCGACAACTGAAGTGATATTGACAATTTTACCGTATCGCTGAGACATCATCGGTCTGATTGCGAGCTTGGTGTAATTGAAAACACTTTTCATATTTGCGTTCAGAACCGAATCAAAATCCTCTTCAGACATTCTCATTAATAAATTATCGCGGGTGATACCGGCATTATTGACAAGAATATCCAATCCTCCGAGTTTCTCAATGGTAAAATTAACAGAAGCCTCAGCATCAGAAAATTTCCCTGCATCGGCTTTAAAACCATAAACAGTGTAACCCCTGGCAGCTGCCTCATCTTCAAGCGCTTTTGCGAGTGATTCTGAAGATGCATAGGTAAATACAACCTTTGCTCCGGCTTCGGCAAGTCTGAGAACTATCCCTTTGCCTATGCCTCTCGTGCCTCCGGTAACTAATGCTCTTTTATCTTTTAAATCAATCATTTTAAAAATTCGAAAGTAATAAAATCAATTTTAAATAAACTTTATGAAATTGTAAAAGAATAATGAACTAATATAAAATTAATTCAAACTTTTACACTCTATCTGTAAAGCTCCATCTCGGCAAATTTATCAATACCCGATACTTTGGCATCAGGCACAATTCTCTTAACAAGACCCTGAAGCACTTTGCCGGGGCCGACTTCAACAAATTCATCAAACCCATCGGCAGCCATATTTTTTATGGTCTCTTCCCACCTTACCGGTGAAGTTAACTGCCTGTAAAGAAGATCTTTAATCTCATCTTTGTTTGTTACGGGTTTTGCAGTCACGTTAGCATAAACGGGTTTTCTTGCATCATAAAAACTTGTGATATCAAGTTTGAGCTTAAGCGCATCGCCTGCCGGAACCATCAGTGGGGAGTGGAATGCTCCGCTGACAACAAGTTCCTTTACAAGCTTGGCTCCGCCTGCTTTTGCAAGCTCCATTGCTTTTCTGACACCGTCAACCGAACCGCTGATCACTATCTGGCCCGGAGAGTTAAAATTTGCGCACTGAACCACTCCGGTTGAGGAAGTCACTTCAGTGCATATTTCCTCGAGTTTTGCTCCGTCCAATCCGAGAACTGCAGCCATTGTTCCGGGATACTGAGCTCCTGCAGCCTGCATTGCCTTTCCGCGTGTGTTCACGAGTGAAACCGCATCATGGAACTGGAGCGCTCCGCATGCAACAAGCGCGGAATATTCACCGAGTGAATGACCGGCAGCGCCGTCAAAATCAAGCCTTCTTAATAATCCTGCAATCACAACCGAATGAATAAAAATTGCGGGCTGGGTGTTTTCAGTCTGCTTCAGTTCTTCTTCAGGACCGTTAAACATTATATAGGAAAGATTTCTGCCCAGAATGCCATCGGCTGTTCTGATCATCTCTTTCACTTCAACAGAATTCTCAAAGAGATCTGCTGCCATGCCAACATACTGTGAACCCTGTCCGGGGAATAAAAATGCTCTTTTGCCCATCAGTCAATCGCCCATTTCAGGTAAATTGAGCCCCATGTAAAGCCCGCACCGAAAGCTGCGAGAATGAGGTTATCACCTTTTTTCACCTTACCGGCTCTGTAATACTCAGTTAAACATAAAGGAATAGTTGCGGCAGTGGTGTTTCCGTATTTATCTATATTAATCATCACTTTTTCACGGGTGACACCCATTCTCTGGGCAGTTGCGTCAATGATCCTGAGGTTTGCCTGATGAGGCACAAGAAAAGCAACATCTTCACCTGTGAGGCCGTTTTTCTCCATGATCTCTGCTGAAACATCAGCCATGCCAACAACAGCAACTTTAAAGACTGCTTTGCCATCCTGATAGATGAAATGCATTTTATTATCAACGGTCTGATGGCTTGGCGGGTTAAGGCTTCCGCCGCCTTTCATATAAAGGGCTTCCTGGCCTGTGCCGTCAACTCTGAGAATAGAATCAATGATACCTGTGTTTGCTTCTTCAGTCGGTTCAAGGAGAACTGCAGAAGCAGCATCACCAAAGAGAATGCATGTGTTTCTGTCGGTATAATCAACAATGGCGCTCATTTTATCGGCACCAACCACAATCACTTTTCTGTACTGACCCGATTCTATAAGCGATGCACCCGTTCTGAGTGCAAACAGAAAGCCTGAACACGCTGCAGAGAGGTCAAATCCCCATGCGTTTTTAGCACCCACTTTATCCTGAACTATGCAGGCCGTTGCCGGGAAAAACATATCAGGTGTCACAGTGGCAACTATAATTGCATCTATCTCCATGGGATCCATATTTTTGGATGCAAGGAGGTCTTTAACTGCTCCGGCTGCCAGATCGCTTGTGGCGCCGTTTTCTAAAATGCGTCTCTCTTTAATGCCCGTGCGTGTAACAATCCATTCATCATTAGTATCAAGATACTGTTCAAAATATTTATTATCCAGAACTTTGGGCGGGACGTACATTCCCACTCCGGTAATGATCGCATTATATTTTTTGTTCATACTGTCTCTGTTTATTATCAACCAAGGTGAGCTTTTACCGCTTCTTTTAACTTGTTTATGAGATCTTTCTCATGCATTTCGGCGGCTTTCAGGATCATATTCTTGATGGCAAGCGGTGAGCTTGAACCATGGCCTATTATGCTGATATGATTAACCCCGAGCAGCGGCACTCCGCCGTATTTCTCGTAATTGAGATCTGAAAAAATTTCCCTGAAGGAATTTTTTACGAGCCCGATCTTGAGTTTATTGGTTAAAGAAGCATCTGCGTATGATTTGATAAGATGTTTAAGGAGCACAATTACTCCTTCGGCAAATTTGAGAACTATGTTGCCGATAAATCCATCGCAGACAACAACATCTATGTTGCTTTTCAGGATATCTTTACCCTCAACGTTCCCGACAAAATTGAGTTTTGTCTCCTTGAGAAGCTCGTGGGCTTTTTTAACAACCTCATTTCCCTTGCCTTCCTCTTCTCCGACATTGAGAAGACCGACTGTGGGGTTTGGCTTGTTAAGAATTTCATGTGCAAAAATTGAACCGAGCACCGCGTGCTCAACAAGATGGTGAGGTTTGGCGTCAACGTTGGCTCCGGCATCAAAAACCGCGCACACTCCGTATACGTTAGGAAGCATGGTGCCTATGGTCGGCCTTTCAACCCCGGGAATTCTGCCCAGAATAAATGTTGAGGCTGCCATCATGGCTCCTGTGTTGCCCGCACTTACAAATGCATCGGCATTGCCTTCCTTAACATAATACATCCCTTTAACAATAGATGATTCCTTTTTGACTCTTACCGCCTGAACGGGTGAATCAGACATTTCAATGACATCATCACAGTCAAGGATTTCAACTTTTGAAAGGTCGAGTTTATGCTCTGCGGCTGATTTTTCGATTTCGGCTTTTTTACCGGCGAGAATAATCTGGAGGTTGTTCCGGAGGTTTTGAGATTCCTCTAAAACCTGCCTGATTCCTAATATATTATTACCGGGAGCAAAATCGCCGCCCATAACATCAATAACAATCCTGCATTTCCTTTTAGAGGAATCCATATCAGACTACTTTTTAGGAATGAACATAGACCTGTCACTGTAATAACCACAGCTGGGGCAAGCATGATGATTCAGTTTGCTTTCACCGCAGTTACTGCATGTACCAACACCGGGAGCAGCTGCTTTATAGTGGGTACGTCTTTTGGCAGTTCTGGTCTTTGACATTCTGCGTTTAGGATTTGGCATTTCTTATATCTCTGATTTTATTTATCAATTTTATTTTTCAAGTCAAGAAGGGGAAGCCATCTGTCATCAATCTTATCTGACTTACAGCCGCATTCTCCTTCATTCAGATTTTTGCCGCATGAGAGGCACAAACCTTTACAGTCATCATTGCATAAAACCTTCATAGGGAGTTCAAGGTGACTGTAATCATAAAGTTCACTGCTTATGTTTATCTTATCGGCATCAACCGGGAGGTAAGAAACATTGCTGCCTTCCTCAGTTTCATCATGTTCAACGCCGAACAGATACACCATTTCAAATTTTATTTTTCTTTCAGATATGAACTCCGCTCCGCAGCGGTCACACATCAGGGCGGCATCAACTTTCAGCTCAGCATCAAGTATTAGCTGATGGATGCTTTTATCAAGCCTGACCTTTAGTTCGTAATTATTTCTGAAAGGATCTCCAAGTTCAAGTTCTTCCGTTCTGCCTGAGAAATTCAGGTGATGGATGTCATTACTTAAACCCGCTATTTTAATTTTCATAGTCTCAGAAAAATTAAACCCAAAATATAAGAAAGGATTCAAACTTTTTCAAATTAAATTCTTTAAATAGTTTCAGAACCTTCTTAAACAGGGGTGTTATTTTAATTTGCAGCCATAAGAATTTAATATGATATTAAAGTAATCATGATTGATTGCTGTTGGTTCAATTTAACGGCACTTTTTAATTAATATTATTAAAGTACCTTATATTGCCCCCGCCGCTGCAAAAGTTAATCTGATTAATTTGATTTGATGTTTTAATCGCTTAATTTTGGGGTTTGAATGGGGATTTAATATTTAATTAACTTACTGTAAAAACTATGATTTGCGCTAATTGTAAGACAATAAACTCAGATAACGTAAAATTTTGCAAATCCTGCGGGTCACAATTAACAGGAGCAGTTATGAAATGTAAAAACGGACACAGCTATGATCCCGCCAAAGGAGCCTGCCCATTTTGTCCTCCTGAGGCAGACCTTAACACGATTCTTGATGATAACCCTTTAAGCGGCACCGCGGCTTACATGAACACTTTTTCTGATCCGTCCGACCGCACTATAATAGATGCAACAAAGCCGACATACGGTATTAGCGGCCAGGGCGGTTTTGCGGGCGACTCTGACAGAACAGTGATAATGCCCCCCGCTGAAGGCAGCCCGGCTGATTCTGCACAGCATGGTGATAATCAGACCGTGAGAAGGCTGGTGGGATGGTTTGTAACCTTTGACCTCTCTCCTGCGGGCACTGATTTCAGGCTCTATGAGGGGAGAAGCACAATAGGGAGAAACCAGCGCTGTGATATCATACTCAGGCACGGCGGTATATCAGATGAACATGCGATCCTCCTTTACAGAGGTGATAAATTCTACATCAAGGATAATCTGAGCTCAAACGGCACTGTGGTGAATGATGTTCTGCTTGAACCCGACCAGACACTTGAGCTCAAAGATAACGATATTGTAAAAATAGGAACGATAACACTAAAATTTAAAAAACTATAACAGATCTGAATGAAGATGAAACAGCTAATTTTAATCATACTTTTTGCTTTCACATTTAACAGCTTTGCCCAGGTGCTCAATCTGAGGCATATTAAAACAAATTCATCAAAGCCACCGGTCACTGTAACCGCAGTTCAGGTGTTTGATAATAATAACGAACCCGTCACGGGGCTTGATGCCTCAGGCTTCCGGATATCAATTGACGGAATGCTGCCCGATACCCTTCAGGTTGCAACCTATGAAAAATCAGGCATCGGGCTTGATATCATGCTCTGCCTTGATGTATCCGGCTCAATGACCGGCGCTCCGCTTGAAACAATGAAGAAATCGGTTCTTGAGTTTATTGAAGACATGAGATCAATTGACCGCCTTGCAATTTATTCTTATGCTGATGATGCCGTGCTCGTCACAGATTTCAGCGGAGAGAAAGAATATCTTAAAAGAAAAGTAAACGGCCTTACCGCAGGCGGCACTTCAACATCATTATATTATGGCATCCACAAAGGTATTGAACACCTGAAGAAGAGCCCTGAAGAAAAAGGAAAGATCGTGATTGTGATAGGCGACGGTCATAATGAAAGCCCTGCGCATTCATTCACCGAAGAGGATATAATCGGATCAGCAAATCAGGATGGTATTCCGGTGTTTTCACTTGGATACACAAGAGGTAACCGTGCCCATTTCCAGTCGCTTGAAAAAATCTCGGGTAAAACCGGCGGTAACTTTTATGACTCACCCACAGATGAAGAGCTCCGCACTCAGTACGAAAAACTTTACAAGCAGGTTCTGAATATCTATCTGCTCACTTATAAAGCTTACGGAAAAGAAGGCGCGGGAGTTGAACATGACGGCGCTGTCACCGTAACCTATAACGGCAAGCAGGACAGCAAAAATTTCACCCTGATTGCATCGCTCACACCCAAAAAGACGGATGATTCATCGGGCGGAATTTCCACCACCATGATCCTTATAATCATAGGGTCACTTATCGTGATAGCAGTAGTGCTGTTTCTCATCTCCAGGAAGATCACACAGAAAAGAGAAGAAGAGCAGGCCGCAAAGAGAGAAGAGCTGAAAAGAAAGCACGAAGAGGAGATGAACAGGCTCCGTGAGGAAAAAGCAGCCCTCGAAAAAAATGCGCGTGAAAAAGCCAATCAGCAGGCCCAGACCATGGTGGGTTCACCCGAAGAAATGAATGCAATTCTCGGGGGTCAGGATGATAAAACTTTTATTATGAGACCTGCGGGTAATGCCAATATTTTAAGAATGGCAGTTCAGGTGGGCCCTCTCACCGGAAAGTCATTTAATATAAGGCAATCGGGCGCAAAGATAGGCAGAGTTGACGGTAACACGGTTGTACTGCCTGAGCAGACAGTTTCTGCACAGCATGCCGAAATCTACTACAAAGGCGGCGCTTTTTACATCAAAAATCTCAGCGCCTCAAACGGCACCTATGTTAACGGTAACTTAATAACCGATATTATGCTCAAACATGGCGATTACTTTAAGATCGGCAAGAATGAGGGACAATTTTCGATTTACTAAAATCCGGATAATTATTTATGTCTTTTGTCATCATTAATGAAAATCATTCTGATACCGGTAAAGTAAGAGCCGCTAATGAGGATTATTTTGGTTCCTATGCGGGCAGCTACGGTGATCTGATTATTGTGTGCGACGGTATGGGAGGCTACAAGGGAGGCGCCACGGCCTCAAAGCTTGCGGTCGAGAATATTTCTGAGCACTTTGCCGGACTTCAGTTTACGGAGAACACCGATCTTTCAGACGAGCTGAATTTTGCTCTTGAGCGTGCTCATTATAAAATCCGTGAAAAAGCCTCTGAAGATCCCGAACTTAAAGAAATGGGATCAACTGCCGCGGTTCTGCTTCTCAACGGAGAGCGGTTTTTTACTGCTCATGCAGGCGATTCAAGGGTGTATCTCATCAGAAAAGGTCAGATTCATCAGATAACAAAAGACCACTCCCTCGTCCAGAAAATGGTTGATTCGGGCATGATCACTCAGGAAGAAGCAAAGAATCATCCCAGAAGGAATGTGATACTTAACGCGCTCGGGGCAGAAAAGGAATTTTTCTCGGATGTTTCCGCCCCTGAGCAGCTTTTTGAGGATGATATTTTTGTTCTCTGCTCAGACGGACTCAATGGCCATGTTGAAGATGATGAGATTTATAAGATTGCCACAGAAAAAGAACCGCGTCAGGCAGTGCTCCACCTGGTTAAACTTGCCAATGACCGGGGAGGCAAAGATAATATCACCGTTCAGATTGTGAAGGTTCAGCGTAAAGGCAAAACTATAAGCAAAGATAAAAAGTACAGCTTCGGGATGCCGGCGCTCGTGGTGCTTGGCCTTTTGCTGCTTGGCGTGAGCTGGCTCTATTTCAGCGGAAGTTATAAGCCGTGGATAGAAGGTATGTTCGGGAAGCAGACGGAGAAGACGGATAGTTTGAAGACGGGGAAGAAGCCTGTGCTGCCTGATTCAACGGCTTCAGATTCGCTTTCAAATAAACCGGACTCAGGCAAGGGAAATGCGGTACCTGAAACCGGGGTTCAGAAAAATGAAAAAGGAATGAAATGAAACGCTGAGGGGGAAGCATGGGAAAAATATTAATACTGTTTCTGTTTATAAATGTCTGTGGTTTTGCCCAGTTTGAAATTCTCAAAGAGGTGCTTAAAACCGGAGATGAACTTAACAAAGTCCTTCTTGATTTCACAAGACTCACAGATGAGGAAGAGAATCAGATAGGTGAGGGACTTGATAAAAAGATCATTGCCGGCAAAGCAGGGTTCACCACAAATAAATATGACGTCAAAGCCGTATTTACCAAAATTAAAAAGCATGTAACCCGCACAAAAATCAACTACAGATTTGCCCTTGTAAAAGACCCTGATGTAAATGCATATGCCGTTGCCGGAGGAAATGTTTACATAAATTCAGGTCTCATCGATTTTATCTCATCAGAAGAAGAACTTGCCTTTGTAATTGCCCATGAAATTGCCCACAATGAACTGAAACACTGCATAAGCGCAATACAGTATCAGGTAAGGGCATCTCAGGTCAACCCTCTGCTTGGCGACGTGATTGGCATTGCATATTCAATTTACAGATTGCCATTCTCAAAAGATCAGGAATTTGCCGCCGATGAACTCGCAGTTAAACTCCTGAAAAAAGCCGGTTACTCAAAAAACGGCGGAATTGAATTTTTCAGGAAACTTGAGAAGCTCGAAGAAAAGTATGGGCAGGATAAGCGCGACGGGCTGAACGATTTCATCAGTTCACATCCCCTCTCAAAACAAAGGCGGGAGCGGATAGAGAAGATGTGATATGGAAAGTGATAAGCAAAAGAACGGGAATAAGATGAAAATATATCTTTTGATTACCCTGGGTGCCCTTGCAGTAGTGCTTTCAGGTATTTCCGCACTGATCTGCACACCCGGGTTCATAACTCCTGAAATAACTGGCGCCGGGGGAACCGAAATAATTTCCATTGAGAATGACTCAACAATTATTGACCTCACCGTTTACTACGAAAATAAAAACCCTCTTTCCGCAACTCTCAGCAGCCTCAGCACTGAAATTTATCACGATAAAAAACTGATCGGAACTGCGCGGAGTTCATCTGAAATTAAACTGCAGGCGGCCGGCAGCGGCTCCTTTTTACTCAGAACAACACTTGAAACACCCCTTGTTGCCGGGCTTATAGCAGAAAACAAAGACTCTTTAACCCTTCAGCTTAAGGGGAGCGCAGTTGCCGGTTTCGGCGCCGTTAAAGTACCTCTGTACATTAGTAAAGAACTCATACTCCCGTTCAGAAAACACCTTGATTCCCTTTACTCAAGGGCACTCAGTCAGGAAAAGCTTATAACGGTTAAAAGCGCTTCACTGAAAAGCATCGGGCTTACCGAGTCGGAACTTGAGATTAATTTTGAACTGAGCAACCCCTACGGTCTTGATATCACCCTTATTGATTACCCCTCAAAAGTTTACATTAACAATTCTTACTCAGGTGATGGTCACCTTCCTGGTGAAATGCTCCTTAAAGGGAAAAGCAAAGGTGCAGCCGGCGTATTTGTTTTCAGGCTTAACAATCTTTCGGCAACTGTGAATGTGCTTAAGGGGCTTTTTGGCGGCAGCATTGAATATGAAACAAAGGGTACTCTCAGATTAATTGTCACCGGTACAAACATTGAATTACCATTCAGCCACAAAAGCAGGGCTTACTGATGAAAAAATGCAATATCTGCGGATTCCTTAATGACTCTGACGCAAAATACTGTGCTTCATGCGGAAAACAGATCACAGATAACGGAGACACTGCCTCCCTTATTATAGGACGCGATTCCTCATGCGGCCTGGTCATAAAATCAGGGCACGTAAGTTCACGCCATGCAAGAATTGATGTATCGGGAGGCAGATATGAAATTACCGATCTCGGTTCATCAAACGGAACATTTGTTAACGGTATCAGACTCAGCGGCACAGCGGCAGTAAAACCGGGGGATAAAATAGGATTAAGCAAGGGGTATGAACTCACATGGGATCACATACTCGGTGCATTAAACGGTGGTCTTAAGGAAAATATCAGTACTGTTCAGGCGGCAGGAAATAATGAAGCCGGATCTGTTGATATCAGCCTGCATAAGGAAGTAGTGACCATAGGCAGGAGCAGTGATAATGACATTGTGCTTGATAATATTAAGGTATCACGGCGCCACGCAAGAATAACCACTAAAAACGGTGTTTCTGTTCTGGAAGATCTTGATAGTTCCAATGGCACATGGGTGAACGGCAAAAAGGTAAAAACTGCCGTCATATCCGAAACTGATAAAATATTCATAGGCGGTATTCCCCTCTCACTGCGCAGTCTGCTTGAGGAAAATCCCGTTAATCTCGATGCCCTGAGGCTTACCCTGAGAAATCTTTCATTTACTGTGGCCGGATCGGGGAGCGGAAAAACCATTGTGGATGATATTTCGCTCACTATTAACCCGGGAGAGTTTGTGGGGCTGATCGGTCCCTCGGGTGCGGGTAAAACCTCACTTATGCTGATGATGGCGGGAGTAGCAAGGCCTCCATCTGGGGGTGTTTTCCTGAATGAGGAATCGCTCTATTCAAATCCCGAGCTTTTTAAGGGGCAGACCGGCTACGTTCCGCAGGATGATATAATCCACCGTGAACTTCTGGTGCGTGAATCGCTTGAGTACACAGCCAGGCTCAGATTCGGGTCAAAACTTTCGCAGACCGATGTTACCGAACAGGTTAAAAATGTACTCACCAAACTCGATCTTGTTAATGAAGCTGATGTGCGGATAGGGTCGCCCGAAAATAAAGGGATCAGCGGCGGGCAGCGCAAGCGTGTGAACCTGGGGCAGGAGCTCCTGACCGAACCCTCCATTCTTTTCCTCGATGAACCCACAAGCGGTCTCGATCCTAAAACTGACCTTGATGTGATGAACATGCTTAAAAGGATTACGGGCAGGGGGAAATCGGTTGTTCTTACAACTCACAGCATCACGGAGGAAAATTTTTCGATCCTGACTCATATCATTATTCTTACCAAAGGGGGAAAACTCGCTTATTTTGGTCCGTCATCTGAGGCGGCAGGCTATTTCGGAGTTAAAAAACCTTATGAGATTTTCGATAAGCTCAAGGAACATGACCCCGGTTACTGGAAAGAAAAATACCGCAGATCGGAATATTACAACAGATACGTCTCCGGCAGGGATAATGGGCTGAACACAACGCTGAACATCAGGAAGAAACCGGCAGATAACAAAATCTTTGATTTTACTCAGACACTTACCCTCATTTCCCGCTTCTTCAAGGTGAAAGTGCGCGATACTGTAAGCACTGCAATTCTGCTTGCTCAGGCCCCTTTTATTGCTGTGCTTATGGCTCTGATATTTTCGGGTGACGGTAACGATAAACTTTCAGCCCTCTTCCTGAGCGTGATAGCCTCAATCTGGCTGGGCTGCTCAAATGCGGCGCGTGATATTGTGAGTGAGCAGTCTGTATATAAACGGGAGAGGATGGTGAATCTTGGCATTTTGTCATATCTGGGCTCAAAGTATGCGGTGCTTTCCCTGCTTTCCCTTATTCAGAGCATTTTACTGAGCTCGGTGATTCAGCCTGCCACGGGGCTTGATATCTCCTGGGGGCTGTTCACACTGCTGCTTTTTCTGATATCAGCGGCGGCAATGTCAATGAGTCTGCTTATCTCCGCACTGGTAAAAACCCCCGAAGCTGCAATGTCGGTCATTCCCATTGTGCTTATTCCGCAGGTTATTCTGGGGGGACTGATAAAGTATTTCAGGGATATGAACGGCTTTGCCGAGTTCCTTTCGTGGCTTATGCTCAGCAGGTGGGGTTTTGAGGCTGTGCTTAACGGAGAGGATAACTTTTTGTATTATGAGCTCACCGGAGCAAAGGCTGAATCTCTGGGTGGTGATATCGCGGCTCTTGCTGCCTTTTTTATTGTCTTTTTTGCTGCAACCGCACTGGCGCTGAAAAGGAAAGACGTGTGACTGGAAACAGTGAGACGCCTTCGGCTTAGTGAGCAGTGAAACAGTTAGCAGAAAGCAGCATAAACGTGAGAAACACAAATGAAGCGCATGAAGCGAATGAACACGAATCTTTTTTCAGTGCTTGGTTCGTAGAGCCGGGTTTTCCTGTTGGCTGCATTACATAAGAAACGCTGATTCCTCCATCGGCGGACAGGGTACGGATGATGCAGATTAACGCGGATTTTTTTAGTTGGTAAAGTAAACTTTAGTTTGCTCATTTATGCTGCAAAACACATTAAGACCGGCATTTAACGGCAGCATGAACGTGAGAAGCACGAATGAAGCGAATGAAGCGAATGAACACGAATTTATTTTCAGTGCTTGGTTCGTAGTGCCGGGGTTTCGCGTTGGCTGCATTACCTAAGAAACGCTGATTCCTCCATCGGCGGACAGGGTACGGATGATGCAGATTAACACAGATGAAAAGCGGTTCGAAGTTCAATGTTCAAAGTTCGATGTTGTGGTCATGCAGCCATACAGTTCCATATGAACATCAAGGGTTCCAATGAAGGGGTTCGTGGTTTCATCACAGCGCTGTCCCGTTTGTAGTAATATCACACACACCGGGAAAATAATCCCTGCAGGGGATTTCCGTAAAAGCAAGGGTTCAATATCCCGGGTACGGGGGCGTGGTCATACAACCATACGAATATCCTTTTGTATGTTTGTATGGGGGTATGGGGGGTATGCCGGTACCACTGCCGAAATGCTTTTCGGCTGAGAAAATCATAAAACAGCATAAACAGGAGAGAGTACTTAAACGGTTAAGCAAACTTCAGTTTGATTATTTATAAGGGTTTAACTGCCGGAATCAGATGTTTTTACCTCAGGATCAGATTAACGCGGAGATGAAAATTTAATTCTGAATACTGATCAGTTATTTGGTAAGATCGCTTTAATGACAGAATCAGGTGCGGCGGTAACAGCTCAGGAATAAAAAGAATGTTGCTCATTCTTTACCGTCTCTCAGGGCGGGTTTTATGAAACAGACTTAAATATTAACGTAAAAGAATTTACACTGGATAAATCATGCAAAAAATAAGAGACTACCGTATCATCTCCCTTCTCGGTGAAGGGGGGATGGGGAAAGTTTATCTGGCTGAGGATGAGATGCTTGAGAGGAAAGTTGCTATCAAGATGCTCAATCCGGAACTTGGAAGTAACCAGGAGCTGCTTGCCCGTTTCAGGCAGGAAGCAAAGGTTCAGGCAAATCTGCATCATCCCAATATTGTGACTCTCTTTACCTATTTTGTTGAGAACAATAATCACTGCATAGTAATGGAGTATGCCCCGGGTAAGACCCTGAAACAGATCATCAGGGAAAAAGGGAAACTCAGTGAGAATGAGACTCTTTCCCTGCTTAAGGGTATGCTTGACGGACTCGGGTATGCACACCAGTACGGAGTTGTTCACCGGGATATTAAGCCAGCCAACATAATGGTATCTGAAGAGGGGAATGTCAAGATCATGGATTTTGGCATCGCAAAAGTTCTTGGCGACAGGGGTTTAACGAGAACTGGACTGAAGATGGGAACGGTGTATTACATGAGTCCCGAGCAGGTTAAGGCCGATAAGGATATTGATCAGAGAACGGATATCTATTCACTTGGCATTACATTATATGAGATGTTATCAGGAACCGTGCCATTCACCAAAAACACCGATAGTGATTTTATAGTGATGCAGGATATTGTCTCGGGGAATATAGATTACCACCTTCTGGCAAATGACGGTATAAGCAACAATTTATTAACAGTTCTGAAAAGTTTAACTGAGACCGATAAAAACAACAGACCACCCACTTGTATGCAGGTGGAAAAACTGCTGGATGGGAAGTTAATTCCGGTGGAGAATAAAGAGCCCCACAAAAAACCTGCCCCGGAAATAAAAATAATCCATGAACCTGTTCAGGAACAAAAGAGATTAGAACATATTGATAAAAATGTAAGTCTCTCTCATCAGCACATGGTTCTGGTTGAAGGAGGATCATTTATACGAAAAGAAAAGAAACTAATCGGTTACAGAGAACAATCAGTAAAACTTGACAGCTTTTATATTTCAAAATACCAGGTTACACAGGAAGAGTGGGAATTTGTGATGGGCAAAAATCCATCTCACTTCAGGGGTGAGAGAAATCTCCCGGTTGAGAAGGTCTCCTGGTTTGATTCAGTTGAATTCTGCAATAAACTGAGTGAAAAGGAAGGACTTCAGAAGGTTTACAGCGGCAGTTGGGACAACATAACCATGAACATGAATGCCGATGGCTACCGCCTGCCAACAGAGGCGGAGTGGGAGTATGCAGCAAGGGGTGGAAGCCTGAGCAAAGGCTACGAATACAGCGGCAGCAATAATTCCTGGGAGGTTGCCTGGTACTATGTTAACTCAAATAACAATACCCATCCTGTAGGGCAAAAGCAGCCAAATGAGCTTGGAATATATGATATGAGCGGCAACGTATGGGAGTGGTGCTGGGACTGGTACGGCAATTACAGCTCAGACTCACAAAACAACCCTGCGGGTCCAGTATCCGGCAGCGACCGCGTCAACCGGGGCGGGAGCTGGTTCAACGACGCCGGTAACCTTCGGCCGGCGGATCGGTACGGCAGCTACCCCGTTAGCAGGCACGATAATCTTGGCTTCCGTATCGCCAGAACCAAATAATTAAACAAAAGAATTTTATTCAAATAATTTATGTGCCCATTTCAGACATAAGACATCATGCAAAATATAAGAGACTACCGTATAATCTCACTCCTCGGTGAAGGGGGGATGGGGAAAGTTTATCTGGCTGAGGAGGAAACCCTTGGCAGGAAAGTGGCGATTAAGGTGCTTGACCACAACCTCAGTTCAAATCCCGATTTAATTGAGAGGTTCAAGCAGGAGGCAAGGGCGCAGGCAAATCTGCATCACCCCAACATTATAACGCTGCACACATATTTTGAGGAGAATGGCAGTCACTGCATCGTTCTTGAGTATGTAAACGGCATGACATTGAAACAGATGATAAGAGAAAAGGGGGCTCTTAAAGAAAATGAAGCCCTTGAAATTTTTTATCAGATACTGGATGGTGTTGGTG
>JABWCA010000280.1 GCA_013359345.1 Ignavibacteriaceae bacterium
ACAAAAGGCGTTATAAAAAGCGTGCGGTCAGTTGTGCCGTCAAAATTGCCGGGTCCTTTCGGAATACCGTTCATAGCCCTGGTGAATGAAAGCCCTCCGTTCGTTGATTTAAGGAAGACAAAGCCGTTAAGCTCCGCATAAACAATTTCGGGATTATTATAATCAACCTCTGTTGCTCCCCCGTCGCCGCCGAATATCATACTCCAGTAAGTATCACCGGTTGATTTGAGTGTGCCGTTATCCTGGGTGCCTCCGTAGTACTTCTCACCAACCGGATCGGGAACTCCGTAATAGAATTGAGTTATGAATAGATTGTTATTGAGCGGTGTCCATGTTGTTCCCCCGTTCACTGTTCTGTAAACGCCGCCGTCAGTACCAAGATAAATCTCAAGTGAATTTGAGGGATTAAAAACGATGGCATGATGATCCGCATGGACATAAGGGGGAGCGCCTGTTTCCTCATACCAGTTGGAAAGCTGAGTCCATGTGTCGCCTCCGTTAGTACTTCTCCAGAAATCAATGCCCGCTGCATAGACAGTACCTGCATCAAGCGGATGAACTTCGATGGCATTATTGTACCAGCCCTGTGAATTTGTATAGGTTTGCGCACCTGCATAAGAGGGTCCCGGAATATCGGTCTGAGTCCATGTTGCACCCCTGTCTGTTGATCTTAGAAAAATACCGCATTGTCCTGAACTGAGAGCCATTCCCGATGCATATACCCTGTTCGTATTTGACTGGCTCACAGCAATTTCCATCCGTCCGATTCCGCTGTAAGTTGCGGAGACCTGAAATGTATTCCCTCCGTCACGCGAAACATATATAGTGGATTGAGAAAATAGTCCGGTTGTTACAAAAATTGTTTTCGGATTGGTATTAATGATATCGATATCCATCACGTCAATTGCTGCGCCCCCCTGACCGGCAAAAACAGTGGTGAAAGAACTGCCTCCGTTGGTCGATTTATACAGACCCATCCTGGTAGCAGCCCAGAGAGTGGAAGAATTGTAATCGAATACCAGTTTGTTCACATAATGGTAGGATGAGTTTTTGGTGGCCGGCAGCTGAAGCCATGTATTCCCCGCATCTGTTGTTTTGAATATCCCTTCGCCGCGCCTGTTATCGAAATTATAATACCCCTCTCCCGTTCCGGCATAGATAGTATTAGTATTTGAGCCTTCAAAGGTCATCGCACACACTGCCAGATTTTCCATATTATCCTTGAGCGGAAACCAGCTCGCTCCCCGATTGGTAGTCTTCCAGACACCGCCGCTCACCGAAGCTGCATAAATTATGCCTGAATTAAAAGGATTGATAAGAATCGATCTCACCCTTCCCCCGATATTACCGGGTCCCAGCTGACTCCAGGCAAGTGCTTCCGTGTTTTCTGTCATCCTGTTATTGGCCTCTATGTGTTTCATAGCCTCTTCACGCCATCCGTCCGGTATTTTACCATAGGGATAAGAACGCATCAGCATGTAAAACTCCATAGCCTTATCGGGAAAGCCGAAAGTCGGGGGTTTGCTTCCGTGCCTCTCCTTTTTTATTCTCAGGATATCATCGGAAGTAAATTCTTTAACCGCCCCGCCGGAGTTAATCATAAACATAACCGGGAGCAGACATAAAACTGCAGTAACTAAAGTTGCAACCATCTTTTTCATAAATTCTGAGCCTGTCTCCGCGGGGGTAAAAGGGTCTGTTAAACAAATTCTTTATTCAACTGAAATTAACCTTTAGATGTTTCATTTACAAGGGATATTACGGGTGTGTAAACCGGCTCTCCGCACAGGAGATTAAAAAAAAATCACCAGCCGGAAAACTTGCGGTATGAAATACCCGCCGCGTCGTGGGGGGATTTTGTTGGGGTACTTTGCATGTGCTTCAGGCGGGAATAATCCACTCAAGGAAGATATTGCAGCATAAATGTACCGCCAGTCCCGATTTATCGGGAGGCGTTACAATCTCGTTACTTTATTTCTTTTTCCTGCAATGACTGCCCCTGATATGCGGCTGGGGGAAAATGCAACCAGGATGGAGGCCAAACATCTTTAAGAAAAATTCGTGTTTATTCGTTTCATTCGCATAATGCGTGTTTCAAAAAATAATCAGCGTAAATCTGTAAAAATCTGCACCTTGTCCGCCGAAGGAGGAATCGGCGTTCTATCCTGTTTATGCTGATAAAATCCGTCGCTTCGCGTAGTGGGGGGATTTTGTTGGGGGATCCATTTTCTACAGAGATTCAACCTGTTCCGGGTTGTTCATGAATTCTGCCATTTTCTATCTGTCAAGGATGCGATAAAGCATCCACGCGGTTTGTGTTTGTCATGCAGTCTGCTGGTCACAACACTTAGGGATTGAATGCAAGGTGGAAAGTTATTGTGATGTTTTCCGGTAATGCCTGAAACCCTCAGCGTTCAGGCAATCGTTTCCGGCAAAATCAGGGATAACCATGTGGAAGCCAAACATCTTTAAGAAAAATTCGTGTTAATTCGCTTTATTCGCTTCATTAGTGTTTCCGAAAATAATCCGCGTGAATCCGCTTAATCCGTTTCATCTGCGTTTCTATTGTTATGCTGCCTAACCAAGAACGAAGCACTCCCGCACCAAGAACCCTTTAATTTCCTCTCAAATCCGTATATTTTGAGTTTGAGTAAATTAAATAAACTTACCCGGTCACATTGGCACTAACCGAGAATTTCAGAAATCAGATTGCGGAACTTTGCGCCGGATACATTCCTTTGGAAAATGCAGGACTGCTCTCAGACCGCATTCAGAGGGCAGGAGCAAAATATCATTTCACGGTTGCATCTGAAAACAACTTTCTTAGAATTCTGAAATCGGTTTTTAACCGCACTACCTTTCTCAATGATCTCCTGAATTACGACCACCATCTGGAAGTGGTAACAGGAATTGCAGCAAACAGCAATTTCCTCACAGATATTGTGGTGAGGAATCCCGGCATCCTCTACAGGGCGTTTGATCCCGGTATGCTTGAAGCCCGGCTTGATGAAGACCGGCTGACGGCAGAGGTTTTACGAAGCATAAAAAATTACAAAACAGAGGAAAGCCGCAGGAATTACCTCAGGAATATCAAAAAACGCGAATTATTTGTTATAGGAGTGAGAGATTTTCTTCACCTGGGGAGCGTTAAGGATATCACCGAGGATCTCTCAAAACTTGCCAGGGCATTATCAACCGCGCTCTTTTTTTCTGTTCTGAAAGACAGCATAAAAACATTTCTTAAAACCGATATCCCTTTCCCTGATAATAAACTGAACGACACATCAGGAGCAGAAAACAAAGTATATTCCTCTTTTGTTGTTATTGCCCTCGGGAAATTTGGCGGAAATGAGCTGAATTACTCCTCTGATATTGATCTGATGGCCATGACTTCAGAAAATCTGACTTTTGAAAACGGCGTCACCTTAAATGAAATACTTGCCGATGCAGTAAGGAATTTTACGACATCCGGATCTGAGATGACATCGGAGGGGTATCTTTACAGAATCGATTTCAGGCTGAGGCCCGACGGCAAATCGGCTCCGCTCGTAAGAACACTGCGTGAAACAGTCCATTATTATGAAACCCGCGGTGAGCCGTGGGAGCGTCAGATGCTGATAAAAGCGGGATTCGTTTGCGGAAACCGGGAGCTTTACGATAAGTTTATCAGTTCTGTAAGGCCTTTTGTATACCCGGCGACTCACCTTAAACCTCCGCTTGAACAGTTAAAAAGACTCCGTGAAAATATGGTGCTGAATCTTAAAGATGACAGGAATATCAAGCTTTCAAAAGGGGGGATAAGAGATATTGAATTCGGTGTTCAGGCGTTGCAGCTGATTTTCGGCGGCAAGATACCGCAGGTGAGAGACTGCAATACCCTTTCTGCAATCGACAAGCTGAATGAGGCCGGGCTGCTCGCCAATGAAGAGGCAATGGCATATTCGGCAGCGTATGAACTCTACCGCGATATTGAACACTATCTCCAGTTAATGAATGATACCCAGACGCACTCAATCCCTGAAAAGGGCGAGATAACGGAAAAACTGGCAGTTTACCTTGGGTATGAAACTCCCGAAATTTTACTTCATGAACTTGATACTCTGAAGCAGAAAGTCCGGAAAATCTACGAATCAATAACAGGTACAGAGTCAGCGCATGATTCCGGGAAACAGCCCTTCTCGGCTGTAAGCTTTACTGATAAAAAGGGTGCGGCACGCAATATTCTCTTCCTTGGCGAAGGGAAAGGGCTCACCATGAAAAAGGAGTTTGATTCAAGAACAACCGAGGCTTTTCACAGAATAACTCCCGTGCTTGAGAAGTATCTGGAATCTTCGGGAAATCCTGATCTTGTCCTCTCCAATTTTGCGCGGATCATGCAGTTTGCCGGACTCCCCTCTGTTTACTACGATGTTTTTGAGGATTCACCTGTCCTGTTCACCGACTTTCTGAAACTTACGGAAATCTCCCAGAAATCTGTTGATCTCCTCACAGAGCAGCCCGATCTTAAAGATTTTATTCTAAGCGGGAGGATTGGTGAATATTTCAGCCCTGCAACAGATTTTTCTCTCTCAATGCGGCAGATTTCATTTATACTTGCTTCCGGATATGCCCTCGGGTATATGAGCCGTGAAGAAGTGTCGGCTGCGCTTTCATCTGTTGTCTCCCTTAAAATCAGATCCGCGGCAGATGATTATTTTTCGGAAAATCCTGCGGATTATGAGTGGTTTGCAGCGGTAATGGGAAGTGCCTCTGTTTCCGAAATGCGTTTCTCATCAGACATCGATCTCTTTTTCCTTGTTTC
>JABWCA010000281.1 GCA_013359345.1 Ignavibacteriaceae bacterium
CGGCAGGCTGCGTTCAATGATGCAGTTTACAGATGCAGCACCTCACAACCTTGCCGTTAGGCTTTATTCCGGCACTCTGAGTATGGAGAAAGCCAAAACCCTCACCGGCAAGGAATTCACTCTTATTAATCTTCCCCTCTTTCTTGCCGGAAAGGCGGAGGAGTATGTGAGGTGGGCGAAATCTCTTTAATCTTAAATAAATTTATTTTCCGTTCATTAACAGTTTGATATTATTTATCACATAAATTTATCTATAAGGTTCTTAATTAGTTCTTTAGCTTCCAGAATAAAAAGAGACTCAAATCTTAAGTTTATTTTATTAAATTGAGATTCATAGTGTTTATTCTTCAAGTGAATTCTGTTATTGATTCTTTCAGTCAGATCATTCATAAACACTTGATCCAAATTAAAAGGATTATGTCCATAATGTTCCATAATTTTATTTAAAGCTGTGACAAACTCAGATAACTTTTCTCCTTGAATTAAGCCGGTTCCATTATGATTTGATGGTATCTTACCTACTTTAAGAATATTTAACGTTTTCTTCTCCTGAAATCCGATATTCAAACCTGAATTATTGTCAAACAAAGTAAGATAATCATAAGAAACACCATCTGCACCAATAAAGTTTTCGCCGCTCAAAACATCTTCATCAATATAATAATTATTATCTGCATCTGAGGATTGGAGTTCTAACAGGCCGATTGCAACTTCATCTCCGGGATCTGATGAAAGCAGATGATTTATATTTAGAATATTATAACCCTGGAATATAGATGTTGTGATTTTATCCATGAACTCTGTATTAAAACTATCAACCGCTTCTATCCAATCAATCAAAAAGGACTCACTGCCACCCCAGCAAAAATTCAATTTGTCGATTGTGAATGGCAATTTACCATCCTTACGAAGTTTCCGGATGACTATTACAGCGTAAAACACCAGGGTTGCGAGAAAAACTATAAGAACAAACCGGAATAAATTACTCTGAGGCTTATTAACAAGATGAGGGATTTGCTTGCTTAGATCTGACCTGAATTTACTAAGGAATACATTCAGATTTAAGGAGAAATTTCTATCCTCCTCAAATACATTTCTACTGGAAACGAATCTGTTTATTATTTCAAAAGGGTCATCTAACCTGGTCTCCAATGATCCAAAAACCTCATGTGTTAAAAGTTGACTTTTTCGGAAGCAATTATAGATTTCTTCACTGCCAATCCACATAACAGTCTGATATATTAGTGATTCATTATGCCATAGAGATAAATCGCATGAGGATTTTCCGATATTGAAACACACCAGACTTTCTTGCGGCCTGATGAAATTATTTCTTTTATAAAAATATAAACCGGTTGCTGCTCCTTCTGTGTATTTTGAATCCCTGAATCCTGAAAGACTGATATTTAATGAACAATATTGATTCAATTTTTTAATACGGTTTTCCCAGATTTTTTCATGTGTCTTTGATCTGTTATTAATAAGACCCGGAGAATTTAAAACAGCTAAATCTAATGATGATGCTCCATTATGAACGGCTTCAGCTGCGATCAAAACAGTGATATGTTCTATAAACGATTCAAGGTATAACATTTCGGATTCAGATTTTATATCAGTTTTTACGATCATCGATTTATCAAAATTCGCCGAAGTACTAATTGATAACTGAATTGCAAAGTCTCTTAACAACAGACTGGTTTTGCCTTCTTCATATATTCTTAGAAAATTAGAAAGCGGGATATCAATTATATCAGGTGGAATAAAATACTTGAACCCGGCAAGGACCTCAGCATCTTTAGGGATCTTTGTTATATATACCGGCAGTGCATTGATTGTAAGTTGTTTCGGATTTGAATTGCCTTCCTTGTACCAGATATTTGTCTTGGATGTACCGAAATCAACCGCAACACTCCAGTGAGAGCCATTCTGAGGAGTGATACGCCTGAGTAAAATTGCACCGGCATCTTTTTTGCTGCCGCTTTCTTTATCCAGATAAGTCATAAAAATCACATCCGGGAAACGGCTGAATTCCTGCACCACATTTTCACTGTTTATGTTTGATGATTCCGACTGAATTTCAGGATAATCATAGTTGAAGGGGATGAAGCCGTAATCTTTTGCCTGGTCGTTATAGATGAAATATCTTCCCCATCTTCTGTCATAAAAATTTGGCCAGACTGCCAGGGCAGGATTGAAGTTTTTATCAATCAGAATTCCCCTCCCTGTTGTGTCTGAACCATTATTGTCACCATAAATTTTTGATAACAGTATGTAGCGATTCTGCCCATCATACTCAACAGGAATTTTAATTTCAAACTCAATGTCATTTCCTTTATCCCTGAAGACAGGGTTAAGTTTTGAAATTATCTCTTCGGACCCTGAAAAGCATTCAAAAAACTCCCGTCTCAGGGGAAGTGTATATTCATTAGCCTGTCCTTCAATCATAGGTACATCTGAGAGAAGCTTGCCTCTCTCATTCATGTAAAGATAATCACTCAAAAAATAACTTTCGAGCTTAATCCTTAAAGTCTCTTCCTTAAAGACATTATCCAATATTTTGCGCCCTCTGAAAAACACCTTACCGGAATCACTGACTGTTTCCGCTCCCGGTTTTGATTTTGCAGAATCATTTCGGTTTACATTTGTAATTTGCTGTAAAGTGATAATACCTTGGGCAATCTTTTTAAGCTCTGATATGCTGTCAACTGAAAACCTTTTCTTAATCTTTTCGTAAAATTCAACCCATGCTTCTCCTGATATTTCTCCACCTTTTTTCAGATATTCTTCTATCATTCCTGATTCCAGAAGGTCTTCTGCTGTCAATCTTCCATCACCCTTTTTATCTGCTGTGATGGTGGACTGTCCTGAACTATTTAATGTTTCACCGGCTGAACTTTCATCTCTTATTCTACCCTCCCTGCTCATTGCCTCTTTGAGATATCTGTGTGTTTCTGTGATATTCAGCCCCAATTTAACTCCTTCCTGATACACCATCATCTTCTCTTCATATGTCAGAACCTTATCTGCAAGTACAGCTTTTATCACCAGGTTGAGAGATTTTAATGCTTCGTTCTTTTTTTGGCCGGAATATTCTACAAGATATTTTTCCCTTGATGCTCTACCTCTTAGCTCATCATTTGCTTCGCTCAGCTTTTTATCAAAATCTGCAAGCAAATATCCATCGTGTGATTGTGCAAAACTTATCCCCGCACTCTCACGCTCTCTCCACCTCTCAAGGTATCTTTTTATTTCCTCGTAATGATTTGCAACGGTCTCGTTGGTTATCTTCTCCGCCTGATCAATATCAAGGAAAAGTCTTTCAAAATAATCCCCTGAGTTCAGTACCTGCCAGTAACCCCATACCTCATCTGTCGGGATTTTCAGGTTTCCTTTTGCAGTAACTTCCCGTATCTTGTCTTTGTACCAAATGGTGTTATTTTTCTGGCCGGTGCTGCTCCCGCTCTCCTCTGATGTCAGTTCAAAGTCATTAGTTGACATATGATTGTTCCTTTAAGTAAAAATTTCTTATAACGAAAATCAGCTTCTTTTTTGATCATGTCAAATCAATATTTGATTTTTTGTCAATGCTGATATCCGGGAATCCACCTGATCTGGTATCCATCCAGAGTACATACAATGACAAAAGGTTATTTACTCCTGGCAAGACGCAAGCCCAGGGAGTCGCAGCCGCTATAGGGGTAGGTACTGTCCCGATCCGACGGCCGAAGGCGACCGGTGTAGTTGAACCAGCTCCCGCCTCGTCCGACACGCTCACTGCCCTTCTTAGGGCCCGTTGGGTTGGTCTGTGATTTTGAACTGTAACTCCCATACCAGTCCCAGCACCACTCCCATACGTTGCCGCTCATGTCATATATACCAAGTTCGTTTTGTTGTTTCTGGCCGACAGGGTGGGTTTTACTCTTTGAGTTGTCACCATACCATGCAACATCCCCGGCATTGTTGCTGCCCGAGTATTTGTAGCTTCTGCTCAGATTTCCTCCCTTGGCGGCATACTCCCACTCTGCCTCGGTGGGAAGGCGGTAGCCGTTTGCGGTGGAATTACAGCTTATCAGCCACTTCACATCGTAATCCCCATTATTGTTGTTTGGGTCTTTCCGGCTTTTATCAATGCTGTAAACCGTTTGCAGTCCTTCCTTTTCACTCAGTTTATTGCAGAACTCAACTGCATCATACCAGGATACATTCTCAACAGGCAGATTGTCATCTCCGGTGAACTTTGAAGGGTTGTACCCCATCACACTTTCCCATAAGCCTTGTGTTACCTGATACTTCGACATCAAAAAATCCGATAAGGTTACTTTGTGAACTGGATATTCTCTAGAAGAAGCGTCACTCCCCATTTGAAATGTGCCCCCTTTTACATATGCCATTTCAAGCGGCGACTTTTTAATTACCGAATCAGATGAATTTACAGACTTATTCACAGTTTTTAAGGGTTTTACCGCCGTATTTTTTTTAATTTCAGAATTATTCCCTTTATGAAAAACTTTTAATATTTTCTTAAAAAAATCAAAGATAGTATCGGGCTTTCCGGCATTTTGATTATTATCCGTATTAGTGTCCCCCCCGGTAAAATCCTTCCCGGAACCACTAACAGTTTTCCCTCCCTGATTTGATTTTGTTGGACCCCTTTTCCGGGCAGTCTTTTTTTGTTCTGAAGAAATTATTTCTTCCGTCAGATTTTTGAGCTTTGAAATACTGTCAACGGAAAATCTTTGCTTAATCTTTTCGTAAAATTCAACCCATGCCTCTCCGGTGAGTTTCCCTCCTCCT
>JABWCA010000282.1 GCA_013359345.1 Ignavibacteriaceae bacterium
AGAGACATGCAATCGCATCAAGAATAGTGGTTTTTCCAGAGTCTCCTCTACCCACTAAACATACAAAATTTGTATTCCCAAAATGGTGTTCTAATTTTTTTATCCCGCGGAAATTTTCAATTTTCAACTTAATAATTTTTGACATAAAGCTGATCTTCCTTCATTAAAATTATTTTTTGAATAATTTTTCAATTTGCCAATGATATATGTTTTACCTGGGCAAATTGGAAAACCAACCAACCGAGGCATTTTTATTTGAACTAAGCTACCTCTCCACACACCTCACCCATCAATGCAAATTGCACAACGGAAAAGCGGGGATGATTAAATCAGATTTTGTATTATTAAATTATTCAGGAAGAGTTACCGGATAGGATATATCCCGGGGGAGCACAGATTTCCCTGAGCGGCTTTTCGGATGGTTAAGGTTATTGCCAAAAAGCAGCGTGAAGATTAAATGATTTGAAACAGTTTCCTTATTCATTACCTCCCCGATAATGTCTTTAAGGATTAATCAGTCAAGTTTAATTATGAGGTGTAAATTATCATTTTTTTTAAATAAAAAGAAAATTTTTAAGTTAAAAGGGAAAATTTTTTCGAAATATTTACCGGACAGCGGATTTTTTAATTCTCAAATAGTAGCGGGGGAGGGATCCGAACCCCCGACACACTGTTTATCAGGCTTCCCCACTATCCTCTTTTACTTGTTTCGACACTGTTACTTACTGCTGGCACTGTCCCGCCGCGGCGGGCTGCCGATACTGATATATGCTGCCCCCTCTCCACCTTGTTTTTACAACAATTTTCTTTATTTTGCATAAATATTCAAACAAAATACCTAGAGAAATTAATGGCCAATCATCAGGAACTCTCATCCCTCATCTGGAACGTCTGTGATGATGTTTTAAGGAATTTATTTAAACAACATGAATACGGGGATATCATCCTCCCTTTTGTGGTGCTGCGGCGGCTTGACTGTGTGCTTGAACCCCATAAAGACGAGGCACACCGGCTCTATGAAGAATTCAAAGACAAGGTGAATGACCCCGGCCCCATAATCAAAAACCAGCTTAACATAAAGTTTTACAACCACTCCCGGTTTGACCTCTCCAGGCTCCGTCAGGATCATAAAAACATCTGGATTAACTTTCAGAATTATGTGAACGGATTCTCTAAAGAGGTTTACGATATCATTGAGCATTTCCAGATAAACAAGCTTGTCGAAAAACTGCACAAGAACAACCGCCTCTATCTTTTCATTGAGAAGTTTGCATCGTTTGATCTTCATCCCGCTAATGTTGATAACCACCAGATGGGACAGATTTTCGAGGAACTCCTCCGCAAATTTTCCGAAATGAGCAACGCCACAAGCGGTGAACACTATACTCCCCGCGATGTCGTTAAGCTGCTTGTTTCACTCCTTTTCAGCGGATGCGAGGATGACCTCACCGGGGAGGGGAAGATCAGATCGCTCTTTGACCCCTGCGCAGGTACCGGTGGCATGTTAACCACAGGTAAAAACTGGATTCTGGATAACATAAATAAAGATATCGAGATCAGGCTGAGCGGGCAGGAGATCAACCCCCAGTCTTACGCAATATGTAAATCGGATATGCTGATTCTTGGTGAAGACCCCGACAGCATTAAACTGGGCTCGTGCCTTTCAGAGGATGGCTTTACAGGCGAAAAATTTGAATACATGCTCACCAATCCCCCCTTTGGCGTGAGCTGGAAAAGCGAGGAAGAATTCATTAAGCAGGAGGCTGTAAATAACTTCGGAAGATTCACCGCCGGCACTCCGCGCACATCAGACGGGTCGCTTCTTTTCCTGCAGCACATGATTTCAAAGATGGAGCCGAAGGGGGCAAGAATCGGGATTATCTTTAACGGATCACCCCTTTTTACCGGTGATGCCGGCTCGGGCGAAAGTGAAATAAGGCGATGGATAATTGAAAATGACATGCTTGAGTGCATTGTGCAGCTCCCTGATTCCATCTTTTTCAATACGGGCATCACCACTTATATCTGGATCGTGACCAACAGGAAAAAGGCTCAGCGGAGGGGGAAGATTCAGCTTATCAATGCTTCGGAACTTTTCAAACAAATGAAAAAGCCGCTGGGCAGCAAGCGCAAAGAAATTTCCGATGAGCATGGTGAACTCATAACTCAAACCTATTCCTCTTTTGCCGAAACAGAAATATGTAAAATTTATCCGAACGAGTTTTTTGGTTATACAAAAGTCACCGTTGAAAGGCCCCTCATTGAAAACGGACAGCCTGTTAAGGATAAAAAAGGGGGACTCAAACCCGATACGGCTCTGAGGGATACGGAGAGAATTCCCCTTGGTACCGATATTGAGGAATACTTCAATAAAGAAGTAAAACCGCATCTCCCCGATGCCTGGATGGACCGCAGCCGTGATACAGTGGGTTATGAAATCAACTTCACCAAGTATTTTTATAAATACACACCGCTCCGCTCGCTTGAGGATATAACCGCAGAACTCCTCCGCCTTGAACAGGAATCTGAAGGGCTTATGAAAGAGATCCTGAAATGAAAAAACGGTACGATAAATACCGGGACTCAGGCATTGAGTGGATCGGGGAGATACCGGATGGGTGGGAGGTGACAAAGAACAAGTATTTTGTAAGCCTTTATGAAGATTATTCTGAGAAAGGGCAGGAGGAACTTCTTAGCGTATCAGAGTATTATGGCATTGTCCCTCGAAAGGCTATTATTGATGAGGATCAAGAAATATCCCGGGCAGAGTCGTTAGTAGGGTATAAAAGAGTTAAGCCAAATACATTAGTAATAAATATCATGCTCGCCTGGAAAAATGGTTTAGCAGTAGGTAAGTTCGAGGGGATTGTCTCCCCGGCTTATTCAGTTTTTGCATTTGAAATAGGGTATCCTTGGTATTTCCATTATTTATTCAGGACGTCTTTATATAATGCTGAGTTTAAGAAGCACTCAACGGGAGTAATAGAATCAAGGCTTAGACTTTATAATGATAAATTTTTTTCTTTATTTAGTCATTTCCCCCCTCTCCCAGTTCAGGAAAAGATTGTAAAGTACCTTGACCACAAAACCGCGCTGATTGATAAACTCATATCAATAACTGAGAGAAAAATTGAGCTGCTTAAGGAAAAACGCACTGCCCTGATTAACCATGCAGTGACAAAGGGGCTTGACCCCAATGTGAGAATGAAAGAAAGCGGCATTGAGTGGATTGGTCAAATTCCTGAGCATTGGGAGGTGAAAAAGTTAAAATATGTTGCAAAAATTTTTAATGGCAGCACTCCAAAAGATAACGATGACTACTGGGGTGATGATATTGTGTGGGTTACTCCCGGGGATATAGGTAAGATTAAAAATCAAATTGTTTTATTGGACTCTGACAGACGAATTACTCAAGAGGGGTTAAATTCTTGTGGGTGTACATTATTGCCACCAAATTCAATAATTCTTACGACCAGAGCACCTATCGGTAATGTCATTATCTGCGGTACCGAATTTACCACAAATCAGGGCTGTAAATCTTTGGTTCCAGTCAATGTGGATTATATCTATCTTTATTATGTATTAAAAACATCCGGGGTTGTTCTGGAAAACTTAGGACAAGGCACTACCTTTAAGGAGTTATCCACTTTTTCCCTAAACAATTTTTATGTGCCGCACCCAAGTGTTGGAGAGCAAAAACAAATCGTTGATTTTTTGTTAATAAAAAATGAAGAATATGAGAAAACCATTTCGACTGCACAATCAACGATAAACACTCTAAAACAATACCGCCAGACCCTAATCTCTGAAGTTGTAACGGGTAAAATTAACGTGGAAGATGAAGTTTAATGCCGGCACAAGGCAACAAAGGAAAATAAAACCTGCTCTCAGGCATGAGAGGAGAAAACAAAAATATGAGTGCACCCACAGAAAAACGTTTTGAAACACACATTGAAGAATCGCTGAATAAAGCAGGGTATCACTCTCTGCCGCCGGCGGATTATGATAAAGAACTCTGCCTCATCCCTGATGAAGTGATCGGCTTCATTCAGGAAACACAGCCGGAACAGTGGGAAAAACTGACCGAACAGTACGGTGATACAGCCGGCGTTAAGATTCTCAAAAGGATAAGCGATGAAGTTTCAAAAAGGGGTGTTACCGACGTTTTCAGAAACGGAGTAAAAGACCGGGGTGTTTTGCTCAGACTCGTCTTTTTCAGGCCGAACAGCGGCCTCAATCCCGATCACCGCGAACTCTACAGGCAGAACTCATTTGCCGTGATCCGTCAGTTAAAATACTCCTGCAAAAACGAGAACTCGCTTGATATGGTGCTGTTTCTCAACGGCCTCCCCGTACTCACCATGGAGCTGAAAAACCAGCTTTCAGGGCAGACAATCGCTGATTCCGAACTCCAGTACAAAAGAGACCGTGACCCCGGGGAACCCCTGTTTCATTTCACGAGGTGCGCTGTCCACTTCTGTGCAGATAATGACCGTGTGAGCATGACAACCGCCCTTGCCGGAGAGAAAACGAGGTTTCTGCCTTACAACAAAGGCATCGAAAACCCTGTTAATCCGGATGGCTACAGATCATCGTATCTCTGGGAGGAAGTCCTCGTTCCCGATTCACTTCTTGACATCCTTGAAAATTTCATCCATCTGGCTGAAGAGACCGAAGCCGAGTGGGATAATTACAAAGGGAAGGTGGTTGAGAAAACGAAAAAACTCCTTGTTTTCCCGAGGTATCATCAGCTTGAGGTTATCAGAAAACTGCGGCGCGCGGTGAAAGATG
>JABWCA010000283.1 GCA_013359345.1 Ignavibacteriaceae bacterium
CCCGGCCATAATTCTCTCATTCAGCACACAACGGGCTCGGGGAAATCATCCTCCATCGGCTGGCTGCCTCATCTCCTCACTTCGCTTTATAAAACCGGCACCGATGCCCGCAGAATATTTGACAGCATAATTGTTGTAACAGACCGTGTTGTTCTCGATAAGCAGCTTCAGAACACAATCATGCAGCTTGAGCAGACGAAAGGTGTTGTTGGCAAGGTGGAATCGGGTTCGCGTCAGCTCAAGGATTTCCTGAAGAGCGGTAAGGATATCATAGTAACCACCATTCAGAAATTCCCCTATATCTCGGCAGAGATGACGAAGCTCGGCAGCAGGAGTTTTGCCGTGATCATAGACGAAGTGCATTCATCGCAGTCGGGTGAAAACGCGAAGCATTTAAAAAAGGCCTTGTCGCAGAGCGAGGCTGAGGCGGATGATACGCCTGAGGATTACGAGGACACACTGCTCAGCGAGATAGCGGCGCGCGGGAAACAGAAACATATCTCATTTTTCGGATTCACGGGCACACCCAAAAACAAAACTCTTGAGCTGTTCGGCACCAAACATCCCGACGGCACTTTCAGGGCGTTCCATTACTACACCATGGAGCAATCGATTGCCGAAGGCTTCACGCTTGACGTTATCAGGAATTACACCACTTACAAGAGATATTTCAAGCTCATCCGGAAGGAGGGTGAGGATAAAGAGGTGCCGGAGGGGAAGGCGAAACTTGCCATGATACAGTATGTCGATTCCCATCCCGAAACAATCGAAAGAAAAGCCGCAATCATTCTCGATCATTTCACCGGAAAGGCATCAAAGATGATCGGGGGGAAGGCGCGCGGCATGGTTGTGGTGCGGTCACGGATGCACTGCGTTCTCTTCTTTAAGGAGATGGTAAAGCAGATCAGGATGCTGGGTCTGCCGTGGTCGTGTCTTGTGGCTTTCAGCGGTAAGATCGACTATGAGGGCATGGAGGTAACCGAGGATTCGCTCAACCGTGAAAACGGACTCCCGGCAGGGGTATCAATTGCCAAAGGGCTGAAAGATCCGAAGTTCAGAATCCTGATCGTCTCAAACAAGTTTCAGACCGGTTATGATGAACCGCTGCTGCAGGCAATGTACATCGATAAAAAGATGGACGGAATTCAGTGCGTTCAAACCCTTTCGCGGCTTAACAGGGTTACGGCGGGCAAGACCGATACTTTTGTACTCGATTTCATCAACGGCATTGAAGACGTGATTGAGGCATTTCAGCCGTTTTACACGATCACGGTTCTTTCGGGCGAAACAGACCCCAACAAACTCTACGATATAGAGACGGAACTTCTGCACTATCATCTTTTCAGCAAATCGGATGTTGAGGATTTCTGCCGCGCATTTTACACAGCAAGAACCACAGACGAACAGCTTCAGCCGTATCTTGACCGTGTTGTTAAGCGCTGGGAGGAACTGGGCGATGAGGAAGAGAAACACGGGTTCAAATCTCAGATACAGTCTTACATCAGGCTTTACGGGTATATATCGCAGATTGTCACATTTAAGGACCCGGGACTTGAAGAACTCTACATTTTCCTGAAATACCTGAACAGAAAGCTGCCCAAAAACAGCGGGGAGCGGGTGAACATAAGTGACGCGGTTGAACTTGAATCGCTTAGAATTCAGAAGCTGGGTGAAACAAGAGGAACTCTTGTGCATGAACCCGGAGTGGTTGATCCCATCTCGGCCGAAGCAGGCGGCAGGATTGAAGATGAGACTGAGCTCCTCTCGGAAATCATAAAAAAGATAAACGAGGTTTTTGGTCAGCAGCTTACCGAGGAGCATAAAATCATGTTCCGCAACGTCAGGAAACGTCTGCATGAAAACGAGACTTTGCAGAAGTTCATGGCGGGTGATAATTCGGAAACCAACAAGCGGAAAAAGTTCATGGAAATTCTGAACGCCACCCTTCTCAGCTACGTAAACCACCAGTTTGATTTCTACCAGAAACTTGAAGACCCCAGAATCAAAAATCTCCTTGTTGATGAATTCTTCAGGAATTACGGGAAAGGGGAGTACGGTGAAAACAGTATGTATCAGTAAATATCAGTAAATATCAGTAAATAACAGTGTGCAGCAGTGGCGGGTGGAGAAAACTTAATATCTGAGATGCTCAATTAAATTCATCCTCTTGCCGTTGGTTTTAACCGACGGAAATTCAGAAGCATCAGTACAGAGACTTCTCATTCTCTTTCTAAGGATCAATGTAAGACGCAGACTGATATGAAGGCATTTTTTTCTGATAAACTGGCTTGGGGTGTTTGGGGAGAAACAGAGTACTGAATTATAGCAATCTATCTAATTAGTTTTTATATTAACAGGAAAGCAATTTTAATTTTCCCGATCTCCGGAAGACCAATGAAAGTAACGTTTAATAAATTAGGTCCTGTCAAAAAAGTAGATTTAGATCTTTCTAAAGATCTGATAATTCTGACGGGCCCGAACAATACCGGTAAAAGTTATGTAGCTTATGCATTATATGGTATTTGCTCATACAGAAATTTTTTGCGCGGTTATAAACCTTTTGAAATAATTGTTGATAGATTATTGGAGTACGGCGAGTACAACTTTGATCTTACTGAGTTTTCAAACGCAAGTAGGGATGATTTCTTTGAGGATTTTTCTGCTCAGTTTGAGAAATATCTTTCGTCAGTTATTGCGGCGGAAAAATCATTCTTCAAAGGATTTAAGTTAGAAATCATTTCAACCCTGGCAGATATTATTAAGAGTAAGCGACATAAAGTTTATATTAAACAGCAACTTGTATTCGGGAAAAATATATCTGTTTTTTTTGAAAAGCAGGCGAACAGTCTGCAAGTTAAGATGCTCTATTCAGAAAATAAAACTGCAAATATTGAAGAAAGCACCAATGGAAACAATTTATTAAGAGCGGGGATAATTGAAAGTATCAGTCTTTTTATTTTGGAGTTCATTTTCCCTGAATGTTTCATTGCTCCTGCAGAGAGAATTGCAATTAATATTTTTTCAAAAGAATTATCATTAAAGAGAAATGCACTTGTTGATGAACTGATTGAAACCAGGCAGTATAAAATTGATAGCAATAAAACTGATCTGCTTATAAATAAGGCTTCACGTTATTCTTTGCCAATAAGAGATAGTTTATTGATTGCTGAAGATTTAATCCATTATAAAGAAAAACAGACATCTTTTGATGTATTTGCGAAGGCTCTTGAATCAGAAGTTTTAAAAGGAAGCGTTGCCATTACCGAAGAGGGATTTATTCAATATAAGCCATTTGCAAAAGAAAATGTAAACATCCCGGTTCACCTCACTGCAACTTCAATAAAATCTCTCTCTAATCTGGTATTGTACTTAAGACATGCCGCTAGGGGTAATGACTTCATCATAATTGATGAACCTGAATTAAGTCTCCATCCTGATAATCAGGTGGCAATGGCAAGATTTATTGCAAGACTGGTAAATGGCGGTTTTAAAGTTATGATAAGCACACACAGTGACTATATAATTCGTGAAATTAACAATCTTATAATAGGTAATAAAAAGAGACATATCGCTGTTGATCAACT
This sequence comes from Ignavibacteriaceae bacterium, assembly GCA_013359345.1. Classification (GTDB taxonomy): domain Bacteria; phylum Bacteroidota; class Ignavibacteria; order Ignavibacteriales; family Ignavibacteriaceae; genus JABWCA01. The sequence goes on from JABWCA010000283.1 coordinate 3,585, forward strand.
TGGTTACAAGGAGGAAGAGTTACTTGATTACAAGAGAGTTGAGGCTATTTTATTCCAGCAAAAGAAGACAACCAGTATTGATGTTCAGGATGATGGTTTTGATGTAAAAACTATTGATGATACGATTGATGCATTAAATATGAGGGCACAAAAGCTGTATTTTGAAGATTAGGGGTTTCCATGTTTGATGAATTGTTTATAACACTTAAAGAAATAATCTCAGAGAAATATTCTGCAAGCGATTCCTCCGGTTCAGTAATCACCCTGCAGGAAACCGGTAAACCGGAAAAAATCAAACTGCAAAACAAAGGGAAAATACTTGTTTACAGATTTGATAAACCCCGTGGCAAAGGAGTGAATACTTTCCTGGATTTATTTCATTGTAACCGGGATCTGATCTGTAAAATGTGTGATTATGTCCTGGTTTCGCATTCCAAAAATAAAATTTTTGTTTTTCTTGTTGAACTTAAAAGTAACGCAACCAATAATCCGATGCAGCAAATTCTTGCAGGGTTTCTCTTGTCTCAATTCATATTTCTGACTTGTAAAAGAATTTTTAACGGTTCTTTTCCGGAAATTGAATACCGTGGACTAATTGTATCTAAAATGGCCCCGGTCAAAGGCAATACAAAATCAACCAACCTGAATTATCTAAAAGAAAAAATATTTCATTTACCATGGCAGCACATCAGATATCCGGAAATTTTGGATCTCGAGAGATATAAGCAGGACTAAATTTTTCGTACTCATCCTCTTTATACTTTTTCACAGATGGATAAATTACTATGTCCACCGATTGCGTAATCGAAAAATTGTGAGCGAATGAGAACTGTAATCATTTAGCTCTTTCATCTTAGGTTTATCCAATGGTTAATATTGAGTAAAGTGCTAATCCTGAGTTTGACACCTTGTAGCTGTAAGTGATTGTAAATAAATAAGTTAATTTTTAAAATCTGCATGGTTGTCACTACATTTCTGCGAATGGGACAAAAAGGGGGGGTTTATCTGACTTTATCAGCTAATGTATTCGGTCAGATCCTGTTGTGATAAAATGTCCTTCGGGTGCTTTATTCTTAGTGCGTTAAATATTTTGGAAGCCAGTTCAGGCTGTTTCATCTTCAGATAAAACTGCTTGTCATTAATTGTTAATCCTGCAAACACAGAGTTGTTAAGCGCA
>JABWCA010000284.1 GCA_013359345.1 Ignavibacteriaceae bacterium
ATCCCGATTATAAGCTTTATATTGCCCTGAAATCCGGTGCCAACTGTGGGCAGCGCATAACCAACCACTTCTTTTTTACCTGCATCACCGTAAACCACGTATGCTTCAAAAGGTGCTTTTTCCAGCTTTTCATAAGCGACTGCTTTGGGCACGACCTGAAATATTGCTAGCTTGGTTTCTTCTTTTGCATTGTTCTGGATAATGGGATCAGCCCAGGCAAACAGTATGGCAAGTCCGCCGCCGCTGACAACACCGATAACCACAAGCACCAGTATCATTCTTGTTATAAGGTTCATTTTGCCTCCCCGAAGATTACCGGTTTAGTGTTTCTGTTTATAAGGGGCACAAATCCGTTCATGATCAGAATGGCGTACATGACTCCTTCCGGAAGACCGCCAAAAAGCCTTATCACCACAACTATAAGTGAAATCCCTGCTCCGTAAATCCACATGCCTTTGTTTGTCATAGGTGAGGTCACCCAGTCGGTTGCCATATATACGGCACCAAACATGAAACCACCTGTGAAGAGCATTAACAAAGGGCTGGGATATTTAGAGGGATCCATGAAATAGAAAATTCCGCTGAAAACAAAAAGGCTGATCACCATTGCAAGCGGTGTTCTCCAGTTCACAATCTTAATTGCTATCAGGAATATGCCTGCTGCCAGTATGGCTATTGCAGATGTCTCTCCTATTGATCCGCTGATATTCCCGAAAAATGAATTGCTGAGAGTAACGCCTGATTTTGCAGCGGCGTCACCAAACTTGAATATCGAGAGCGGGGTGGCAGAAGTGACTGCATCAACCGCAAAGTTTGTATGTGTCCAGGTTGTCATCTGCACAGGGAAGGCTGCCTGAAGAAAGGCTCTGCCTATCAGTGCAGGATTAAATATGTTATACCCGAGTCCTCCGAATATCTCTTTACCCAGCCCGATTGCAATCACAGCGCCTATTGCCGTGAAAACAAGGCTGAAATTGGGAGGGAGAATCAGGCCGAGAAGTATGCCTGTAATAAAGGCGCTTCCATCCATAATGGTAATCGGTTTTTTCCGGAGATACCTTATCACATATTCCGTTCCAATGCAGAACACCACTGAGGTAAGCACCACCAGCAGCTGATAAGGTCCGAAAAATATTGCACCCGAAATGAGTGGCGGAACCAGTGAAAGAACAACCATCCACATGGCTTTCTGAGTATCCCAGAAAGAATGTATGTGAGGCGTGCTGCTCAGTTCCAGTTTTAGTGTGTTTGTATTTTCGGACATAAATTACTCAAAATTTCCTTGTTCTGTTTAAGCTTTTTGTCTTGCTCTCTGAATTTTGAATACCTGCTGCTTGCCAAGTTTTATCCACTGAACCAGCGGAATATTTGCAGGACATTCAAATGCGCAGCTTCCGCATTCCATGCATACAGTTACGCCAAGAGCTTCGGCATCTTCATATTTTTCAAGCTGTGAGAGCCTTGCAAGCTTTGTTGGCAGCAGATTGAGCGGACAAACATCAATACATTTTCCGCATCTCAGGCAGGCTGTCTGGTCTGATTTTCTTGCTTCTTTTTTATTCAGGATCAGCAGGCCTGATGTGGCTTTCAGCACGGGGGCATTAAGTTCATACTGGGGTATGCCCATCATGGGTCCGCCGGCTATCACTTTGGCAGCGTCTTCTGTGAGTCCGCCGCAGTGTTCAAGCACTGTTTTGATCTGTGTGCCCACCGGCACTATGAGATTTTTAGGATTCTTTATTCCGCGGCCTGTAACAGTGATTGTTGCGGTTGTCTGGGGCAGTCCGTTTACAATTGCGTCAAATACTGCAACTGACGTACCTACATTCTGCACTATCACTCCCACATCCATCGGGAGCTTTCCGGGAGGCACTTTTCTGCCTGTTGCAACATATATAAGCATTTTTTCTGCACCCTGGGGGTACTTTGTTTTTGCAACGGCAAGCGTGATGCTCTTTTCAGAGCTCAATGCTTTCCTGAGCATCTCTATTGCTTTCGGCTTGTTATCTTCAATCCCGATAATGCCTTTTTCAACGCCGGCAGCCTTCATCAGAAGCTTCACTCCGGTTATAAAATCAGAGGTTCTTTCAATTATAAGTCTGTAATCTCTGGTAAGATAAGGCTCGCATTCTGCGGCATTGATAATAAGAAGGTCTATCTTTTTATCGGGAGGAGGACTGAGTTTAACGTAGGTCGGGAAAGCGGCGCCACCCTGACCAACCAGGCCTGCCATTTTAATTCTTTCCCTGATCTCATCGGCATTAATCTTTCCGGGATCAAGGGGGTCCATCTTTACTTCGGTCTGTTCTTCAGAAGCTGTTATTTCAATTGCCTCTTTTGGTGAACCTGAAAGGTGCGGATTAACGTTTATCTTTGTAACGGTTCCGCTCACTGAAGCATGAACAGGTACAGAAACAACGCCCTGCATTTCTGCAATCACTTCACCCTTCTGTACCACGGCACCTTTTTTAACCAGCGGCAGGGCCGGTTTGCCTATGTGCTGTGAGAGAGGTATAATAACCGTCTTAGGGAGCGGTATGGTTTCAATTGGCAGTTCAGCAGTAAGTTCTTTTGATTCTTCCGGATGAACACCGCCGCTGAAACCTGATATTTTAGTAAACATTAGCATAGCAATTTCATATTTTTTTTCAATTTATGTTCAATATTTATGCCAAAGCGGTTATTTTGTATTAAATTGCAGTGCAGTTCTCTTATTTTACCATAATTGATAAAAACATTCTATCTCTTGATAAAATATTTATTGTTCAATTAATCTCATCTTTTTTGAATGAAGAATATCCTTGCTGTATGGAAATCTTTTCTCTCTGACAGGAAGCAGCTCATTGTCTTTACAGTCTCAATGACTTTCTTTTTTCTGTCCGGAAATATCCTTACAAGTTTTCTAGATGTCGCTCAGAACAGGGGCGGATTCAGTTTCACAGACCCTGTTTTATCCATGTTTCAGCCGGTAAATCTTACCTGGTTCACATTCATTGTCATCTATGGCGGTGTCTTTCTTGCTTTGTGGCTTCTCCTTAAAGAACCCGCAAAATTTGCTCTCACTGCCCAGGTTTTCAGCATTGTCTATTTTGCAAGATACTTTTCAATGTATCTGCTTCCCCTTGTTGCGCCTGAAACCATCATTCCCCTCACAGATCCCATGATAGGAATCTTTGCCGATGGTAAAACCTTTACCAACGATCTTTTCTTTTCAGGGCATACATCATCTATAATGGTGTTTTATCTTGCTTTCAGAGATAAGAAAATCTGGGGACCAATGTTTGCGGTGTTCAGTATTACTATGCCGGCTGCCATACTGCTCCAGCACGCACACTATACGGTTGATGTTTTTATTGCTTATTTTATTGCAATTGCTGCACATGCCATGGTTTACAGGATGAATGAAAAATACGGCATCCTCAGCATAGAAAAGAAATCTTAATTCCCCTTTAAAGTAAAAAAGGCTGAATGAGTGTAATCACGTATTCAGCCTCTTAAAACACTTCCCGGTTTTTCCGCAGCTCTACAGACCCTCTTTTGTTTTTGTCTTAAAATACTCAAGCCAGTCCATAAAAGGGGTGGTTATAGGGAACGCAACCATGCGCCCGCCGAACCCGAAAAGCCTGTATATCAGAATGTTTGAATTTGTGACCTGCACTCCGTTCAAGAGATCGTTATTCATTTTAACGCCGTATTTAAGCGCAAGATCAGAAGTGTTTTTTATCATAAATTCTTTTTGTCTTGAGAATGCTATATCCTTTTTAATTTTATTTTTCATCACCTCAAACTCATCAGAGCTGAATGATTCATTCACCTTTTTATCAACAAGAAGAATGATTGAATACCCCCCCTCATTGGCAACAGGGCCGTAATATTTCCCGACCGGGAGCTTAGCAGCCGCGGCACCTATCTCACCGTTTGTTCCTGAAGGAAACCAGTCCCATTCACCGTTGCTTCCCCTGGTTGATTCCCTCTCATTATAAAGTTCGGCCAGTTTATCAAAACTTTCACCTTTATCTAGCTTTTCAAGCACAATTCCGGCATTATCAATGCCTGAGGTGAATATCTCCTTTATTTTCAGTAAGAGTCCTCCTGAGCCGCCCTTATAACGCCTGTTATAGTACTCTCTTGCTTCATCATCCGTCACTTTTGATGAATCAGCAAGTATTGTCTGATATGCCTGAGAGAGATAAAAATCTTTCCAGATCTGAAGATCTTCTGTCACTGCCGGAGTTTTATCCAGACCCTTTTTAATCCCCTCAAGGGTAATAAGTCTGTTTTCAATCATTGTCCTTGTTTTATCATACAGGAGTTTATACACACGTTCATTTTCAAAAACAGTAAGGCTGAGTTTATCGTCCATAAGGAAGTAAAGAAAATCCCTTACAGTTACCGGGTTTCCGGGAATGTCAACATAAACAGCATCAAGGTCTTTGCTGCTCAGCGAATTTTTAACTTCCCTGAACTCCCTGTACTCAAAAGGGAACGGAGGCTGTTTTGTCAGTAAACCCGTCGATTTATCAGTATTGAGTGTCTTTATAACATCCGTTATTTTATCCCCGATGACCCTGAGAACTTTTCCGTCGGAGTTTATTTTTTTGCCCGTGAGTAATTTAATGAGGTACTCCCGTGCAAGCAGATTCTGCTGTTTCTGCTCTGTCAGCTTTTTGATCCTCTTGAACTCATTCTCAACATCCTGTGCGGTCTTGTAAACAGTATCTTTTTTATCCTGTATTTTATAGATAAGCCACAGATCATC
>JABWCA010000285.1 GCA_013359345.1 Ignavibacteriaceae bacterium
CTTATCAGTGATAAAGTCTGGTTCTGGGGCGGAAGACGCAGACCATTTATAATAATAGGCGGAGTGCTGGCTGCTCTCATGCTCGTTGCACTTCCGAACATCGATAAAATAAGCAGTTTCATGGGGCTTACCAGTATCATTGTAGTGGCCACTATTGTTGCACTTACTCTTGATCTTGCTATAAACGTCAGCTTTAATCCGACAAGATCGGTAATTGCAGATGTCACTCCTGAAGGTGACCAAAGAACCAAAGGATATACATGGATGCAGACAATCTCCGGATTTTTCGGGGTGATGGCCTATTTCATGGGAGTGATGTTCGGAAATTATGTGCTCATTTATGCCGGTGCCGTTATTGTATTACTCTTCTCAATCGTTCCGTTGTTTTTTATTACTGAGAGCAAAGACCTCACAGTTGCGTCAGACGATACAGAAAAGAATAATCAGGATACAGGAAAAGGTAAAACCGAAACGACTGAACTTCTTAAAATTTACCTTGCTCACGGATTTTCATGGATGGGCGTACAGACAATGTTCGTTTATATCATTGCATTCATTCAGCAGAAGTTTTATCCCGGTTTTGATTTTTCCAATGCTGCGGATGCCGTAAATAAAGCCACGGAGGCAGTTCAGAAATCGGTCGGTGATAACATATCATACACTTTCATGATACTTAATATTGTAGGCTTTATAGTTCCTGCCTTTGTTCTGGAACCGATATCAGAGAAGCTTGGAAGAGTTAAAACCCATGTGCTGGCGCTGGGCATGATGGCAGCCGGTTATCTCGGCATCGCATTTTTTGCAACCTCACCTGCAGTATTATATATTTTAATAGCAGTGTGCGGTATAGGATGGGGCGCAGTTGTAAGTCTTCCGTTTGCTATCATGTCAGAAAAAGTGGCAAAAGGCAAGATGGGACTTTTCATGGGAATATTTAACCTTTCGGTTGTATTACCTCAGCTCGCGGTATCTCTGTTTGTCGGTACCATTGTTCTTAACATGGCCGATAAAAACATCATCTTCATTATTTCGGGTGTGTCGCTCGCAATTTCTGCCCTGCTCTGGCTGATTGTTCATGAGAGCAAAAAGTCGGGTTCAAAATCTGCAATGCCTTCAGGCGGGGGGCATTGATTTGCACGACACGATCTATTTTGAAAACGGTTTATCCCTCGTGCCTGTTACGGGGGAAAATGTCCTTGTTTTTATAATCCAGGTTAAGAAGCTTGCTGAATATGAAAAGCTGCTTGATATTGTTGAGATGAATGAGGATCTGGTGAAAAAAGTTTTCCTGACCGAAGGGACAAACGTAAAAGGGTATGTCGCTTATTACGAAGGGAAGCCCGTTGGATTCACAATTTATTTCTACAATTTTTCCTCGTTCAAATGCAGAAAAGGGCTGTACCTTGAGGATCTCTATATTGATCCGGAGTACAGAGGTAAGGGCTTCGGTAAAACAATTCTTAAGCATCTTGCAGCGGTGGCGGTAAGTGAAGGCTGCGGCAGATTTGAATGGGCTGTGCTTGACTGGAACACTCCGGCTATAAATTTTTACAAATCCCTGGGCGCAGTGCCTATGGATGAATGGACAATCTTCAGAGTTGAGGGTGAAGCGCTGCGCAAATTAGCGGAGCAATAGTTATTAGTTATGATTTATGAGTTCAGAGTTATGATAAGCAGTTCATAGTTATGATAGGCAGTTATGAGTTATGATAATCTATTGCCGTCGGTTTTAACCGACGGAGGAGATATCCCCAAACACTTCCGGCTTCAGCCGCATTGAAGCAATTGAAAAACGGGAGAAATTCAGAATGGGGCTAAAGTCATGATTAAGACTGACTCTGAAGCTCCGGGAAAAGATGGCAGAGCAGTTCAGAGTTATGATAAGCTATTGCCGTCGGTTTTAACCGACGGAAAAGATACCCCAAAACGCTCCCGGCTTCAGCCGCATTGAAGCAATTGAAAAACGGGAGAAATTAAGAATGGGGCCAAAGCCATTGATGTCTTAATATTTACAGCTCAGGCTAAAGATAGGAAAGCAGTTATGAATTCTGAGTTCAGAGTTATGATAATCTATTGCCGTCGGTTTTAACCGACGGAGAAGATATCCCAAAACGCTCCCGGCTTCAGCCGCATTGAAGCAATTGAAGAACGGGAGAATTTAAGGAATGGGCTAAAGCCATTGTTAAGACTGACTCTGAAGCTCGGGGAAAAGATGGCAGAGCAGTTCAGAGTTATGATAAGCAGTTATGAATTATGAGTTATGAGTTATGAGTTATGATCTATGACCGGAATACACATGATTTCAGGTTGTGTTTAATTAAAACAGAGAGACGCTTAAAATCAGGGTGATTAACCGAAAATAACAGCAATTAAGAACAATTTCAAAACCTTTTAATTTATTATTCTTATGCAAAATAAACTGACACTGAGACAAATAACGGAAATGATTCTTTCGGAAGAAAATTCAGCCCTTATGATTTCCCCGTCATTGTTAAAGAAAGATTCTGTCAGGATATTTCAAAATTGCAAAAGAATAATCCGCCTGAAAGAATTCGGTACATTTGAAGAATTTTTCGATGAAGCAGAAAAATCAGTTGCTGCGGGTGAGCACCTCCTTTCTTATATCCCGTATGAAACGGGTTATATCTTTGAGAAAAAATTCGAAAAAATACTTTCTGACAAAGAGATCAGAGAGTCTGCCCTTTCCGCATCCTTTTTTTGTTATGAGAACTCCCTTGAATTAACCCCTGACCTAAGCGATTTTTCATTTGATACCGAAAAAGCTGCTGTCAAAGATTTTGCAATAAACAGAAGCAAAGAAGAATTCAGAGATGATATCGAACTGATCAGAGCCCACATCAAGGAAGGCGATACATATCAGGTAAACTATACCGTACAGGGCAGCTTCAGTTTCGAAGGAGATTTCACCGATCTTTTGCTATCCTGTGTTTATAACCAGTCGGCTGATTATGTGTTTCTGATTAATCATGGCGGTAAACTCACTTATTCAATCTCCCCCGAGCTTTTTTTCACAAAAACCGGTGATCAGATTACTGTGAGGCCCATGAAAGGCACAACAAAGCGAGGGGATGATCTTAAGCAGGATAACGCCCTCATAAAAAAGCTCTTCACGAGTGAAAAGGAGCGGGCTGAAAATGTGATGATAGTTGATCTGATGAGAAATGATCTTGCCAGGATTTGCAAACCCGGTTCAGTGACAGTAAAGGAGCTTTTCCGGATTGAAACCTATGAAAAAGTGCATCAGATGGTATCAACAATCACCGGTAGCATTGAAAAAGGGAAGAGTCTTTCAGATATATTCAGGTCGATCTTCCCCTGCGGTTCAATCACAGGTGCTCCCAAAATCAGGACAATGGAAATTATCCGGGAGCGGGAGCAGCGGGTAAGAGGGATTTACTGCGGGAGCATAGGATTTATTGAGGGGGAAAACGCCTCATTTAACGTGGCAATCAGAACTTTCGAGATTGATAAATCCACACGCAAAGGGATAATCGGATTGGGCAGCGGAATTGTATTTGATGCAAATCCTGAGAGTGAGTATGAGGAAACTCTCCTTAAAGGCACCTTCCTGACAAATCCGGGCAGAGAGTTTTTTATATTTGAATCACTCCTTTTAAAGAGGGCCAAATATGATTACCTTAAAGACCATATACAGAGGCTCAACCGCACCGCTGAATTCTTAGATTTCAAAATTGACCATTATGATCTTGCTGTTAAAATCAACACTACTCCGATAGTAAGAAGCTATCATCCTTACAAAATTAAATTTTCTGTGTCTAAGTATGGATTTGTATCGGTTGATGAAACCAGGATATTTTCAGAGAAAGGGGTGAAAAGGGTCGGGATAGCTGATGAAATGCTCCCGGTGAAAGATAAGTTCCGTCTGTATAAAACAACTATCAGGGATGTTTATAACAGATGGTATGCAAAGGCAACTGAAGAAGGGCTGTATGATTATCTGTTTTTTAATGAAGAGGGGTATCTTCTTGAAGGATGCATTAACAATGTTGTGATTCAGGAAGGGGATAAGGCTTTCACTCCGCCGATTAAACTGCATATTCTGCCCGGCATTATGCTCTCAAAATTAAAGAAAGTTTATAAGGTTACTGAAGAACTGATCACAAAAGACCGCCTGCTGAATGCCGATAAAATCTATCTTTGCAATTCAGTACGCGGTGCTCATGTAGTTAAACTGATTCTGTAATCATCTTTATATCACCACAGGTGAAACTCACTCCCATCAGAACAATTTCTTTTTCTCTGCCCGTGTACTTTTCGTAGTATTTTTTCCTGAAGATTTGCTGAAGTGCCTCACCCGGAGTTTTATCCAGCTTAAATTCGATAATATAGATTTTATCTTTTGTTTCAATCACTCCGTCAATTCTTCCTATATTCGTATTAACTTCTGATTCGATCTCAATTCCTGACATATACATAATCATTATAAAGAGAGAGTGGTAATACTTTTCTTCATCCATGTAAAGAACTGAGGGTATCTGAGCGAAAAGTTCTCTCAGAGAAGATAGAAATAATGAAGTGTCGCCTGATTCCAGTGCTTCTTTTATTTTAAGCGTTCTGATGCTCACCGTTTCAGGTATTTTATTCAGGAGTTCTGATGTGATCAAGCGGTAGACTGCATCTTTCACTTCGTAGTTGGGGTAATCAACTGTATATGTTTTAACACCTGAAAAGATATCCCGTCTGGAACAGAATACTCAGTAAAGAAATTCTTGAGAGATCATCTGTGTTAAATGCGGAGTCCCTGGTTTCTGCGTTTTCAATCAGACTCAGGTCAAAGTTATTTTGTTTAAACAGCTTCACGAGGTGAGAGGGTGTGCCCGAGCTGAACCAGAAATTATCAAATTTTCTGCTGTCAAAGAAGTTTAGCACAGAGAACGGATTGAACACTCTTGATGATCCGTCCCATGAATAACCATTATACCAGTGTGCCAGTGATTTTATCAGCTCATCTTTCTGCAGGCCGGAATCTTCAATTGCACCGTTAAGATAATCCTTAAAATAAACTTCTATTTCTTTTGCGGTATATCCCATTATTTCAGAAAAATCACTGTTAAGCGATATGTCAACAATCTGATTCATACCGGAAAAGAGGGAGACTTTTGAAAATTTACTTACTCCTGTTATGAACATGAATTTAATATGTTCATCCAGTCCTTTAATGGAAGCAAAAAAATCTCTGAGAACGGTCTTATTGCCTTCCGCTGTAAGAATTTTATCAAGATGATCAACAATTGGTTTGTCATACTCATCAACAAGAATCACAATAGGTTTATCGTACTTCTCACGAATCCCTTTTACCAGGAGATCAATAGCTCTTTGGGGGAAATCAGAATTAATATTTACCCCATATCTAAGACCAATTTCTCTTAGAGTAAAAATCAGTTCGTTTGAAAAAATTTCCGGAGTTTTATTAGGGATAGTGGAAAAATCGATCCTTATTACAGGATAGGTGCTCCATGGTTCAGAAGTGAGAACATTAAGCCCTTCAAAAAGTGCCTTATTCCCCTTGAAGAATTCTTCCAGCGTCGAAACAAACAATGATTTCCCGAATCTTCTGGGCCTTGATAAAAAGACATATTTATAACGCTCAGTCATTTTTGGAATAAAATCTGTTTTATCAACATAGAGCATATTGCCGTTGATAATTTCGGAAAATGTCTGAATACCAAGAGGAAGTCTTTTC
>JABWCA010000286.1 GCA_013359345.1 Ignavibacteriaceae bacterium
TATAAGGCATAAACGTTTCTTTCCATATTCCCAGAACAGGAACAAGGATAAGCAGAATAAACGGAACAAGAGCTGCAATGCCATAAACAATATAATTCCTTTTCTTCAGCTCTGTTTTACCCGATAGAATGCTATAGACGGTGTATGCTGCCAGAAAAGAAAGAGGATAATATGCGAGAGAGGAGTAATGCACAATTTTAGTCTTTACCAGCGAAAAAACAACCATCACCACGCCGAAAAGAACCAGCATGAAGAATCGGAGCATCTTTGAATCCTGATCTTCCTCCCATTTGATACGCATCGATTTGAAAATGAATATGCTTGCAGGAAAACACCCGAAAAACACAACCAGGAAATGATAATAGATTGGCTGTGAATGACCCGCATCGCCGGTGGTGAGAAGCCTTATCTGATATCTGATGAATTCATTAATGAACCAGGTTCCGTTCATGATAAGTTCTATCCCAAACCATACCGAAGCGGTCAGGATTGTAAAGAGTGTATATATTAAGAATCCTCTGATGCTCAGCACATTGTCTTTTCTTTTTAAAAGCCAGATGATTCCGTATGTGAGAGAAGGGAGAAGGTAACCCACAGGGCCCTTAACCATTACGGCAAGTCCTGTTGCAATGCCTGCAAAAATATAATATCTGTTGCCTGATGAGATTGTTTTGTACAGAAAATACACGGCAAGAAACATAAACAGATTGAACAGGGGATCTATTATACCGCTCTTGAAATAGAAAAAGGGAAGTATTGATCCTGCATAAGAGAGCACCCAGATCAGTCCGAATTTCTTATCTTTAAGCGTGGTGCCTATATTAAAAAGCGCCACCATGGCAATCATGCCGATAACTGCGTTGGGAAACCGCGCCGCAAACTCGTTAATCCCGAATATTTTCATTGAGATTACCTGAAGCCAGAAGAAGAGAGGGGGTTTTTCCCAGAAGGGTTCATAATCAATATAAACCCGCATATAGTTGCCGGTTTCAATCATCTCACGGGCGCACTCAGCAAAATTTATCTCATCCCAGTCAAAAAGATGCAGATTGCCGATGAAAGGAATAAATAACAGCGCAGATACCGCGGCTATTATTATTGAGAGTTGTAATCTTGAAAGATTCAGTATTTTTGCAGTCATTTTTTGAATCTTAATTTATTCCTGATTGTTGATAAAGTGTCACCACAAAATTGAGGAAACAATATGCAATATAATGCTTATGCAGCTTATGAAGCCAAAGCAAATCTGAAACCGTTTAGTTATGATTCGGGTGAATTAGGGCCGAACGAAATTGAAGTGAAAATCAGTCACTGCGGAATATGCCACAGCGATATTCATCTGATAAACAATGACTGGATGATCAGCCAGTATCCCCTCGTACCGGGACATGAAATTGTCGGATATGTCACAGGAATGGGAAGTGAGGTAAAAGGATTCAGGGAAGGTGACAGAGTCGGGATCGGCTGGCAGTGCGGATCATGCGGCGAGTGTCATCTGTGTGAATCAGGACAGGAAAATCTATGCGGGAACAGCCAGGCCACCTGCAACGGACATCATGGCGGTTACGCTGATTATGTCAGAAGCGATGCCGGTTTTGTTATACACATTCCCGATGGGCTGGATTCAGCAGAAGCTGCACCGCTTCTCTGCGGCGGAATAACAGTGTTCTCACCACTTGACAGGCACGGAATCAAGCCGGGCATGAAGGTCGGGATATTCGGGATTGGCGGACTTGGCCATATGGCAGTTCAGTTTGCTTCTAAAATGGGTGCCGAAACTTACGCGCTCTCTTCATCACCTGATAAAGCCAGGGAAGCTTCAGAGCTGGGTGCTGCAGGATTCATAAACATGAAAGACAAAAACGAGATGCTGAAGCACCTCGGGTCATTTGACTACATTCTTTCAACCATCAGTGCTGACTATGACTGGAACAGTATTATATCTCTGTTAAAGCACAACGCAACGCTGTGTTACGTGGGTGCTGCCCCCTCGCCGGTTGCAATACATGCCTTTACATTTATTTCAAAGCAGATAAATGTTACAGGCAGTGCAATAGGAAGCCCTGAGCAGATCAGAAAAATGCTGGAATTTGCAGCTGAACATGGAGTGAAGGCAATGGTTGAAACAGTGCCGATGTCTGATGTTCAGAACGCAATGGCCAGAGTTGTTGAAAATAAAGTGCGCTACAGAATGGTGCTTGAAAATAAATAATCTGAAAAAACCATTATGATTACTGCCTCAGGGATAAAATCCGGAGGCAGTTTTTATTTAAGGCAACAGAACAATGTTCAGTTCCGGGATGCTGAAATTCTTCTTCGATTACCGGGGAACGGCATATATCATGACTGATTAATGCGGGATGCTTCAGTCTGAAAAAGAGCTGAGAATCATTAACAGTAAAAGATAGTCGCCCCGGGCATTTTCTTTTTTGATAATTTTGCCAAAAGAGTTATATTTGTTGATTGCAATTTTTATAAACCAGAGGAAATAAATGTTCGCAGTTGTTAATATCGCAGGACAACAGTTCAAAGTTGAAGAAAACCAAAAATACTATGTACCCCGTTTACAGGGTGAACCCGACACTGAAGTAGCATTTGAAGAAGTGCTTCTTTATGCAAATGATGCGGACATAAAAGTTGGGAAACCATACGTAAGCGGATCAAAAGTGTACGCAAAAGTGCTTATGCACACCAAAGACGAGACCGTACTCGTTTACAAAAAGAAAAGAAGAAAAAATTACGAAAAAATGAACGGACACAGACAGCCGTTAACAAGAATTCAAATTACTAAAATAGGTTAAAAGAGGAGTTTTTTAAGATGGCACATAAAAAAGGCCAGGGTTCTACCAAGAACGGAAGAGACAGTAATGCCCAGAGACTTGGCGTAAAAGCCTTTGGTGGTCAGTTTGTTACCGCCGGCTCTATTTTAGTGAGACAAAGAGGAACAAAATTCCATCCCGGCACCAACGTGCTCAAGGGTGGAGATGACAGCCTTTTTGCCACAGCAGACGGCACTGTGAAATTTGAAAGAAGAAGAGGCGACCGTCAGTTCATTTCAATAGAAACCAGCGTTTCCTAATTTTAATTCAGAGAGAGGTCAATGAAAAAAATAACTGTAATTGGTGCAGGTAATGTGGGTGCAACGGCTGCACAGAGAATAGCCGAAAAACACCTTGCAGAGCAGGTAGTTCTTCTGGATATTGTGGATGGTGTTCCTCAGGGTAAAGGCCTTGACATGTGGGAAAGCGCTCCTGTAGAGGGGTTTGATTCCGCTGTAATCGGGACAAATGATTACAAAGATACCGAAGGCTCAGACATTATAGTTATTACAGCAGGATTGGCCAGAAAACCCGGCATGACCAGAGATGATCTTCTGTTCAAAAATGCAGAGATTGTTAAAGGTTGCACCGAAAATTCTGTTAAATACTCACCCAATTCAATAATTGTGGTAGTATCAAACCCGTTAGACGTTATGGCGTATGTAGCCATGAAGGCCAGCGGTTTTGAGAAAAACAGAGTGATTGGCATGGCCGGTGTTCTCGATACAGCCCGTTTCAGACTTTTCATTGCGCAGGAATTAAAAGTATCTGTAAGAGATGTGCAGGCACTCGTTCTGGGCGGTCACGGCGATTCCATGGTGCCGATGGTCCGTTACACAACAGTGGCAGGTATACCTATTTCAGAGCTTATGTCCGCGGCAAGAATTGAAGAGCTGGTTAACAGAGCCCGTAACGGCGGTATTGAGATAGTTAATTATCTCAAAACAGGCAGCGCATTTTACGCTCCCTCATCATCAGCTGTTGAAATGGTTGAATCTATTGCAAGGAACGGAAACAGAATTCTCCCTTGCGCAGCTTATCTTGAAGGCGAATACGGACTTAATGATGTTTATGTTGGTGTTCCGGTTAAACTTGGTTCAAACGGTATTGAAGAGGTTCTTCAGCTTAATCTTACCGAGCATGAACTTGCCGAGCTTCATAAATCGGCTAACGAGGTTACATCAAACATCAAAAAGCTCAATCTGTAACAGGACTGAAAAATTGATTTTAAGGCTGCCTTTCGCAGCCTTTTTTTATTTTAAATCCCCCACCGTATTTCAGCAACACGCATTTTTTATTCAGTTCGTGGTTCGTTGCAACAAGACAATAGCAACGCGGATTGGGCGGATGAAGCGGATATACGCGGATGATAATTGTTAAAAGTTCAATGTTCAAAGTTCGAAGTTAGTTTCATTCTGCCTTAATTTAACCACGTAGTGGTTTCCCGTCTGTAGCACGCATGCCCCCCCACCAGCATTCCTTCACGACGCGAAGCGGCGGGTGTTGCAGCAAGACAATAGCAACGCGGATGAAATAACGTTGTTCGTTGTTCGTTTCAGCGAGACAATAGCAACGCGGATTGGGCGGATGAAGCGGATTCACGCGGATTATTTTTAGAAAAGCGAATTGAGCGAATGAAGCGTATGAACACGAATTTTTAATTCAGTTCGTGGTTCGTAGTGCCGGAGTGCTTAGTCAGACAGCAAGACAATAGCAACGCGGATTGGGCGGATGAAGCGGATATACGCGGATTAAAATTTTTCAAAGTTCGATGTTCAATATTCGATGTTGTAAACAAGGTTTTGGCCAATCTCCGCCGGAGGCGGACAATCATCAAATCCATTTTCCTCATTCTTCTCATTCA
>JABWCA010000287.1 GCA_013359345.1 Ignavibacteriaceae bacterium
TCTTATTCCCATGAATTAGTTTATTCAATCGTTCTGATTCAATTCAGACAGCCGGTTAAGAAGCAAAGAGACCTCCGCCTGAGTTATTAAGTTTGCAAAATCAGAGGGGAGAAAACCATGAGCCGGAAATGGGGTGCTAAAAAAATTAATCTTATAATACGACATATTTACTGTCATAATACTTGACATTAAAGCTGTCATTATGTATATTTGCAAAGAGCATTTATGAAAAAAGAATACACAATCTCTGAACTTGAAGTAAATACAGGTCTGAGCAGAAGAACCATAAGGTTTTATGTTTCAGAAGGTCTGGTCCCCCCGCCGCAGGGTGCAGGGGTGGCGGCATCTTACACAGAAGAGCATCTGCTCAGGCTTAAAGTTATTGTGAAGCTGAAAAAAGCCCATTTCACTTTACCCGGAATAAAGGATTTTCTTGAAAACAGCTCATCAGAGAAACTGAAACAGATTATCAGCGGGGAGGATGCTGAGAGTACGAATCAGAAAATACAGATGATCAACAGGATAAGGGCATTTTCTGAGCCCGGGTATGGAAGCAAGGTTCGTTTCAGACTTCCGTTACGGGAATCTGATCCCGATATTAAAGGTGAACCTGAAGGGGAACCAGATACCGGTGAGAATTATGATCTACATGAGTTTAAAGACGGATACCTGAACGGCAAGGTGCTGCTGGATTCAGATACAGATCTGCAGGATCAGGAAGCGTTTACGCTCAATGAACCGCAATTTATGTACAATGCTCCGGGATCTGAGGAAGGGGAGGATGAGCCCGAAAAAATACTTAAAATAAAAGTAACCGAAGGATTTGAAATTCTGATAAAGGAGGAAGCCTACAGGAGACATAAAAATCTGATAGAATGGTTTATTAAAAAAATAAAATAACTTAAAGGAAGAAAAATGAAAGCGGGAATTAAAACAGACTACCCTGCCGTTCCGGCGGGTGTATCATACAGCATCAGATTACTTATCACTCTGGATGCTGAAGTGGCAGTGAAAAGGGATTCGCCTCAGCTTAACATCGGGCTGGTGCTTGACCGCAGCGGATCAATGGCGGGTGAAAAACTAAGAAGGGTAAAAGAAGCCGCAACTGAAATTATCACGAATATTAAAGGGGATGACTATATATCTCTCACGGCTTTTGACAGCCAGGTTGATGTTATATTTGAGCCGATAAGGGGATCAGATGCGGGAAGAGAGATCATTGCCAGAGTTGAACAAATTGATGACAGGGGATGCACTTTTCTCTGGGGAGGCTATAAAAAGGGTTATGAACTTGTAAAGAAGCACAGGAATGAAAAAAACATATCAAGAATTATTCTCCTCACAGACGGTCTTGCAAATGAAGGTATAACAGACCCGGAAATACTCACCGCAAAAGCAGCAAAGTTTGCAGAAAAAAATATAATAACAACCACAATAGGAGTGGGTGAAGATTTTGATGAAAAACTGCTCGGCATGATGGCAAAGGCAGGAAAAGGAAACACTTACTATATTGAAACCCCTGCCGAGGCAGCAGAAGTCTTTTCTGATGAACTCGGCAGTCTTATGTCGGTTGCTGCAACAGAAACAGTAATAAGGTTTATCCCTTCGGTTAAGGGTGTGAAAGCCGGCCAGTTCAATAATTTCAATGAAGCGGGTAAGGGTGCATGGTTTGTGGGAGATGTTTATTCCGGCAGGCAGAGAACAATCATGCTTGAACTGGGTATCCCTGCACAGGAAAAACTGTCAGAGTTTAAGGCCGGAGAGCTTCAGGTTACTTTTATGGTGCCCGGTGAAGAGCATTCAGGTTTGAAGGAACTTAAGCTGCCGGTGATTCTGAATATAGTCAGTGAAAAAGAATTTGAGGAAATAAAACCTGACCGTGAAGTGACCCGCATGCTGTTCGCTTTCATCATTGCTGAAACAAAACGAAAAGTGCTGGATCTTATGGAATCAGGCGATTATAAAAAGGCAGCAGCACTCATAGCTGAGCTGATTGCAAAGCTGAAGAAGTTTGATCATCCTGATGAAGGCCTTATAATTGAAATTGGTGAGCTTGAAGAGAGAAAAATGATGATGGAAGCATACAGGGAACGATATTACGATGCGGATAAAAAGAGATTGCATTATGAGAGCAGCTACGTTGAAGAGGGTAAAATGTATTCAGGCAAAGCAATGTATTCAAGGAGAGAGAAATCTCATTTTAATCCCCTGGATCAGTTGAAAAGCATCAAAAAAACGATCACAGGAAAAAATAAGAAGCAGGGGAACTGAGAGGGTCTGAAATAACAACAGGGGAATTTATCACTCAAACGGAAAAACTGCAGGGGAGGCTTAATGGCTCTAAGCAATTGAGCAAAAAAAGGGCAGCGATGTGTGCGCTGCCCTTAAAATTAACCGGTTCTATTTGATCAGGCTGTCTGCAAGGAAGCTGAGCAGTATACCTGCAGCAACTGCAGAGCCGATAACTCCGGCAACGTTTGGAGCCATTGCATGCATGAGCAGATGGTTTGTTTTGTCATATTCTAAACCTATAACCTGTGAAACCCTGGCACTATCAGGTACTGCAGAAACACCTGCGTTGCCGATAAGCGGGTTGATTCGGTTTTCCGGTTTAAGGAAAAGATTAAGGAATTTGGCAAATAAGACTCCGCAGGCAGTTGCCACAACAAATGAAACCGCACCAAGCACAAATATCAGTACTGATTTTGGAGTCAGAAATGTTGTTGCCTGGGTTGATGCTCCCACGGTAAGACCGATCAGAATAGTCACTATATCAATCATCGGTTTGGCAGCGGTATCGGCCAGACGCTTTGTAACACCGCTTTCCTTGAGCAGGTTGCCAAAGAAAAGGGTTCCCAGAAGCGGCAGCGCTGAAGGTGAAATGAATGTTGTTAAGAGCAGCCCTATAACAGGGAACATGATCTTCTCTGTCTTTGAGACAACGCGCGGAGGCTTCATTCTAATAACGCGTTCCTCTTTTGTTGTAAGAAGGCGCATTACCGGCGGCTGAATGAGAGGCACCAGTGCCATGTATGAATAGGCTGAAATGGCTATGGCTCCTATAAGTTCAGGTGCAAGTTTTGATGCCAGGAATATGGCGGTCGGGCCGTCAGCACCACCGATAATGCCGATTGCAGCTGCTTCATTGGGACTGAAACCGAGTGCTATGGCTCCTGTGAAGGTGAAGAATATTCCCATCTGTGCCGCGGCGCCTAATAGAATCAGTCTCGGGTTTGAAAGCAGAGTGGAAAAATCTGTCATTGCGCCTATACCCAGAAAGATGAGTGGCGGATAGATTCCTTTCAGCACCCCGAAATAGAGATAGTTAAAAACGCTTCCCTGCTCATAAATACCGATACCAAGACCGACATTTTCCATGAATGGAATATTACCAACAAGAATACCAAACCCGATGGGAACGAGCAGAAGTGGTTCATATTCCTTTTTTATGGCGAGGTAAATAAACATTATACCCACACAAAGCATAATAACGTGACCGAAGGTCCAGTTTGCAAATGAGGTATATTCCCAGAATTTATAAAGTCCGTCCATGCTTAATCTCCGATTTCGATCATGACATCACCCTCGGCAACAGTATCGCCTGGTCTGATCTTTACTGATTTAACGATGCCGTTTTTATCGGAATTGATTTTATTTTCCATTTTCATAGCTTCAAGAACAAGCAGTAAATCACCGGATTTTACAGTATCGCCTTCTCTTACTGCAATGCTGAGAATAGTTCCGGGAAGGGGTGATTTTACAGAACCGGGTCCTTTGGATATATTACCGGATGTAGTCTTTGTCTGGGATTTGTGTACATCAGTTGAGGGTACTGAGGCAGTTCTGACGAGTTTAGGAGTAATAGGTTTAGACATTTTTTTGTCAACCTCAATCTCGTATTTTGTTCCGTTTACCTCAATCTCAGCAATATTCCCTTCAAGAGAAAGGATTTCAACTTCGTAATCATTTCCATTAATTTTAAAATTATATTTTTTCATTATCGCCTCTGTTTACCATTTTTTAGTTGACTGCGGATAATGCCTCAGTCCATATATTTTAGAACTCCATGGGGAATAATTTTTAGAGACCCTCTGGATGGTGAGAACTGTGTTTTCAAAATCGTGGGTTTCACTGTGGTAGAGATGAAGCGCCATGGCAATGGCAGCATTTTCCTCACCTGTGAGACCGGAATCATCTTTAGATCCGCCGGTAGATTTATCCTGACTGATCGCAGCCTTTCTCTGCTGGAATTTCCTGAGCAGTTTACTGACATTCAGGAAAACAACATAAAGCAGGAAAAGAGAACAGAATACAACACCCATGCCTGTGAAGGTGATCATGAGGCTGTTGCCGTTTCCGTGGCAGTCAAGCTCCCAGATTCTGGAGATTTTCAGCCCGAGCTGGTTAAGATCAGTTCCTGTGGTATCAGTTACAGGGGTTGTTGTCAGTGTCTCAGCCTGAGCATTTACAGAATCGGCCTTCACCGCCTGTTTTGTAGTATCAGCAGAAAATGCAAACGAGGCAAGCAGAAAGACAAATATTAACAAATACATTTTTCGCATCATTCACCTCTTATAACGGAATGTTTGCGTGCTTTTTAGGCGGCAAAACATCTTTTTTGGTTGCGAGTGACTGTAATGCC
>JABWCA010000288.1 GCA_013359345.1 Ignavibacteriaceae bacterium
GGGTCAAGATATCCGTAGGTTGAATCAACACTTGATTTGCCTGAAAAATTTGAAGATCCTGTAACTCTCTTCAGACCATTGGGATCTCTGAATATAGCTGTCTGAGGTGAAAAATTCGGGGTTATTGCTTTAACCCTGAATAAAACATTTGAAGGTTTTTCAAGTTTGAAGACATACCACCTTTGTGCTGAGGGTCTCAATATATTCTCGGTAAAGAAGTCGTTAAAATTAAGTTTCCGGTAAAAATTGATACGTATTTCCGGTTTTTCCAGTTCACTTATATGAATTATCTCAGGCATTGCTTTGTATCCACCCGCAACCGGCAGAAGATATTTTACATTTTCCGGTTTATATTCCAGTTCATGCGACGCAAAATATGAACCGGCTCCATAATGGACCGGGTATTGAGAGCTGTCAAGCCAGATAAACTGGACTCCGGCCTTAAAAGAATCCCTGGCAGGCAGATCTCCAAAGTGAAACGTCTTAATCACCGTCCGGTGCTTTGTCACAACACTGTAAAGATAGATGCTTCCGGGGATTAAAAGCAATAATGAAAGCGCAACAACTCTTATCAGGTAATGTTTTTTTGTTTCCTGAGGAAGAATTATCTCCTCAGAATCATTCATTGCATCCTTTTCGGCATCTTCCGGTGTCGTCTTAAAATTTAACTCATCCGCATCGGTGGAGATTAAAAAGAACCTGAACTTATCTGATTTCCGTACTAAATAAATAAGCCTCCGGATCAATTCAAATTCTCCGGGGTGACTGATTTCTCTTGAGGTAAAATCAGCCACAATCGTGATCTTTCTGTTTTGCAGGTATTCAATAATCTGAGCATCACTCTTCGGCGGTGCTTCAATTGTACTGTCAGCAAGCGATATTTTTTGGGTGATCACATCCCTGAAAGAATCTGTGGCTGCCAGATCTGATGAATTTATCCATATCAGTAAGGCTCCTGGCCCGATTAAATCAGGAGCCTGGTTGGCAAGTGTTTTGAGATACTTTGGCTGAAATATAGTCTTTTCTTTCAGTAATAATATGTTCTCCGTTGTGACCTCTTCCCCGGGAAACATTCCTGCCTGAGAAGGATCCGGAACTCCCAATAGTCTTAAGTATTTATGAAGGAATTTATTTTTGATATTTGACAGATTTTTTCGGTGAGCTTCAGGAAGAGAATAAATATCGTTATCAGATATGAACCTTTCCCTGAAGATCTTTCCAGGTGACTTTCCTGTAATCTCACACTCCCCGTGATCAGGAAAATACACATAGTTCTTCTGAAACCTCCCGGTCAGCTCAAGATAATCGAATTTACTGATCCTGTAAACTTCATTTATCAGGAATTCTGTCAGTGGCAGATTAATCTGTTTATTTTTCTTTTGAGTATTACTCATAAATAAAACTTTAATAATAAGGGAAAGTTTCGGGGAGTCGAGCCGGTGAATAAAGGCACTGGCCATTGGCTCGAAGATTAAAAAGAGAATTTAAGAAACGAATTGATAAAAGTCAAAGAGGAATGAATAGTCTTTTTAACTAAACTTTTTTATTTTATAAAATAGCATGGCAGTCTGTTCTTCGTGCCGGCGTGCCTGGTTCGTTGTTGCAGCATAACATATAGAACGCAGATTTTGCAGATTTACACGGATTTTTATTCCGTTCTTCGTGCAGGAGTGCGTAGTTCGTGTTTATGCAGCAAAACAATAGCAACACGGATGACGCGGATTTAACGGATTCATGCGGATTTCAGGCAACACGAATGATGCGAATGAATCGAATGAACACAAAAATAATTAATAAATTCTGATGAATCTGATCAGCCAAAAACGTTACAAAACTTAGGAATCGCGAAGGTACAGCGGTCCGACGCTTCGGATTAGCCTGCTTCTTTAATGATACGAAATATCTCAAAACCCATACCTAAACTGAGATTTTTAAACAACCTGAAGGTTATTTTACCAACAACTCACCACAGGGTAAAGACTGCTTCAGTTGCGCTGCAAAACCACGTAGTGGTTTCCCGTTTGTAGCCTCGCGTTTCCCGGGTGGTCCCTATCCCCAGAGGGGATTCCCGTAACAAAAAACCGGAGATTGTGCGACTCCATCCGGAGGCGTGGTAATTATATTATATGTCATTGCTAGTATTGTTTGGCTCCTCCGGAGTCAGAACAGGGTAAACTTTCTCTGCACAAGGAGCACAAATTGTTTAGGAATGATTCAATGCCTGCACACGGCAAACAGGAAAAAACGTGTGCCAACAACCCGGCTGGTTTTACCCGAATGAGGCAGGAACCGTTTATTACTACAACATTTAAAGACTCAACCTGCCGGGTTTTAATTTTGTGCCACTCTTCGATTACACAAACCTTGCTAAAAGTTTAAAACCCGGAATGTCTGTTCACTCAAAGTGCCTGGCAAATTTAAGTTACTTTCCTTTCTCCGATAGGACATTCCGGGTTCAGCTCAAACGGCCATGGTAAATTTTAAGTTGCCAAGTCAGCCTGCTTCCGTTGCGTAGCAAAACCACGTAGTGGTTTCCCGTTTGTAGCCGTGAATTTGCCGGTTGTTCCCTATCCCCATCGGGAGATTACCGTAACAGGATAGCAGCATGATTAATAGAACACGGATCCTCCTTCTGCGGACAAGGCGCAGATTTTACGGATTTACGCGGATTATAATGGTTAAAGGTTCGGGGTTGTTAACATATTTTGCCGTTCTTGCTGCGGGGGTGCTTCGTTCATTGCTGCTGCAAAATGTTAAGTGAATCTCCTCTGCGGGGGGCAATCATCCAATCTTTCCAATCATCCAATCTTTCCAATCATCCAATCTTCCCAAACCCATTCTGAACAATTCCATTCAGACGAAGTCCATTCTTTCCATTCAGATCAAAACCATTCAGACGAAGTCCATTCTTTCCATTCAAAGGCATTCGATCAGACGAAGTCCATTCTTTCCATTCAGATCAAAACCATTCAGACAAAGTCACATCAGATCATAACTCATAACTCTGAAATCATAAATCCGAGATCATAACTCATAACTCATAACTCATAACTCGGAGATCATAGCGTTTTTCCGTTCACCTCTTTAAGCAGTATTCTGAAATATGGGTCAAAAATGACTTTTGCCGGTTTGGCCTTGAGAAAAAACTCCTTCTTCTCCTCCTTTTTTTCATTCAGGAAAGTGAGAAGTTCTTCAGTGCCGTCAGAGTATTTCACAAGAATTTCCGCATCCATAATGAACGGCGGAGTATCCTGAATCTGCCTGAGCTCAAAGGCAAGTTTTACCGAATCACCTGCAGTGAAAGTGTTATAGCTTATTTTGTATCGGGGGTGTGCCGGGTAAAGGAGCCATTGCTTAAAGAACTGATCAAGGTAGGTGATGCCGGTTTCATTGAAAACACCTATAAGATCTGCGGTGGACGCATTTCCATAATCGCTGCCAAATCTTGTAAGATATTCACCTATCCGGTTAAAGAAGATTGAATCACCCGCAACGCCGCGCAGCATATGTAAAACCGCTGCGCCTTTATCATAGATTACCGAACCGTCATAAAGAGAATCAATTCCCGGTGTGTTAAAGGCCCAGTGCCCGTTGTATAAAGGCATGCTGTTTTTGCCGTCAAAATAACTCTGGGCTGTATAAAGTACATGATTCAGATATCCTGATGAGCCGTTAGTTGCCTCCGACCACAATGCCTCAGAATATCTTGCGAAACTTTCGTTAAGCCAGATATCGGCCCAGCTTAAGCAGGTAAGTTTGTTTCCGAACCAGGTGTGAGCAAATTCATGCGCTACAAGAATTTCATTCCAGCAGTTATCACAGAGACTGATCAGTGTCTGGTTTTCCATTCCGCCGTAAATAAATTTCTCATTCAGGGTCACAAACCCGATCTTTTCAAAAGGATAGCTCCCGAACTTGTGAGAAAAATAGCTGTTCAGTTCCTCAAGCATTCCCTTAACAAAGAAATATGAAGCGGGGTCATCAGAAATTTTTCTGTACATTCTCACAGGAATTTCTTTCCCGCTCCCCTTCTCTTTTACAGTGAAATAATCGGGGAGAAACTCAGATGAACCTGCCATTGTGATGAGGTATGTTGCAAGCGGAACAGTTGTCTTCCAGTGGTAAATTACTGTGGAATCTGACGCTGCAGAATCTGAGAGAAGTCCGTTGGATGCAAAAGTTATTTTCCGGGGTACTCTGGCTTTAATTTCAAAAAGCGCTTTGTCATGGGGCACGTCATGTGAGGGCATCCAGTTACGGGTGCCTTCGGGGGCGTTATTAGTGAAGAGAATATCGGGCGATACAAAAAACGAGCCGTCTTCAACATTCAGGTGTTCATATTTAATCCTGATTTTATATCTGCCTTCTTTATCAGGAGTTTTCAGTTTAACTGTAAGCCTCTCCCCTTCAGTTTTATAAAGAAGTGCATCTCCTTCAACCGACTGAATTTTAATTGAGAAAGGATTTATGTTAAAACTCACCAGTGAGTCATTATCAGTATCGCGGAAGATTATTTCAACCGATGCGTTAAATGAGTGAGGGTAAGGAGGATAAAAATTTTTAACAAAATCTGTTTCTAATGAATAAGAGATTACATCGGCATTTGCACTTTTGCTGAGCTTAAAATTTTTAAGTG
>JABWCA010000289.1 GCA_013359345.1 Ignavibacteriaceae bacterium
TTATAGAAAATAATAAGTATTACCCTGAGGCATTAAGTTATCTTAAAAGTATTTCGGTGATAGGCAGTGGAATTATTCACCACTTAGCTGATGATTATGAATTGAAAGTTGTTGAGCTTTTTAACCTGATGAATCTGATGCTTAATGAATTCAGAAAGATTTTTTTCATTGAAAAGCGGGATGACAACAAAATATTTATTTTCTTACGATATGGAAATTCACCCCCAAAAATGTTTTATTATTTTTATAAATCGAAGGAGCTGGAAATATTTACTGATCCCCCATATCTGCCTGGCAGTAATTATGAACGAAAATTCTTTCATATCCGTCAGGATTTCATAAATTTTATAATCAGGAAAAGTCTAATCCCGTTATCGATAGATAATAAATTAATGTTGCTGCTGGCTTTCATGGAAAACTTCACAGATCAATACGACCGTCTGAGGCTGATCAGAAATAAGATTCAGCATAATGGTAATCTGAAAAATACGATGGAAGAAATAAATGTTTATCTGCTTTGTGAATTTCAATTACGTTTTATTAAAAAACTCTCAGAGAGAACAAAGCAATTAATATTTAAGGAGTGACATTTCTCAATAAAGGGGCAGAAAGAGTGCGGCCGCATTATAACAACCGCACCATAAAAAATAATTAACCAACCTTTACAGGCTTGAAGTTTTTCTTGCCTTTTCTTAAGATCAGGAATTTACCCGCAATAAGATTTTCTGAACCGGGCTTGAAGCTGATATCTGTGATTCTCTGATTATTCAGATATACTCCCCCTGCCATAACTTCCTTCTTTGAAGCTCCGCGTGAGTCAAAAAAGCCTGCGTCAACCATGAGATCAACAATAGCGGGCATTTCTGCTCCTGCTTCAATAACATGATGAGGAGTTGATTTACAGATTCCCTCAAGTGTATGTGCATTAAGCCTTGTCACATCCTCATCACCAAAAAGGGCGCGGGAGGCAAAAATGGCATTTTTTGTCTCGGTCTGATCGTGGATCAGAGTAGTCAGTTCATAAGCCAGTTTTCTGTGTGCCTCACGTCTGCCGGGATTTTCATTATGAACTGCTTCAATCTCATCGATTTCCTGCTTTGAAAGGAAAGTGTAATACTTCATGAACCTGATAACATCGCGGTCATCTGTGTTAAGCCAGTACTGATACAATTCATACGGCGAGGTCTTTTCGGGATCAAGCCATACAACGCCCGCCTCTGTTTTGCCGATCTTCTTTCCGTCGGATCTCTGAATGAGCGGAAATGTCATGGAGTGAACCTTTTTACCGTTTGTCTTCCAGATCAGATCCTGCCCCGCGGTGATATTGCCCCACTGGTCTGATCCGCCCACCTGCAGTTCGCAGTTGTGATCCTGATTCAGGGTAAGATAATCATACGCCTGCATGATCATATAACTGAACTCAGTGTAAGAAATGCCCTTATCGGGATCTGTAAGCCGGCTCTTTACGGAATCTTTTGACATCATCACGTTTACTGAGAATTTCTTCCCGATCTCCCTCAGAAAGCTGAACGCCGATATCTTTGAGATCCAGTCATAGTTATTCACCAGAATCGCCGGATTGGTTTTGTGGTCAAAATCGATAAACTTTTTAAGCTGACCTTTGAAAAGCTCTGCCCACTGGCCAACCATCTGATCGGGTGAAAGATCACGCTCCTTTTCCTTCCCGCTGGGATCGCCCAGAAGAGCTGTCGCTCCGCCGACCACAGCTATCGGTTTGTGCCCGAACTCCTGAAATCTCTTTAGCGAGAGTATCGGAACCAGATGGCCTATGTGAAGGCTATCGGCAGTGGGGTCAAACCCGGCGTAAAGGGTGATGGGCCCCTGGTTTAATCTTTCTTTTAACTGATCAAGCGGAGTTGACTGGTAGATCAGCCCTCTCCATTCCATTTCATCGATAATCTTTGCAAAATCCGGCATTGTGTTTCTTTGTTTTTTTTCTGTTTGTCTCAATAAAAAGGGTTCAGACAGTGAAATCTGAACCCGTTAATTACATCGCGGTGATTCACACGGCAGTACAAAGAGATTCTTATGCCCGTGAGAATCTGATCGGCTGGTTATGCCAGCTGAAGAACTTCAGATATGTGGGTTAATGCCCAGTCAATCTCTTCCTTTTTAATAACGAGCGGAGGAGCAAATCTGATAACATGTGTATGTGTTTCCTTGCAGAGAATTCCGCGCTGCATGAGAGCCTCGCAGAAACGTCTTGCGCCGCCGGCTTCGGGGTGAAGTTCAACACCAATGAAGAGACCTTTGCCTCTTATTTCTTTAACATGTTTCGAAGGAATTTTGCTCAGTTCATCTCTGAAATACTGACCGAGATCATGAGATTTCTGCACAAGATTTTCTTCGATTAAAACTTTTATGCTTTCTCTGGCAATTGCTGCCCCGAGCGGGTTTCCGCCGAATGTTGAGCCGTGGTCGCCGGGATTGAAAACACCAAGCACTTCTTTATCTGAAAGAACTGCTGATACGGGATAACATCCGCCTGAGAGGGCTTTACCGATGATCACAACATCGGGTCTGATATTGTCATATTCAAAAGCAAATAATTTACCTGAGCGTCCTAAGCCTGACTGAATTTCATCGGCAATGAAGAGAACGTTGTTCTTTTTGCACAGATCATAAGCGGCTTTGAGATATCCGGCCGGAGGAACTATGATGCCTGCTTCACCCTGAATCGGTTCAACCAGGAATGCGATTGTCTCGGGCGTGATGGCTGCTTCAAGTGCTTTTATGTCACCATACTCAACATTTCTGAAGCCCGGAGTGAAAGGACCGAATCCGTCTTTATACTGCTCTTCTGTTGAGAATGAAACGATTGAAATTGTTCTTCCCGAAAAGTTATTGGTGCAGGTCAGGATTTCGCCTTTGTCTTCGGCTATTCCTTTAACTTTGTGTCCCCATTTACGGGCCGCTTTGAGTGCGGTTTCAACAGCTTCTGCGCCTGAGTTCATGGGGAGAAGCATCTGATAACCTGTCAGTTCGCACATTTCCTGGCAGAGCAGGGGGAGCTGGTTGTTTCTGAATGCTCTTGATGTAAGAGTTACTTTTTCTGCCTGTTCTTTTAATTTTGCGATGATTCTGGGGTGGCAGTGACCCTGATTGACTGCTGAGTAAGCTGCGAGGCAGTCAAGATATTTTTTACCGTCGACATCCCACATCCATACGCCTTCTGCTTTATCAACAACAACATCAAGCGGGTGGTAATTATGGGCACCGAATTTTTCTTCTAATGCTATATAATCCTGTGTTTTCATTTCTCTCCAGATTTTAAATTTTTCCGTCTTTAAAGGTAATCATTAACGGCGAGAAAAGGAACAAATTCGTTGTTTGTTGCCAGCCTGTCCGCCCGCGGCGGATTGCTCGTTTTTCGATGCCCGTTGCCAGCCTGTCCGCGGCGGATTCCTCGTTTTTCGATGCCCGTTGCCGGCCTGTCCTCCCGCGGCGGATTGCTCGTTGCTCGTATTTCATCACAGCCTGTCCGTCCGGGGGTGGATTGTCCGTGCAGCGCAATTGATATGGCTCCGGAGAGAGCAAGATATTTAAGATGATCGGGAGCACTGGTGCAGATTTGATGATTGAATGATTGGTGGGATTGAATGATTGAATTAGCAGCACAAACTGGCCGGAACGCAGATTACTCCTTCGGCGGACAAGGAGCAGATTATAACAGATTCACGCGGATTTTTTATTTACAGACCAGGAGAGTAAACCGGTTTGCCCCCATTGACTTTTGATAAATAAATTGCTAAATATGATGTGAGAATTCAGGTGTTGCTGATACGGTATTCTTATTCTTTCATATTATCTGAAAGGAAGAGTAAAATGAGCTCTGAAATTATTCTCATCCAGATTATGATTATGGCTGCCTTCTGGCATGTGATCTCCTCCCTGATGATCTACAACTACCTGCGCGATCATGGAGAGGATGTTAATTTTATCCTGATCCGCCTGCTGATGTTCAAATACACCGCTGAATATAAAAGAATCACGCTTGAAGAGCAGGGCAGGGTAGGTCCGCTCTTTTATCACTGGCTGATATCAATAAATGTTGCTTTTATTATGGCGGTTCTGCTTGGATTGAGTAAGGCGGGGGTATAGTATTGACTTTCTGCACTAATCCTTGATTTTCATCACACACACGATGGCGGTCACGTCCTCAGATATTTATAAAGGCTAAATTGCACTCGGTTTTTATAAAAATGAGGTTAAACTATGAAATACAATAACTGGTCAGTTGATCAGGGAGATTTCAGGTATGACAGCGATTACAACAAAAAGTATGTCAGCCGTTATAAAGTCTCCAGACTGACAATTTATCTCACCTTTGCTTTAATCTTTACGATATCCGGCGGAATCGGGTATCTTCTTCTCAGAGTTATCAGGTAACGAACGGGGCTCAGAGGCCCAGTTCGTTTTTCATCTGCAAAAACGTATCTTCAATTTTAGTCGGTTTATAACCGAGTTCAGATTCAGCCCTGAGGGTGATTAATCCCGATTTCAGCGGACGTCTTGCCGCCTGCTTCAGTTCAGAAGTGACTATCGGCTCGATCAGCGATTTATCCAGTCCGAAGAAATCAGCTATCCTCATGCTGAATTCATATCTGTCGA
>JABWCA010000290.1 GCA_013359345.1 Ignavibacteriaceae bacterium
CTTGTGAGCTGGTAATACTCTTCGGCTTTCTGAAAATCATTCATTTCAAAATAAAGATCACCGAGATGCGTGAGAACCTGAACTTCTCCCGTCCTGTCTTTTCTTTTTATTCTGATATCAAGCGCCTTATGATACATTTCTTCAGCTTTTTCAAACATGAACTGCCGGCGGTAAAGCACCCCCAGATTGATGGCACAGAAGCTGACTCCCTGATCGTCATTCACGCTTTCAAAATACTGGAGCGCCTTTAATGTGTTTTCAAGGGCGAGGGGGAAATTACCGAGCAGACGGTGGATTGCTCCGAGATTGTTGTAGGAATAAGCAGTCTGCTCCTTATTGCCGAGCTTCAGTGAGATATTAAGAGCAAGAGTGAATTGTTTAAGTGCGTCACGGTAGTTGCCTGCGTTGCGGTGAACAACCCCAAGAAAATTGTGCACTTTGGGAAGAAAACGTACCAGTTCAGGTGATTCTGTGAGCCTGAGAGCTTCTTCTCCGGCTAATATTCCGTCAGCGGGATTATTTCTTCTCGCCTCCCACATGAAATCAATAAGCCGCTGAACTTTTGTGCTGTCCGGGAGATTATTTATCCTTCCGTTCAGAGAATCGAACAGCTGCTGTGCCACGGCTGTTATGTGCAGTAACAGCACGAATACAAATATGACTGAGTTTTTTTTCAACCCGGAATTAATTAAGTTTATTGAGAAAGTGTGAATTACCGGAGTGGGAGAAAAGATATTAAAAAGTATACTTTAAGTTAAGAAGCTCTCTCACCTGATGCAAGTAAATTGAATGTTAAATGAAGAAAAAAAGCCTTAAATCACTAAAATTTAAGGCTTTATGATTAATTTCACCCGAAGGGCTCTATTTGAGCAGGGTCATTTTCTTTATTAATTTTACTGATCCCGCTTCAAGGGTGTAAAAATATATGCCGCTGGTGAGGTTCACTGCGGTGAACTCAACTTCGTAAGCGCCTGCGTTATGGAATCCGTTAACCAGTTCAAACACCTGTTCTCCTGAAGCATTAAAGACCAGCACTTTCACATCTGAAGCCTCAGGCAAACTGAACCTGATTTTTGTGGAGGGGTTAAAGGGATTCGGGTAGTTATTTTCAAGCCTGTAGTCCTGAAGGTTAGTATTACCGTCATGTACTGATGTCGGGTTGGGTTTGCTGTTCGGGTCGCCCGGATTGGTTACATCAGCAAACACGCCGGGATTAGGCTGACCTGAAGTCCATGCACCATTCGGATCCTGGAGTTCAACCCCGTTTGAAAATCCGTCATTATCAGAATCAAGCGCTGCAAGAACAGGGCCCCATACCACATCACCGTTTCCGTTCAGGAACCCGCCCTGAACTTCAAGACCAAACTGATTTCTGTCATCTCCGCCCTGCACCGATACATGGCATGTTGCACATGAAAATTTAGAACCGTTGGGAACCTGTGTCACTCTGAAAGAACGTCCTGTCACCGATACTGCCACTGTCAAAAGTACAAGTGAAGGAATTAAAATGAATAAAGCTTTTTTCATAAATATCCTCTTTTTGATTCTATTAGTGATTTTTAATTTATTTTAGTGACATACTTTATAATTTCTTACGGAGGAAAAAGAAATGAACAGGTTTTTACTCACTTTACTCTTATTAACGGGCATTATTTCAGCCCAGACAAAACCCGATTCAACTCTTTATAAATGGCAGCCCGCACTTGTTACGGGGTTCAATCTTTCACAGGTCAGTTTCTCTGACTGGGCAAAGGGAGGGGATAACTCACTCGCATGGAATGCTTATGTCAGATTCGGGCTTACTTATGAAACCGAAGACTGGGTTTTCAAAAATCAGCTTCGTCTGCTGTTCGGAAGGATTCAGGTGGGTGACGGACCCAATAAGCAGAACGAAAATGAATTTTTCATGGAAACTGTGGGTGCCAGAGAAATGTTCGCAAAGCTGAAACTCTCCGTTTCAAACACAATCTTCACACAGATTACCACAGGTTATGATTATAAAGTCACGCCTGAAGCCAAGGTGTCAGATTTTTTTGATCCCGCATACATCACACAGGGTATCGGTATTTTGTTTGACAATTCCGATTATGTTAAAAGCCGTCTTGACCTCGCGTTCAGGGAAATTGTGACAAGCAGCTACAATAAGGAATCGGATGACCCGGCCACTGCAGAGATTGAGAAATTTAAATTCGATATCGGTATTGCAAGCGTGACAGATCTTACAGTTCCGGTTGCGCACAATGTTCAGTACACCAGCAAGCTGAGTTTGTTCAGCCCGTTCAAAACACTTGATGTCTGGGATGTCAGATGGGAAAACGCCGTTACGGCAAAGTTCAGCGACTGGCTGGCAGTAAACTTTGATTTTCTCCTTGTTTATATGCAGGATCAGATCATGAAAACCCAGATACGTCAGGGTCTGCAGATCGGTATCACATACACAATATTCTGATAAATACTTTGAGAAGAACAGCTTACAAAATCAAAAAGGCAGGCTCTTTCAGCAATCTTCATCTTGTTGAGGAGGAACTGAGGGAGCCTTCGGCTGAAGAAGTCACCGTCCATGTTAAATCTTTCGGACTTAACTTTGCCGACGTTTTTGCCATAACCGGACTTTACAGCGCCACACCAAAAGGTGAATTTATTCCGGGTCTTGAATTCAGCGGTGTGATTATTAAATGCGGCAGCGGTGTGACAAGATTCAAAGAAGGCGACCGCGTGTTTGGAGCAATCAGGTTTGGCGCCTATACAGATCATCTCAATATTGAACAACATTATGTGCGCCCTCTCCCTGATGAATGGAGTTTTGAAGACGGTGCTGCTTTTGCGGTGCAGTCGCTTACCGCATATTACTCCCTTGTTGAACTTGGTGCCATTAAAAAAGGATACACCGTACTGATTCACTCTGCCGCCGGCGGCGTGGGAATACAGGCAAACAGGATAGCCAAAAAGTTTGGGGCATTCACAATAGGCACTATCGGCAACTCAGCAAAAAAAGATCTTCTCAGACGCGAAGGATATGACCGGATAATAGTCCGCGATAAATATTTCAGACACCGGCTGCATGAGGCGCTTGAAGGCAGGGAGCTTAACATAGTGCTTGAATCAATAGGGGGAGATATCTTTAAGGAAAGTTTCAGGCAGTTGGCACCAACAGGCAGGCTTATAACTTTCGGGGCTGCAAATTTTGCATCACCCGGTGCAAGGCCCAATTACTTTTCTCTCATTAAAAAGTACCTGACCCGCCCTATAATTGATCCGCTGAGACTGGTCAACTGGAATAAATCAGTGATGGGATTCAACCTGATCTGGCTCTGGGATAAAATTGACTACCTGCACGGTCTTCTTGATCAGCTTATGGCGCTTGATATCGAAAAGCCCTACATAGGGAGAATATATGAATACGGCAAACTTCTTAAAGCTCTTGAGGATTTCAGAAGTGGTACTACAGAAGGAAAGATTGTTATAAATACTGAACCTGTTAAAAAACATTAGGTGTGGTCCGTTTTTCCATCATCGTTACACCTCCCGGCAACCCACATTTGGTTGTTCCCGGCGAAATGTTTCCTGAATATCAAGTCCTGAAATATCTGCATTCCATTCAACCAACTGATAAACCTTAACTGAGTTTTTTTATAATGCCAATGTTAAATGATAACCCTACACCTTTCGCTAAACTCTTCCTTTTGGTTCTGCATAAGGCTGCCCTGTGTAACCTTCAGCATTCAGTCCCCTAAAATACCTCTTGTACCGCATACGCACTCTTCCCAACAAAAACTATCGCATATGTCTTGCAAACAATCCCCTCTGCGGCAAGTTCGGCTTTGTATTTCCCTGCCTGTTCAACTGCTTTATTCTTCTCTGTTTCAAGACTTTCCTTGCTGCTTTTTTTCAGATATTTCAGCTCCAGAAGAAAATTATCTTTCCCGGGATTAAGCTGTGTCGGGATTAACAGCAAATCACTATAGCCCTCGTTGTTTTCGTGTTCGCTTTTGACAAAATAGGCATTGTTTCCCATCAGCAGAGTCATGAAAATCATCTTGATGTTTTTTTCGCTGAACTTTTGAAGATCGCGGTTGGAGAGATTTTTTAAGATAGAATGAACATACTCAACAAGCATATCTGTCTTTCCGGATTCAGACATTTCTATCAATGCATCCCGGACAGGTATGCTTTCATACTGTATCTGATGCCTTGACTCAAACAGATATCTGAAATATTCCCAGTACATAACTTTTATAACATAATTGGGAATCACGAAATCATATACCTGAAACCTGTCTCCCTGAATTGTCAGGAGACCGTTGTAAAACAGAAGTGATATTGCCTCGATACGAGTGAAAGGCAATTCAAAATTAAACTGAAATACAAGTTTTTCGCTGATTGATTCTTTATCAAGAATTTCCTGAATTATTATATCTGATACTTCAGCGGGAAGCAATCCCAGGATATTCGATATCTTTTTATAGTCAGAGGTCACATTAATATCAGCCATTTCGTAGGGGTATCTCCAATTCCTTCCAAATTCTGAAAGAAATGATACAACCATCTGAGGATTGTAGAGT
>JABWCA010000033.1 GCA_013359345.1 Ignavibacteriaceae bacterium
CACCGATGGCTTTTGCCAGTGAGGAATCATTCCCGGTTGATTGTATATGTCTGACCACACCTTCCATTATGCAGTCAGTGACAGCAACCTGAGCCGGATCTTCACCCATAATGGTATTAATAATATGTGACTGGCTTGAAAGAATTTCACCGCCCGTAACCCCCGGCGCCGAAAGGAGTATGAGAAAAGTAATCCCGCTGTTCTGCAATGATGCAAGGGGAGCGATCATTCCGCCTTCACTGATGCCGAGCACTCCTATTCTTTTTTTATCGAATCCTGCAGGGTGGGCCGCCAGAAAATCAGCCTGAGCAGAGACATCCGTGGCAAAATCGGCGGTGGTTGCCTTACTGAAATCACCTTCAGATTCTGCAGTGCCCCTGTCATCACACCGGAGAACGGCATATCCGTTTCTTGTGAGATAATCGGCAATCACGAGAAAATAACTGTGCCCCATTATATCCATGTTCCGGTTTTGTGCACCAGAGCCGCTTACAAGAATAACGGCTGGGGGATTTTTAACATTTTCAGGTATTGTGAGAGTTCCGGCCAGCTTTATACCTGCCCCGGCATTTTCAATCTTCACATTCTCCGAAGAATATGGCAGGGGAGGAACGGGGTTCTGGGGTCGGTTTTTGAATAAAGGAGTATCGGTTCTGCCAAGTCTGACGTATTGCTTAAACAGCCCCTGATCAAAAAGTAAAATAAGGGAGTCGTTCACAATTTTATTGCTGCCATAGATTTTTGCTTTCAGCGCGGGAAATTCTATAAGAAGCGAATCTTCGTTGTAAAATTCTGAGGCTTTGTAGTCATAAAGCATCTGCTCTTTAACCGTAAGCCTTGCATCGCTTTCAGCATTATTTAACTCCAGATAAATTGTGAGAGTATCACCGGGTATAATGAGTCTGGTTTTCCAGAATCCATCAGTTGACTGCGAGATTATTAAGGGAGTGTAAAAGATGATTAAAAAGAGGATTTTCAGTTGTTTCATTTTCTATCCACAGGTCTTTGAATTGATATGCAAAAATAACCAATCCTGTCGTTTAAACCATAATTCTGAGGATGAATAAGTTTAGCAATGAAGTTCTGCACTTAACAGGCACAGAGTTAAAATCAGCGCTTATCTCATGAACGCTTTAAAAAAGCTCAAAAAGCACCGTTAAACATAAATATTATGAAGTAATAACTTGACATAATAATTATTTAAACGTATAATTGTGTTGCAGGAGTGGAGGATTTTCTCTTTTCCGGATAAGTTTGAAATTTAATATATTCTGAAGGATTCACTATGGTAAAATTTCTGAGTACGATATTTATTGCATTGCTGTTTCTTGTACAGGTAAATGCACAGGTTGCTGCGGGCAGCATAACCGCTCCCACAAACCTGCAGACAGGTGTCGGGCTTTCACCCACGGTTACCTGGGATGCGGCTACCGGAGGCTACGCACCGTATCTTTACAGTTATGAAATAATTGAGGGCAGTCTGCTCGGACCCGTTATTGAGTCAGGTAATACAACCGGACTAAATCACGTAATAGCAACAACACTGGATTACAATACCACCTATTATGTGAAAATAACTGTTACAGATGATTCACTATACACAGATGTGATAACTTCCAGGTTTACCACAGTTTTGGCAAATCCGGCACTTGTTTCACCTGCTGACGGCTACGAAGTATCATCACTCTCACCCACATTCACCTTTACACTGGATGAGAATAATGATAATGTCCGTTACCGCCTTCTTTTAGGTAATTCAGCGGGACTTACAGTCGGCTCAAACCTTAACAACACCACTGCAGTTAATCCCGGCTCATTACTTATCGGTACTGCAGCCCCGCTTCTTCCTGCAAAAAAATACTACTGGGCAATAAATGCCGAAGTATTTGACGGCGGAGCAGATAACAACGGTGAAAATAATCAGACCGGTGAAAGAGTTTTCTACACACCTCTTGATGTGCTGAATGTACCATATAATGGTGTCACAGGCCATACAATTGAGCCCACTTTTGAATGGGATGATGTAGATTTCGAATCCGGATACGAACTCAGAATTTCAACGGCCGGCGGTTCACAGGTAAATTTTGACGCAGGAGTGTTTTTTACCGATCTCGCAATTGCGGCCAACACCACAACTGTTTCTTACAACGAGAACACAGAAGATGAGGGCACACCGGGTAATTTCCCGTTCCCGCTTTCTCAGAACACAACATATTACTGGCAGCTGGTTGTAACAGACGGTTCTAATTCGGTTAAGTCGCCTATCTGGCACTTCACTACATATCCTGTCACAACAGTCAGTCTCTGGAATCCCGGTACAGGTGATACACTTACAAATCTCACAAATCAGAATTTCTCATACGGAATTAACGGAGCCACAACCGGTCTTCAGTTTAAAGTTCAGATCAAAGCTGCTTTAACAACTCCCGTAAGAACCGACTGGCTTACTTCAAACTACACCGGAACAAGCAGTTCATTAAATCAGACATTCAGCCTGGTAGGCGGTACTAAATATTACTGGAGAACAGTTCTTTATAACGCATCAAATCAGGTGATGGCATACTCAGCTCCCCAGCACTTCTTCACTGCCGGCGGTGCAACTGTTCCTTACTCCTCATGGCCTGTTGGCGGAGCCACAGTTTTCACAAATTCCCCAAGCCTGCACTGGTACCTCATGGGTTCAGGCACAGACCTGACTTTTGATATTGAAGTTGCTTCAGATACATCAGTTGCAGCAGTTTACACTGCCACCAATTTAACAGGACTGAGCCATACGATCGGAACTGTACTGAATCCTTCCACGAACTACTTCTGGAGGATACAGAGCGTTTACAGACGCGGCACACCTGATGAGCAGATATCAGGATTCACTCCCTGGGCAGGAAACTCCTTTGTTACAAACGGAGCGGGTACGGTTGTGGTCCCCACACCTTCATACCCGGTTGATAACCTTGTAATTTATACCACTTCTCCGCAGTTCTACTGGTATCTTGGTGCTTCAGGCACAGGACTTGTATATGATATTCAGTATGGTACTGATAACACTTTTGCTGCATACAGCGAGCTGAATGATGTAACAGATATGTATGCAGCCATATCAGGCCTCACGCCCGGAGTGACATACTACTGGAGAGTCAGGTCAGATAACGGGTCCGCAACATCAGGATGGTCAGCCCCCGCTTCATTCAGTGTTACAGGAAATGTTAATAACAGCTATCCTGTTGTTAACTGGCCTGTAGGCAATCCCACAGTTTATACAACATTACCTTCACTTAGCTGGTATCTTGAAGGTTCATCACTCGGAATAACCGGCTATGTGGTGAAATGGAAAGCAGGAAGCAACTCGGCAAACTGGAGTCTTGAGCCGGGCGGAGTTATTGTTTCAGGTGCATCAAACACATTTTATACCTTTACAAGCGCGCTCAACGAAGGAACAACCTATTACTGGGCAGTTGCCGCAACAAACGGCAGTTCCACATCACCATTTGCAGAAGGTTCGTTCACTGTTTACAGCGTTGCTATCGGCGGAATACCTGTTCTCACTCACCCTGTTAACGGAGATGTAATATACACCACAACCCCGCAGTTAAGCTGGTGGTTTGATGGCCCCTACACAGGAATAGTGGGTTATGAAATTGTGTACAGCTACTCAGATGTATTTTTCCCTGCTGCAACAACAACGGCATACTCAACTTCAACAAACTACACAGTACCCACCCTGGTTGAAGGCGCCACTTACTACTGGAAAGTGAGAGCTCATTACGGCGGACTTTCATACTCCAGTTACTCAGCAACCGAAAGCTTTACTGTGAACCCGGGTTCGTTCGGACCAATCACCCCGATTGTTGGCGGACCTCATAATGTTGCAGTGACAACAACTGCACCTGTGATTGCATGGGCACTTCCTGCTCAGCCTGCTGCAGGTACTTCTTATGAACTTGAATACTCAGATAACATTAACTTCACTAACTCCACAGTGATCCCGAATATTTCAGGCAGATCACAGGGTATAAGCGGACTCGTACCGAACTCTGCTTACTACTGGAGAGTAAGATCAAAGAATACTGACGGAAGCTATTCATACTACTCAACACTCGGCAGTTTCAGAGTTGCTGACGGAGTATCATCAGCAGATGAAAAAGACGGAGTTCCCACAGATTTCTTTGTTGATCAGAACTATCCGAATCCGTTCAACCCCGAGACGGTTATAAGATTCGGTTTACCTTCACCCGGCAATGTGAAAGTTACAGTTTATGACATCACCGGCAAGCAGATTGCTACCCTGCTTAATGAATATAAAAATGCCGGCACTCACTCTGTTGTCATGAACGGAGCTAATCTTGCCAGCGGTGTTTATCTTTACAGAATTGAATCAGGTGCATTCAACTCAGTTAAAAAGATGATACTGATGAAATAAGGCGCAGTTAAGCCAAAATTTTCAGGACCGGAAGCTTGATCAGGCTTCCGGTCTTTTTATTTTAAATTCTCACAACAGGGGATTATATGCTGCAGGAAAGCCGGCTGTGGTCATAAGAACTTCAGGCAACTCACAGGTCAATAAATAATACCTTTCCATGAAGAAAAACCGGAGTAAAAAATTAATAAATTCCTGCTCTGAATTTTGAAAATAATGGAGAATTTGGTATTTTTGTTGACGTTCTTTTGAGAACTATGGACTCTTAGCTCAGTTGGTTAGAGCAACTGACTCATAATCAGTAGGTCCCAGGTTCAAGTCCTGGAGGGTCCACAAAAGAAATACAAAGAATTTGCTGCCGGGGTGGCGGAATTGGTAGACGCACAGGACTTAAAATCCTGTGGGTATTTATACCCGTGCCGGTTCGAGCCCGGCCCTCGGTACAATTCAGCGGGTTCTTAGCTCAGTTTGGTTAGAGCGTCTGTTTGACGTACAGAAGGTCATAGGTTCGAATCCTATAGAGCCCACAAGCGGAGTGAGCCTCCGTTTTTTTATTTCATAAAATTTATAAACAAACCGGAAAAAATATCAGCCAACAGGAAAAAGACATTACTCGTATAAACGAGGAAATTAAAGTGCCGAAGGTCAGAGTAATTGACCAGGACGGTAAACAGCTCGGAATTTACATCACGAGAGAAGCAATCAGACTGGCAAGGGAAAGGGAACTTGATCTTGTTGAAATAGCTCCTAAAGCCGAACCGCCTGTCTGTAAGATAATTGACTTCGGTAAATTCAAGTACGAGAAACAGAAGCGTGAAAAAACCCAGAAAAAAAATCAGATCGTTTCTGTTCTTAAGGAAATAAGATTCCATCCTAATACTGATACGCATGATTTTGATTTCAAGACCAAGCATGCAATCAATTTCCTGGAAGAAGGCAATAAGGTTAAGGCAGTGGTAATGTTCAAGGGCAGGGAGCTGGCTTACACCAAATACGGTGAAGATTTATTAAACAAGTTTATTGAACGTATATCCGACATTGCAAAGGTCGAAAGTCCAATAAAGATGGAAGGACGCAACATGAACGTGATAGTTGCGCCTGACAAGTCTAAAACAAAGAAAAAATAAAGCAGGTTAATTAAATGCCAAAGATGAAAAGCAACAAGGGTGCCCGTAAAACGTTCGCAAGAACTGCATCCGGCAAATTCAAAAGAAGAAAGGCTTACAAAAGCCATATTCTCACCTCTAAATCAACCAAGCGTAAAAGAAATCTCCGTCAGTCAACATTAGTTTCTGCCGGTGACGAAAAACGCGTAAAAATAATGATGCAATAAAGGAGTGTTAAATTAGATGCCACGCTCAGTAAATAAGGTTGCTTCACGCGCAAGGCGGAAAAAAATTCTTGATATGGCCAAAGGCTATTGGGGAAGACGTAAAAATGTCTATACCATAGCCAAAAATCACGTTGAAAAAGGCCTTACGCACGCCTACAGCGACAGAAGACTTAAGAAAAGAGACTACAGAAGTTTATGGATTGTCAGGATTAACGCTGCTGCCAGACAGCACGGTTTATCCTACTCTGTATTTATGCACAAGCTTAAAGAAAATAACGTTCATCTGAACCGGAAAGTCTTGTCAGCGATAGCTTTAGATAATCCTGAAGTATTTGCAAGCATAGTTAATACAGTAAAAAACTAATATTTAGAAAACTTTTCTAACCCTCTCTATATTAAACCTTTCCGGTTGGAGTATAGGAGGGTTTTTTTTTGATATGGAAACAAAAATAAAATCCGTTAAGGAGAGTTATTCAGCTCAC
The DNA here is from genome assembly GCA_013359345.1 of Ignavibacteriaceae bacterium. Taxonomy (GTDB): domain Bacteria; phylum Bacteroidota; class Ignavibacteria; order Ignavibacteriales; family Ignavibacteriaceae; genus JABWCA01. Next base: position 6,230 of record JABWCA010000033.1, read on the forward strand.
CTTGATTCAGTTACAGACCTTAAGAGTCTTGAAGAGTTCAGAATAAAATATCTGGGCAGAAACGGGCTGATCTCAGAGATGTTTGAGGAATTCAAAGCACTGCCGGGATCAGAGAAACCCAAATACGGCAAAGAGCTCAACGTGCTTAAAAATACGGTGCAGGCTGCTTTTGATGTGGTGAAAGAAAGAATTGAAAAGGCTTCAAAAGCTGCAAAAGATTCTTTGTTTGACCCCACATTACCCCCTGTTGCCGTGAACACAGGAACAAAGCATCTGATTAATCAGACCCTTGATGAGATTAAATCAATCTTTAAGAGAATCGGTTTTTCCATCCACTCAGGACCTGAGATTGAGTCTGATTATTATAACTTCAGCGCGCTTAATTTCCCGGATGATCACCCGGCAAGAGATATGCAGGATACCTTCTTTATCAATAAGAATTATCTGCTGAGAACTCACACAACACCGGTTCAGATCAGAATCATGGAAACCACTCAGCCGCCAATCAGGGCAATAATGCCCGGTAAGGTATTCAGAAACGAAGCGATAAATGCAAGAAGCTATTGTCTTTTTCACCAGGTTGACGGAATAGTGGTTGATACAAACGTCACCTTTTCAGAGCTGAAGGCCACTCTTGTGTTTTTTGCGAAGGAATTTTACGGCAGCAATATTAAATACCGTTTCAGAACGTCATTCTTTCCCTTCACCGAGCCGAGCGCCGAAATGGATATAACCTGTTTCCTTTGCAAGGGTAAAGGCTGCAGAATCTGTAAGCAGAGCGGATGGCTTGAAATTCTTGGCTGTGGAATGGTTGATCCCAACGTTTTCAGTTCGGTGGGTTATGACAATGAAAAATATACCGGGTACGCTTTTGGTATGGGTATTGAAAGAATCGCATTGCTGAAATATGACATTGATGATATCAGGATTCTGTTTGATAATGATGTCAGATTCCTAAAACAATTTAACGGATAAAGAAATTGAAGATCTCATTAAACTGGCTTAAAGACCATATAAATCTCGACGGAATAACCGCTGAGCAGATTGCGCATGAACTTAACATGGCGGGTATTGAAGTCGAAGACATGACTGATTACTCAGAGAAATTCAGAAATTTTGTCGTCGGATATGTAGAGGAAACAGAGAAACACCCCAACGCCGATAAACTGACAGTATGCAGGGTTAATACCGGCGGAGAGGTATCACAGATAATCTGCGGCGCTCCGAATGTGGCGGCGGGTCAGAAGGTGCCTGTAGCATTGCCGGGTGCGGTTGTTCCGTCAAACGGCATGGAAATAAAGCAGGCAAAGCTGCGCGGCGTGGTTTCGAACGGAATGATCTGCTCAGAGGCAGAACTTGATATCAGCAAAGATCACTCCGGAATCCTGGTTCTTCCTGACCATTACGAAGCAGGAAAACCGCTTGCAGAGGCGATGGGCATAAATGATATCGTATTTGAAGTTTCAATCACTCCTAACCGTCCCGATGCATTATCACATATCGGGATAGCACGTGAACTTGGTGCAATTTTCGGCAGGGAAATATGCATGCCTTTAACTGATCATGAAGTAAGCGGAGCCGCCATTAATACTGTCGCTTCGGTTGAAATAGAAGATGCGGTGAACTGTCCCAGGTATTCTGCTCTTGCCGTGCTTGGCTGTGAAGTTAAAGATTCACCCGACTGGCTTAAAATGAGGCTTAAAGCCGTGGGACTGAGACCGATAAACAACATTGTAGATATCACCAACTATGTGCTTTATGAGCTGGGGCAGCCGCTGCATGCCTTTGATCTTGACACACTTGAGGGCAGTAAAATTATTGTGAAAAAAGCTGCTGCCGGTGAAGAGTTTGTAACGCTTGATTCTCAGAAAAGAAAGCTGAATTCAGATATACTCATGATCTGCGACGGCGCAAAACCTGTTGCAGTTGCAGGTATTATGGGTGGAGAGAACTCAGAGGTCACTTCATCTACAAAAAATATACTCATTGAGAGCGCATTTTTTAATCCTTCAAATATCAGGAAATCAGCACGGTTCCTTGGCCTTAACACCGACGCTTCATACAGGTTTGAACGCGGAGCTGACTATGGAAATACAGTCAATGCGGCTAAACTTGCGGCAAAAATGATGGCGGAGCTCGCCGGAGGAAAGATTGCAGACGGCATTATTGACGTTTATCCCAAACCGTTTGAAAAAAGAATAATCACACTCAGAAAAAGCAGAATAACAAGAATACTCGGGTATCACATACCCGATGAAACCGCCGAAGGCATCTTAAAGCGGCTTGGTATGACTATTGAATCAGATGATTCTGCGGCAGGAGAGTGGAAGATCGGAGTTCCCTCATGCCGTCACGATATTGAACGTGAGATTGATCTGATAGAGGAGCTTGCCAGAATATATTCATATGACAGAATACCGGAATTTGACTCTATCACCATCAAGCTGAATTCAAGGCCCGATGAACAGGCATTCACTGATCTGATGAGAAAAGAAGCGATATCGCTGGGTTTTAACGAAATTCTGACTAATTCATTCATCCCTTCAGAAACAGCGGCTTTGTTTGATGAGCCGGTTAAGGTTATGAACCCGCTTACGAGCGATATGGATGTTCTCAGAACCAGTCTTATTCCCGGAGCACTTGCGGTTATCAGGAATAATATGAACACGGGAACCCGTGATCTGCAGCTGTTTGAAACCGGAACTGTATTCAGCATGTCAGGCGATGAAATAAAATCATTTGAGAATATTTCAGAAAGAGAAAAGCTGCTTATTGTTCTCACCGGATCAAAAACAGGCAAGACATGGTACTCAGAGGAAAAAAAGTTCGGCTTTTATGATCTCAAAGGGTATGCCGATACTATTTTAAGCAAAAAGGTACTTGATTATTCCTTAAATGATTTTTATTATGCAACATCAAATAATATTTTTGATATAAACTTTACTATCTCCATTAAAAATAAACTTTTATGCAGAGGAGGTAAAGTAAAGGAAGAAGTGGCTGCAATTTACGGAATTGAGCAGGATGTGTTCTGCGCAGAGTTTGATCTGGCAAATATGTGTGAGCTTGGTAACTCTGCCTCAAGATTCAGACAACTGCTTAAATATCCCAAAATTGTGAGAGACTGTGCTTTTGTTGTTGATAAAGCTGTAAAATATTCCGATATTGAAAACTTCATATTTAAGCAGTCTGCAGGGCTTCTTAAAAAGGTTGAATTATTTGATATTTATGAAAGCGAGTCGTTAGGTTCAGATAAACGGAGCCTGGCATTCAGTCTTGAATATTATGATTACAACCGGACTCTGACAGAAGAGGAAACCGAAAAAGAGTTTTTCGGGATTATTGAGAAAGTAAAAAAAGAATTTAACGCAGTACTCAGAGGTAATTAATTGGCTGAGCAGATACAAATTGAATATATTCTTGATGCTCTGGAAAAATCCGAAACCCGGATTACCAGGCTGACAGAAGTATATTCAAAAACAATCTCCGATAACAAGGAACTTGAAAGCTCGCTTGGCAAGTTCAGGAAGGAGAATGAGCTGCTCAAAGACAGAATAAATTATCTCGAAAAAGAATTGGATAAACTCAGAAACACACAGTTCAGCGGATCCCTCTTTGATAAACTGAGTTTCGGAGAGAGAAAAGTGATCCGTGAAAAACTGGATGAGTTTATCGAAAAGATAAATAAACACATAGAAAGCATTTAATCCCGGGCGGGATTTTTCTGATGACTGAAAAGAAGAAACTGAAGATAAAAATATTTGACAAGGAATATTCTCTTCTCGTAGAAAATGAGGATGTGGCTAAAGAACTGGCTGTATATGTTAATCAGATGATGGATGAGACACAAAAGGAGCTGCCTAATCAGCCCGCACAGACAATTGCGGTGATAGCAGCCCTGAACATTGCCTTTGATTATTTTATAGAGAAAGATAAAAACCGTAAATTCCTTGACCTTGCAGCAAAGAAGGTGAAAAATATTCAGATTCTCCTCGATAAGACAGTTCCGGAAAACCCCGCAATGTAAATTTTACCGTCCGGTCGGATTCTGCAAATGGAAAAATGATAGTAGAACACCATGGGAAACCAGCTTGCGGTGCGTAATGCAGGCCTCACTCTTCACGGAGACAGCCTTATAAAACGGGCACAGAGGAAGCAAGAAACACTGTGGAATTTCCCACCGTAATTAACAAGGTTTTTCCTTTGTTTAGTTACCCCGACCGGATAGTACTTATATCCGCAGAAAGGTTCATTATGGACATTGCGCTACTGATTCCAATGACAGTATCACTGATAAGTTTGTTCTTTTATCTTGGCTGGTACTTCAATTCAAGAATAGGTAAGAACAGCATTAAAGCCGCAGAAGAAAGATCAAAGCAGATTCTGGCTGATGCTGAAAAAGATGCAAACAATATCAAGCGTGAAAAACTGCTCGAAGTTAAAGATGAGTGGTATAAAAAGAAGGTTGATTTTGATAATGAGGCTAATCAGAAACGGATAAAACTTTCCAATTATGAAAAGCAGCTCTCACAGCGCGAAGAAACCATTGATAAAAAACTGAATCTCTCAATCCAGAAAGAAAGAGATAACAAGTTTGCAGAGAAGAAGCTCCTTGACCTGCAGACCTCTCTGGATCAGAAAGAATCTTCACTCATTGAGCTGGAGAAGGAACAGAACGAGAGACTTCAGAAGATATCTGGCCTGACCGCCGAGGAAGCAAAGCGTATGCTTCTTGATAACATGATTGATGAAGCAAAAGCTGATTCACAGCGCCTCATTAAAGAAATCTACGAAAAAGCCAAGGCAGAGGCTAAAAAAGAATCCCAGAAAATAATCATTCAGGCAATTCAGCGCACAGCCGCGGAGTATGCCGTTGAAACTACAGTATCAGTTCTCAACATACAAAGTGATGAAGTTAAAGGCCGTATCATAGGCAAAGAAGGAAGAAACATCAGAGCATTTGAAGCTGCCACTGGTGTTGATGTTATTGTTGATGACACCCCCGAAGCCGTGATTCTCTCCTCATTTGATCAGTTCAGAAGAGAAGTTGCCCGTGTTGCCCTTGAAAGGCTTATTTCTGACGGCAGAATTCAGCCGGCAAGAATTGAAGAGGTTGTTGAAAAAGTAAGGCTTGAGCTTGAAGAAGAGATGTACAGAACAGGTGAAAACACTGTTATGCAGCTGGGACTTCACGGCATGAATCCTGAACTGATGCGTCTTATCGGAAAAATGAAATACCGTTCAAGCTATGGCCAGAATATTCTTGAACACAGCATTGAGGTTGCATACCTCTGCGGAATCATGGCCTCCGAGCTTGACCTTGATCACTCCATTGCCAAAAGAGCCGGCTTGCTCCATGATGTGGGCAAAGTGCTTGACCGTGATATCGAGGGGCCTCATGCTCTTATCGGTTATGAAGTTGCCAAGAAATTCCGTGAAAACGGCATAGTATGCAATGCCATTGGTGCACATCATGATGATATGGAAATGGAACACCCTATAGCCGCCCTGGTTCAGGCTGCAGATGCCATATCAGGCGCCAGACCGGGAGCACGCAGAGAACCCATTGAAGGTTATGCAAAAAGACTTGAGACTCTTGAATCACTCGCAAAATCATTTGAAGGTGTTGCCAGAACTTATGCAATCCAGGCGGGCAGAGAAGTGAGAGTGGTGGTTGAGCATGAAAGGATTGATGATATCTATGCCGAAAAACTCTCTCATGATATCGCAGAAAAAATAGAAAAAGAGATGGAATATCCGGGACAGATTAAGGTTACGGTTATCCGCGAAGTAAGAAAAGTATCTTACGCAAGATAGATAAAGATTAACAGTGAAAAAACTTTACGGCTGCCACAGGGCAGCCTTTTTTATATATGCTTAAAATCGGAATAACCGGAGGAATAGGCTCCGGAAAAAGTGAAGTGTGCAGATACCTTGAATCGCTCGGGTACCGCGTTATTTATGCAGACCGGCTTGCACGCTCCCTGATGGAAAATGATCCCTCGCTGATTGCAGGTATAAAAGCAATTTTCGGGGAGGATGCTTATGAAGAAGGAAAACTTAACAACAGGCATATAGCTGCAATGGCGTTTGGTAACCGTTCGCTGCTTGATAAACTTAATGCTCTTGTTCATCCCGTTGTGATCGCTGAATCTGACAGAATGATGTCTGCGGGTGAGGGGATCATCTTTTATGAAGCGGCTCTGATATTTGAATCGGGCATGAAGAGCAGGTTTGATAAGATAATAGTAATCACTGCCCCCGATGAACTCAGGATTGAGCGGACAGTGGAGCGCGGGGGAATCACCCGGGAAGAAGCAGCCGGAAGACTCAGGGCACAGATACCGCAGAACGAGAAAGCCGCCATGGCAGATTTTTTACTCTCAAATGATTCGACACTCAATGACCTCCGGAAAAAAACTGATCAGATACTTGCATCTCTGACCGGCATATCAGACCCTCAGAATTGAATATATATTCAAAATAAATGAGATAACGGATTACAGTTTTTTGTATTTTTGTATTAACATTATTGTTATTTCGGAGAGGTATATGTTTATAAACAGGATGATCGTATCGGTCGTGAAAGTTATGCCGCGCAAGATGATATTCCTCTTTGCGAAAAATTATATTGCGGGCGAAAGACTCCAGGATGCGGTTAATGAAGTAAAAAAATTAAATTCCAGGGGCATCATGGCAACCATGGATGTGCTCGGAGAGTCCGTGGCAAACAAGGATGAGTCACTTCTGGCAAAAACAGAGTGCATTGCCGTGTTAAATGCCATAAAAGAGAATAATCTCAATTCAAACCTTTCAATTAAGCCCACCCAGATGGGACTTCTGCTTGATGAAGAATTCTGTTATCAGCAGGTGCGTGATCTCGTTGAAAAAGCCAGACAGTACAACAATTTCGTCAGAATTGACATGGAGGATTCCTCCTGCACAGATAAAACCATCAATCTTTATCTGCGTCTCAGAAAAGACTATGATAATGTGGGAATAGTTCTCCAGTCTTATCTGAGGAGAACCTATGACGATGTTGTACGTCTCAATGCCGAAGGTGCAAATTACAGACTGTGCAAAGGTATCTATATTGAACCTGAAAAAATAGCTTTTCAGGGGAAGCAGGAAGTGAGAGACAGTTTCATGCGCTCACTTAAGCGTATGCTTGACGATGGTAACTATGTGGGGATCGCAACCCATGACTCCCTGCTCTATAATGCCGCATCAGAGTATATTGCAAAAAATAACATTCCCCGTGAGGCGTATGAATTTCAGATGCTTCTGGGAGTAAGAGAAGACCTGAGAGATAAAATTGCTGCAGACGGACACCGCCTCAGAATATACGTGCCATTCGGGAAAGACTGGTATAAATATTCTATAAGACGGTTTAATGAGAATCCGAATGTTGCAGGGTCGGTGCTTAAAAACATGCTCAGAATTAATTAATGATTGTTTTAGGAATTGAATCATCCTGTGATGAGACTTCGGTTGCAGTGATCCGTGACGGAGTGCTTGCATCAAACTTAATCTCGTCACAGGATTTTCACAAATTATACGGCGGGGTAGTGCCCGAACTCTCAAGCAGGGCCCATCTTGAAAGGGTGCTGCCTTTAGTGAAAAAGGCTCTTGCCGATAATAACCTTTCAGTTAATGATCTTGATCTCATAGCCGCAACCGCGGGTCCCGGACTCATAGGGGCATTGCTGGTTGGCTTTATATTCGGGAAGACTCTTGCCCGCACCTCAGGCATTCCGTTTGTACCCGTTAATCATATAGAAGGGCATATTTTCAGCGGGTTCCTTATGGATACAAAACCTGATTTCCCGTTTCTGTGCCTTGTTGTTTCGGGCGGGCATACAATGCTGATACTTGTTGAATCATTCACATCGATGAAAATTCTCGGAACAACGATTGATGACGCAGCGGGGGAGGCATTTGATAAAGTTGCAAAGATGCTTAATCTCCCTTATCCCGGCGGACCATCCGTTCAAAAGGCCGCAATGGCAGGGAATCCCGGAGCGATAGATTTCCCGATAGCGAGACTGTCAAATGAATTCGATTTTTCATTCAGCGGCGTAAAGACCTCGGTGCTCCGCTACATTCAGAAGCTTGAATCGCCTCCTGATCAGGAAATGATCAATAATATTGCGGCATCATTCACCGCATCTGTAACCGGAGCGCTTCTGAATAACGTAAGGAAGGCAATAAAAAAGTATAAGATAAATACCATTACACTCACCGGCGGGGTTGCGGCAAACAGCCACCTTCGTGAAGGCTTCATCAGGCTTGGTGAAAAGTATGGTAAAAAAGTTGTGATCCCTGACTTCCAGTTCTGCGGGGATAATGCTGCAATGATTGCGTTCAGGGGGCTCTCGCTCCATGAAGCGGGTGAAAAATTTGACCCGGCGTACGAACCTTTTCCTTCATTTTTTTCAAAATATATCACCGGCTGATTTAATTTATGTCAGAAAATCTTCCAGCATCCATGCCGGAAAAGAGTAAAATGCGGATCAGAAAAGATCTGCTGCTTGCTGCTTTTCTGTTTGTTGTAATCCTTGTAACGGGCATAAGTATATTCTTTTCGCCGGCGCTTGATACAGGCGGCGGAGAAGTGAAAATAATTGTCAGGAAAGGTGAAACAATCTCTCAGCTTGCATCAGATCTCAGTAAAGATAAGATGATAGGCAGTGAGACCCTTTTCAGAATCGCCTGCTTTATAACCGGAGCTGATTCAAGGCTCAAAGCCGGGAGATACACTCTTCAGCATGAGATGAGCTACGCTGCGCTGGCATCGCTGTTTGCATCAGATAACTATGAAAAGGCTGTGGTTTTTGATCTCTATAACGGCATACCTGTTAAAGCAGTATTTAATAAACTCCTTATGATGAAGCTGACTGACAGCAGTGAGATCAGGTCGCTTTTTTCAGATTCACTCTTTTTTGCTTCGGCGGGACTGAAATTCCCTTCTGATCTTGAAGGAGCAGTTCTTCCGGGATCATATATAATTTATCCCGGCGAGAACCTGCGGGATATCATCAGAAAGGGGATTGACAGTATGAACAATTTCATGGCTGTGAATTATAAGAACGCAAAGATGCCTGTGAACCTTACCCCGTATCAGGTTGTGATTCTTGCATCAATTGTGCAGGGTGAAACTAACCTTAAACGGGAGATGCCTGCCGTTGCCGGTGTTTATCTGAACAGGCTGAAAAAGGGGATTAAACTTGAAGCCGACCCCACGGTACAGTACGCATTGCCGGGGGGTAAGAAAAAAAGATTATATTTTAGTGATCTTTTAACAGATTCTCCGTATAATACTTACAGATACAGCGGTTTGCCACCCGGTCCTATAAATAATCCGGGGCGGGATGCAATTCTCTCTGTATTAAATCCTGATTCTCATAATTATCTCTTTTTTTGTGCCTCGCCGACCGGCGGACACAAGTTTGCAGAAACCTATGAGGATCATTTAAAGAATGCGAAAGAATACCAGGCATGGCTGGACTCAAAAAATATAAAGTAGTTTTACTTCCCTTAGTTTTCACCGCCCTTTTATTAAGCGGATGCGCGTTGCAGCTTCCTCCTGAGGGCGGACCTGCTGACACCGCACCGCCCGAAATAGTTGCCTCATACCCGGTGCCCGGACAGATTAACTACGGAGAGGACTATGCTGAAATTGAGTTCAGTGAGTATGTTGAAAAGAGATCATTAAAAGATGCAATATTTATATCACCCGCCCCTGAAGAGGGATATGAGCTCAACTGGAGCGGTAAATCGGTCAGGATTGAATTTAAGAAGCCGCTGAAGGAAAACACAACCTACTACATAACAGTGGGTACAGACCTTGTTGACTACAACAACCGTAATAAGATGGCAAAAAGTTTTAACCTCTGGTTTTCAACCGGTGAAAAAATTGACAGGGGAGCGATCTCAGGGAATGTGTACGATAAGAATTCAGAAGGCATTCTCATATACGCATTTTTGTATGAAGGCGATTCGGTTAACATATTTGACAATAAGCCGCTGTACGTTTCTCAGTGCGGAGAGAGCGGAGAATTTGAGCTTAAGGGTCTCAGAGACGGCAAATACAGGCTGATTGCCGTAAGGGACAATTTCAGGGATTATATGCTCCAGATGGGGCAGGATGAAGCAGGTGTGACCTTCACGGATCCCGTGTTAAGTGCAGCAGACACCCTTTTCAGTGATATGAACTTTTTTATGAGCAGCACTGATACGCTGGCACCGGAAATGCAGTCGGCTGTGATGACCGACCGTAACCATGTGCTGATAACTCTCAATGAGGATGCCGACCGGAAAAGCGTTCAGAGCGAAAACTTTACTGTTATTGATTCTGCCACACTGAAAAGCTACAAGCCGGTTTTTTCTTATTTGCAGAACGGAAACGGGAAAAATCTTGTGCTTATTCTTAATGATCCCGGCTTAAGGGGGGACAGTGTTTTCCTGAAAGCAACCGGATTAAAGGATATTAAAGGCAACACGCTTAACGAAGCTTCAATTAACCTGACTGTTTCTGACCGTGCAGATACCTCGGTAACGACAATCAGTTCCGTACTCCCTTCAGACAGGCTTAATCTCAGCAATGATTACCCCGAACTCACTGTAATTTTCAACACCGGCATCACTCCCGAAGAGTTTGCCGGAAGAGTGGCTTTTACCGATACATCGGGAAACAGGGCAGAGAGTGAAACCGTGAGGGAAGATGATGTCACTTATAAAATTAAGATCACTCAGAAGCTTGAATCATTCACTGACTACGAGCTCACGGCAGATCTGAAAGGATTAGCCGGAGTTAACGGACTGAAGGCAGATACCATTCTGACTTTTCCATTTAAGACAATTAATCAGCTTAATCTGACAGGGCTTTTTGGGAAGCTCACGGGAATAAAGGATCCTGCGGGCAAAAGACTGGTTCTTGAGTTTAAGGATGACCCTCAGATAAAATATTTTGCCTCAACAGGTCAGAACGGTGAATTTGAGTTCGACAAGGTTAAGCCGGGTAAATATTTCCTCTGGTTTTATGACAGCCCCGGAGAATTTAACCCGGGCAGTGTATTCCCCTTCAGATTCTCAGACAGGTTTAAGTTCTATAAAAAGGAAATTGAGCTTGCTCCGCGCTGGTCACAAACTGATCTGATCTTTGATCTGAAAGATTGATTTCAATAACCCCGTATAAAACGATGACCCTTTCCGGGGATCCGCTTCAGGTTACATCGCTCCTGCCCGGCCGGGTTTAAAATAAAAGAGCCGGTTTCAGATAACCGGCCAATAAAATTTTTCTGAACTTCAGGCAGGATCAATAAAGCAGATATTTGCTTCTGATTTCCTTAAACTTTTCAACATCTTTATTTAACAGATCTTTAACACTTTCATAAGTGCCGTATTTAACAAAAGTTTCTCTCACCTTATCAGTGCCGACCACTTTATCAAACATACTGTGTCTGCTCTTTTCTGCCAGATCAAACGGGTTCTTATCTTTATACATCTTATTATGCACTTCAAGAAGCGAGAACTGAATCCTGAGAAGATCAGCCTTGTTGTAATCAGTTATAAAAATCTGAACGCCGTGGAGTGTCTTGCCGCTGCTTTTACCATAGAATGGCTTGAAAGTAAGAGGACGAAAAATTACTCCCTCAAGCCCCAGCGCATTCATAGCGGTTGCAAACTTGTCACCGTTAATCCATTCAGCAGCAAAAGTCTGGAAGGGAATAGTATAACCCACACCTTCAGAAATAACACCAAGCTCACCTATAATGCCTGTTGTGACGTAATAAACCGGGCTCTCTGTGTAAGGTATATGGGGAGAAGTCAGAACCCAGGGAAGTCCGGTTTCCCTGAATAACATATTCCTGTTCCAGCCCTTCATGCCTATCACTTTAAGATTACATTTTTTCCCGTCTTTCAGCATTCCCTCGCCGTTGAGGAGCAGGGCAAGCTCGCCTACAGTAAGACCGTGAACATAAGGGACATTAAACTGACTGACGAATGAGATAAAACCGGGTTCAACAGGTCCCCCCTCAACTTTATTTCCGCCCAGCGGATTGGGTCTGTCGAGAACGATGAATTCTTTATTAAATTCTGCAGCCGCTTCCATTGCGAGCCCCATGGTGCTTATATATGTATAAGACCTGCACCCGATATCCTGGATATCAAAAAGCAGGACGTCAACATCTTTGAGCATATCTGCATTCGGTTTTTTGTTTTTGCCGTAAAGAGAATACACGGGGATTCCGGTTTTTTCATCGGTGTAATTGCTTACATAATCACCGGCGGCATACTCTCCGCGGGCTCCGTGTTCAGGGCCGTAAATGGCGGTAAGCTGAACTCCGGGAGCATTACTTAGTATGTCAATCGTGGAATTAAGTCTGGTGTCAACGGCTGTCGGGTTAGTTATCAGTCCCACCCTTTTACCCTTAAGTGCGGCATAGTTATCTGCCATAAGCACTTCAAGGCCTGTTTTAACTGTCTGAGGCATTGCTATAACCGACATCAGCAAAATGGTTATAAGTGATTTAATCATATTTACTTACCTTCCTTAAGCAGAGATTATGCTTTATATATAATCCTGCCGTTTTTTATAGTCATTACATTAAGATTTTCGGCGACGTTATAAAATACTTCCCTGTAATCATCTGTGTCAAGAACTGCAAAATCCGCCTTTTTCCCCGGCTCAACTGAACCGGTATTATCAGATCTGCGCAGTGCATAAGCCGCGTTTATTGTCCACGCATTGATAATATTTTCAAAGGTGAGCCCCATCTTTCGTGAAGCGAGCGACATTAAAAAGGGGATATTAGTTATATGCGATGAACCCGGGTTAAAATCTGTGGCAAGCGCAACAACCGCACCTTTATTCTTTAATTTAACAGCCGGGGCATAGTCATAATTAAGAAAATAGGAGACCCCCGGAAGGAGAACTGCAACAGTTTCAGATGCTGAAATTATATCACATTCTTCATCCTCAGCCACTTCAAGATGGTCGGCCGAAACCGCGCCGTATTTAATTGCCGTTGCCAACCCCCCGATTCTGTTAAACTGATCGGTGTGAAGTTTAAGCTTCAGCCCCAGTGAAGCAGCAGTATCAAAAACCTGTGAGATCTCAGCAGGTGAGAAGGCTGATGATTCACAGAAGCCGTCGCAGAATTCTGCAAGATTTTCATCTGCAATTGCGGGGAGCATTTTCTGAGTAATCAGCTTGATATATGCTCCATGATCACTTTTATACTCAGGCGGAAACGTGTGCGCCCCCAGAAACGTTGCCGCTACATCTATTCCGCAGACTTCACCCAGCTTTTTTATGACCCTCAGGAGTTTCAGTTCATCATCATAAGATAAACCGTAACCTGATTTTATTTCGATTGTAGTCACACCCTGTCTGATAAACTTCTCAACCCGTTTAATGGCCGAATCCAGCAGTTCCTCTTCAGTTGCATTGCGCACTGCAAGCACGGTGGTATTGATACCGCCGCCTGAGGCAGCAATTTCCTCATAAGTTGCGCCTTCAAGCTTCATTTTGAATTCATTTATCCGGTTACCCGCAAAAACCAGGTGCGTATGGCACTCAATGAATCCGGGGAGGAGAGTTTTACCGGTCAGATCGATTACGTTTTCGAAATTTTCAGTTTTTTCAGGGGTGGGGATAATTGATTTAATAATATCATCTTCAATCACGACCGATGATCCGGTAAGAATATTACAGGTCCCGAAATCATCACCTTTGGCATAAAGTTTACCGCCTGCGGCACATGTAAGTATCGCGCGGGGATTATAAAGCAGGGTAGTCATTATTTCTTCAGTCTTCTGATTACCAGAATAGAATCGGGGACAATCTGATGATCAAAAAAGCCTATCTGACGGAGGTGAAACCTGAAATTCTTAGCCGAGAGGATATCAGGGAAATTGCCAATCTTTACCCTGATGCCTGAATATGTTTCCTGCGGATAAACAAATCTGAGACCCGTGTAATAGAAAATTTCGTTTCTCACAGACTCAATTTTATCTCTTTCCTTTTCAGCGGGGAGAGCCAGACGGTATCCGGAGGTTTTAACGGTATCAGTCTCTTCAGTGCTGAACTCTTCTTCAAAGCCGTACCATGCCTCTTCAATCTGCACCGGTCTGGGTGAATTTATATCTATCTTCACAACAGGAAGAGAGATTCTGTCCTTTTTCAGTTCATCAAGCATGGGATCAGTTGTTTTCGGGAGAGAATCATTTCCGGAAATGACGGAGGTGCGGCTTACCGCCGGTTCAGGCGATATGAACCCGTAGGTCAGAATTACCAGGGCTGTTACGATAAATATGGCTGGAAGCGACTTTTTCATTCAGTAATAAAATCTGTTATTTGGTTACCAAATTTAGTGAGAATTTTCAAAATGATCATGTATCAGGCTGAAACTCACATTTCAGATAAGTTCCGTGCACGGTAACTGTAACCGTGCACGGTAGTACAAATTACTTAAGGAGGATCATTTTTCCTGTAAGTTTTCTGCCCTCGTTCTCAACAACATAGAAATAAACTCCGCTGTTCAGATTCACGGCATTAAATTTAACCTCATATTCTCCGGCTCTCATCTGACCGTTAATCAGAGAGCGTACGAGCTCGCCTGTGGCATTAAAAACTTTAAGGCTCACTTCACCCTCAGAAGGAATTCCGAATCTGATAACCGTTTCCGGATTAAACGGGTTAGGAAAATTCTGGCTGAGATAAAAGCCTTTTGCTGTCATAACTTCGTCATCGACAGAAGTGGAGATTTCTTTCCCGAATCTCAGATCATCAATGTAATATCTTCCGAAAAACTGTTTGCCGGGTGTGTAAGTGAACTGATAGCTGTCAAATGTAAGGCTGCCTTCAAGAACACCATTGCCAATCCATGTACCCACAGGATCGTTTGCAAGATCCCACATAACTGATTTCCAGCCAATCCAGTCAACAGTTTTCCATTCGCTTACTTCGTGTCCGCCGGGACCGTTATCATTGATTGCGAAGCGGAACTTATGGCCGTTACCATCACCGAAAACAAAAGTTTCCAGAATGTATGTGTTATCAAATGCGGCAGAGTTTTTGTTGTAATATTCCCGGATCATCCATTCTGTTGCAAGGGTATCCCATCCGTAACTCATTTCAAATGATTTGGTTGAATTTGTCAGGTGATTCAGGAATATGCCGTTTGAATAGATATTAACCGAATCGGTTACAATCCCTGTTGTCTGCCCGCTCTGCTGGGGAACCCACCAGTCGCCGATACCGGCTTCAAAATTATCGATGGTTGTAAATGTATTCAGGTTTTTATTTACTGTGAACTCAAACGAATAATCTGAGGGAATGGCATTTCCAAGAACGTCAGAAACACCTGCCTTAACCAGAACTTTATAGGTTTCTCCGTAAATGAGGTTATCTCTCACAAAGAGATTAACAACCGATTTTTTATTGAAAGGGTAGTACTTTCCAAAAACATTCACGGTTGAGTTGTCAGTTTTTTTTGTAACAACAAACTTACCTGAAATTGAAGATGTAAGCAGGGGCTCATCAAATGAAACATTAATAACCGGCTTGATCAGCACTTTTTCTCCGGGAGCAGGCGATGACGATGTTATCACCGGAGCAAAAGTATCAAGAACTACTTTGGTACGGAAATTAAATGTGTACGGATCGCCTCCGACACCGTTTTTATCACCGTCAAACGGATGATTGTAGATATCGGTTGCTCCGCCCTGAATTGTGAGTGAATAGCCGGTGGAGTAAGCCAGTCCCGAGGTGTTGATTCTCAGAAGCCTGTCGTTATCTGTCCATGCATAAGTAAGATTTGCCTGAGGATTCAGAGTTATGTTACTTTCAACCGACGCCTTATTCATGGGGCGGCTGAACTTAAGCTGAATAATATCTGTGCCGGGATAGATACTGTCATTAACAATAGGGGTGTGATTAACAAGCACCGGAGGAATTGTTGAAACAAGGTTTACATCAACAAAAGTGAAGAAAGTATCACTTATAGCTGCCTGACCGTTAAAGGGTTCATAGCCGGGTGCGGTGACCGTGTAGCTGAGTGTTCCGGGGGTCAGGTTCTCGATAAAATAAAAACCATTCCTTAACAATGTTGAATCACTTGTGAATCTGTAAAACAGTGACTGATAAGTATCTGTAGTGTATGACTTTCCGTCAATTGTAAATTTGGCACCATTGATCGGGAGGCCCGATTCTGCGTCTTTAATGATACCGGTGATCTTTCTCACTGCCGGGCGGGCTGCGTTGTGGTATTTGATTATTGACCAGAAGAAAGTCCATGCTTCAAGCCTTTTCCACTCGGCATTCATATTTCTCTGATTCTGCGTGGGGTTGGTATGAAAACCGGCCTCACTGAGCTCTGATGGCATATTTGTGTTGCGGTTCACCCAGAGATAAGGCCCCGAAGATGTGCAGCCGTAGAATGAGCAGTCGCCAATTGATCCTCTTGCGGTATTTGTTCTCATGCCTCTGGTAAGGGGATCAATCATCAGATCACTCATTCTCTTGCCGCCGTTAGGCACTTTTTCAAGACCGTTTGAATATTGTCCCCACAGAAGGAGGGTTGAGTTTGCCGAAGCGGAGCCCGCATCGCTGTGTATTGAGTGGAACCATGCCGCGCCGATTGAATTTGCATAATCTGTCCGCTGAGAAAGCGAAACATTCTGAATGCTGTCTGTGCGCGTCATGTAGACAGTATCAATATCAGTGAGAGTGAGAAGCATCTGTCTGAGGTTTAGCCCGACACCCAGATTTTTCTCTGCCTCGGAATAATTGTAGATCCCCATGTTTTCAACACCGCTGTGCCCGGGATCGAGACAGATATTCCAGCCGCTCAGGCCGGTAACCTGCTGAGCATTTAACCCTTCGGGTAGTAAAAGAAGGAGTAAGGCAAATACTATTCCTGAAAATTTCATCTGAGACCTCCTTCAGTGACTGTTGAGTAAATTGCACCGCTGTTTAGTTCCGAATAAATAATTGATAATCCGTCAGGGGCAAATGAGGGATCTGTTTCAATGCGTGAAGGGGTATCTGTGACCATTATTTTTGCGGCTCCGGTAATGTCGGAAACCCAGATTTCTGAGGTGAGCATCATATGCCCGTCATCAGTGGTCTTCATATAAGCAATCCTGCTTCCATCCTGAGAAAAAGCGGGGCGGTTGCCAAGGTCTATGTAATTAAATGTATTCTTTTTTATATCCCATACATAGATGCCGCCGCCGAGCAGTTCAAAAACGGCTTTTGATTTATCTGATGAAAGTGAAAAGTTGAGAATACTTTTTTCGGCTGTCAGCGAATTGGTCAGCAGACTGTTAACCTTTCCGGCAGAAGGAACGGCAATCTTATCAAAATAAGCATAAGGGTGTGCAATTTCTGCGGTTTTTTCACGGTTAAGATTGATTGTGCTTATCTCTTTTGCTGTGCCGGTCACAACGGAATTTTCACCTGCCCATGAAGGAATTATATGCGGCCCGTAAGAAAAATCAGTTAACTGTAATGCGGTGCCAGATTCAGGGTAGAAAACAATCACTGCATCCTCTCTCGTGGTTTCAGTGAAACGGGAGCATTTGGTCAGAATCATTCTGGAATCTGCCGACCATGAATATCCGAATCCTGCTGAAGCATGGTCAGTAAGTTCGGTAATTCTGCCTGTTGAAGTTTCAAGTACATATAACCCGCGGTAATTATCTTTAGTGAAGGCAATATATCTGCCGTCAGGTGAATAGCGGGCGTTAAAAAGGTGGGTTTCAGGTATCTGCACAAGCCTCTCTGTCTGTGCCGAAAGCTGAAACGCAAATAACAAAACAATAAAAAATAATAACTTTTGCATTTTTCTCTAATTTGAATTTAATCATAAAGTGTAACCTTTAATAAACGGAATTTCAGTTTAATATTCAAGTATAATATCTTAATGCCTGAGTCATATATTAAGCCCGGGGAGAGGCTTATCAGCAGAAAGTGAAAGTTCAGAGAAAAATAATAGCTGCTTGCAGATGGATTATAAACGTAAAATTTTGTATTTTTGCAGGATAATTATTTTTGAATAACGGATGCCGTCTAAAAAAAATCTAAAAATTCTTTTTGTTACTTCCGAACTTTTTCCCTTCATGAAAACAGGCGGTTTAGCAGACGTCTCCGCATCACTGCCCCAGGAACTTACCGCAATGGGCCATGAAGTGAGAATCGTGGTTCCGAAATACGGTGCAATTGATACCCGCAAAGCAAAAATTCATGACGTTGTAAGGTTAAAAGACCTCAGCGTTAAACTGGGTGAGAAGGAAGTTGTATTCTCAGTAAAATCATCGTTCCTGCCATCACAAAAGGTCCGGGTTCAGATATATTTCATTGATAACGAGGAATATTTCGGCAGCAGAAAGAGTCTTTATTATGATCCTGTGAGCGGGCTTCCTTACGAAGATAATGATGAGCGTTTTATCATTTTTTCGAAATCGATATTTGAATTAATAAAAAAGCTCGGCTGGATACCCGATATAATTCACTGCAATGACTGGCAGACGGCGCTGGTTCCGTTATATCACCGGGCAATATATTCTGAAGATGATCAGTGTAAAAATTTCAGAACCCTGTTTACTGTGCATAATTTTGAATATCAGGGAGCATTTGATATCAGTGCTTTTGCAAAAATGGGTCTCCCCCCTGAATATCTTAATGACAATAATCTTGTTCATGAAGGCAAACTGAATTTTCTGAAAGCGGGGCTTTCATCTGCTCATGTGATCAATACCGTGAGCGAAGGTTACCGCCGTGAAGTGCTTGAAAATAACGGCCTTTCACTTGGCATGAAAGATCTCCTGATCAGTAAAAAAGATAAATTTTACGGACTTGTGAACGGAATTGACAGCTCAGTCTGGAATCCTGACACCGAGAAGTTCATAGCAAAATATTATAACTCGAAATCCCTCCCGAACAAGCTGATCAATAAAAAAGTCATGATTGAGC
>JABWCA010000034.1 GCA_013359345.1 Ignavibacteriaceae bacterium
CAAGTTTTACATGGCTCTCAGACCATGATTCAACAAATACCGCAACCGGTCTTTTAATAAGAACCGAAGCATTGAAGACACTATCAGAATACCCGAAACGGCCGGGAGTGTTTTGTCTGAACAGAGAATAGAATACGCCTCCCGTGCCTGTATTATCGCGTCCCGCTTTTTTATCATCAGCAATCTTAATGAGGATCTTGTCAGCAATTTCCCGTAAAACCAGCTGCATTTCGTTTACAGAAACTGAATGAGCCAGGGCTTTCTCGTTATAATCCTGAGATTTTATGTAATCAAAGAGGATATCGTTGATAAGCAACTGCCCAATCACTCCTGCCCCGGCAATAAAAAGGAAAAACCCTTTCCGGGCGGGAATGTTGATTTTATTGGCAGTTGTTACTGAAGCTGCCAGATTATAGATAAGAACCATAAGCACGGCAGAAAAACCAGCCAGAGCAATATCACTGAAGAAAACAGCTCCTGATGCAAATAATGCTATGGTTAAAACCACGAAAGTAATAAGCATCTTCATAACTACACCGGAAATTATATGGTGATTATTAAATCGGGAAAATTAATGCTGAATTGATTAAACCTCTTCAGCATCATCTGAAGCTTTCTCTGAACATGTATTACAATAACAGATTCATCCTGTTTTTATGAGATTAAAATGAGCTGAACCACAGTTGAATTATCATGTGACTCCAAACGGCCTCTAATAGCCAGGTATTAAAATCCGTTAAATCAATTTGCTTTTATCAGCTCCCCGGCATATATAAAATCCTTTGCCCTGAAGGTGTTATTTCAAGAGTTCTCTGAAGATACCCTCTTCTTCCGTCCGCATTCTGAAACTGAGGATCCGGCGATCTGATCTCGGATATTGCAATGAGATGCCACGTGCTGTCATTACCCGCATTTCTGAGCAGATAGAGATTCCAGTGAGCAAGTGCTTCCTCCATAAGATTTTTTCCGCTCTGCATTGTGGCCTGAAGATATTTTCCTGTAACCTTACCGTTAATATCAGAATCATTAAGGCGGCTGAATCCGGCGATATTGCCTCCCGTCATCATTTTCAGTTCAAGCCCCTTCTCCTGAAGTGCAACACCAAGCAGATCATCAGAATAATCTGCCAGCATCTGCGCATTAAATGATTTATAAACTTTGTCCGAAAGCAGAAAATCGACCCAGCCCAGCGCAGCCAGATTCAGCATAAAAACCGTGGTCAGCACCAGACCCGCAAATGCAAGTCTCAGATTCACCTTTACAGGCTCCTCGTTCTGATAATCAAACCAGTCGCCAAAAGATGCATGAAAAATTGCCGGTAATATCAGGTAAACCAGTATAACCGTCATGAGGAAATGACTCACAATGTTGAAATTATTATCACTGAGAATGAGAGAGCTCCCCGTATCGCGGGCCTGAAGTATTGCAGCCCCGGCAAGATCACGGAAAGGAAGATAAAGGGCAGAGCTGAAAAGATACTGAATGGCAATAAGAAACAGCTCTCCTCCAGCTATGACCAGAAGCCATCTGAGGATCCTGTTCTCCGGAATATACCTCTCTTTTATCTCCCTGAGCTCCTGCATATCAGTTCCTCACGCTAAACGTTATCTTATTGCTGCTGAGCACTGCTTCATACTCGGGCATTCCTGAAAGGAAATTCCGGTTCTTAAAATCGGGATTAAACCCTTTGCCCTCCGGATCAACAACCACAATATGTATCTCCTTATCTGAATACCTGCCCAGATAAACAGGGAGCAGCTTATCAGAACCGTTCTCAAGGGGTTGATCATTGTAAAGAGGGGTCAGCATTCCGGATTTATTCTGACTGTAAAGAGAAAAGAATATTTTATTTATCCCGGGCTCGTTTCCGGATTGCTTCTCTTCATTGATTTTATTTATAACACGGCCGGCAACCTCCTGAACGGAGAGATGCATTTTAGTTAACGATTCAAGGTGACCTGCTGCTTTAAGATAAGATGTCTGGGCATGAAGAGTGTCAAACTGAAGATTATTTGCCAGAAACTGACCAACTATGCCGGCGCCCGCAATAAAGAGGAAGAGACTTTTTTTACCGTGTGGAATGATTTTTCTGGCTGAAATGGCTGATGCAAGCAGGTTATATACAAGAGATACCGTCACTGCGGCGAATCCCGCAATTACAACATCCTGAAGCAGAATTTCTATGGCGAAAAACATGACTATGGTTATTACCACGAATGAAACCGGTAGTTTCATAGCCTCACCAAATATTTTGAATTGAATTGTAACGTAATCATTTTTATTCCCTAATTCAATACCCTGACAAACTTTTTACAATCTGTTTACATTTCTAACCCTTTTTAATTTTATAATTCAGCAAAAGCCAGCCGTCTTATCCGCAAATATGATAATTTTAAGTGATGAATTTTTTGATTTAGATTTAACTGCGGAGAACTTTCTCTCTCTCTTTATGAACCAAATACTCAACCCAGATAAACCCTCACGCAGCAGGCTTGCAGATGTTCTGCTTACTTATGCCGTGTTTGCTGCGCTTGGTGTGACCGACGGACTGATCAGTGTTGCATGGCCCTCAATCAGAGCAGAATTCGGGCTGCCGGTTGATGCACTGGGAATGCTTCTCTTTACAGTAATGACGGGATACCTGCTAATCAGTTTTTTCTCGGGCAGGGTAATCTCACGCTATCCGGCAAAGTGGCTTACGGCTGCCGGATGCCTGATGGTGGCATCGGGTTTCACTGTTTACATTCTTGCGCCGGCATGGCTGTATATTTTAACTGCCGGCATTATGGTGGGTGCGGGGAACGGACTTATTTCATCGGCTATAAGCGCCGATCTTGCCTCAAGGTTCAGCCCGCGGATCACTCAATGGCTGCACGCTTGTTACGGGGTCGGCATAACACTCGGCCCGCTGGCAATGACATATTCAGTTACAAGGCTTGATACCTGGCGATGGGGTTATATTCTTGTCATAACCATTCAGTTTATATTGTTTACCTTTCACATATTCAGCTCAGGACAGGACAGAAATAAAAGCCGGCTTACAGATCAGAATTACCATGAATCACCTGAGGGCTTCAGGCCTTCAATTTCACAGAGCCTTAAAAAGAGACCTGTAATACTGAGCATATTATTCTTTTTCTTTTATGCGGGGCTTGAATCAACCATGGGGAACTGGTCTTACACACTCCTCACCACTTCACGCGGCATCAATCCCGAAGCGGCGGGGGTGCTTGTTGGCAGCTTCTGGGGGGTTTACACTCTCAGCCGCATACTGGCAGGGTTCACCGGGGGAAAGACAGGCATGAATAAAATGATCCTGTACTCGGTCCTTATCTCGCTTGCCGGCGGCATTCTCCTTATAATTTCAGGTTCAGCTGCTTTCAGTATAGCCGGTGTTCTGATTTTTGGATTTGCCATTGCTCCCATTTATCCCGGAATGATGGCTTCAACAAAAGAAAGAACAGGCCGCCTGCACACTCCCAATACAATTGGCATGCAGATCGGCGCAGCAGGTTTCGGGGTTGCGGTTATTCCCGGTAATGCCGGTTTGCTTGCAGGAGTTTACGGAATGGAAAGTATTCCTCCGGTTCTCGCAGTTCTTTCCCTTATTCTCCTTTTTCTCCTGTTTTTACTGCATCGCAGCAGCTCTCTCAATCATAAGTAACAAGCCGGGCTGCATAACCCGGCTTTCACAATTGTAATCAGCCTTAAAACAGACACTTAATATCCGCCGGGAGATTTTTACTGCCGCATATACTTTATTTTGATGTATTAAAGCAGCATCTTTTAATTTTGGAATAGAAATTTATTTTCATCAGCCTGAGAAATCAGAGTCCGTTTGTTTAACAATCGCAGGAGCCCGATCCATGAGCACTGACAGCTACATTGCCGGAATAGACAATTCCACAGAATCAATTATCAGCTTTATTAACGGCTGCACTGAAGAAAAATTAAATCTGCGGCCCGTTGGAAAATGGAGCATTGCAGATAATCTTGAACACATTATCCTTCTTGAAAGAATTGTTTTCGTGGTTCTGCAGCGTCCTCAGACAAATAAAAGCGGGGAAACAGAACTTTACGGATACGGAAAACTTGAAAAAATCCTGATTGAAGGAAGAACCGTAAATAAAGTGGCTGCTCCTGATAATGTACAGCCGAAAGGAAAGTATAAAAACATTTCTGAAGCCAAAGATGCATTTTTTGTCCAGCGGGAAAAACTTAAACAACTGATCAGAGAAGGCAGGCTTCCGGAGCTGAACAGCATCGTGCCCCATCCCTATCTGGGCGAAATGACCGTTGCCGACTGGCTTAATCTGGTTCCGCTGCACTCACTCCGGCATCTGGATCAGATGAGGGAACTCCTGCTTTAGCTGAATTCCCTCTGCTTAAGATCGCCTGATTATATGCCGTGTATCATTCTGATTATTTGAGCAAAACCATCTTACGGGTTTCAGAAAAACTGCCTGCTTCAATCCTGAAGAAATAAATTCCGCTCGGAAGTTCAGCAGCGGCATACCGGGCATTGAAATTAACTTCATGATTTCCCGCAGGCATTTCATTATTCAAGAGTTCTGTGATCAGATTTCCTGTTATATCAAAAACCTTCACAGATGTTTTTGCTGTGTATGGCTGATACCACCTGATTTTTGTTTCCGGATTAAAAGGGTTAGGATAGTTTTGTTCTATATTAAAGTTTCTGCTTTCATTTATCAGATCTTCTGATACGGATGTGGGGGTAAGCACTCCGGTGATCATTCTGAGTGATCTGTTGCCATAATCTGAAACATAGATTGTATCGCCGGTTGATGTTGACGCAATTCCGTTGGGGCTGTTAAATCTTGCTGTTGCAACAGGTCCGTTAACGGTGCCTCTTGTGCCGGTACCTGCAAAAACTGTCTGGCCGCTTCCGTCTGTGGGGATTTTGTAAATTCTGTGTGTCAAAAAATCGGTGGCATAAATTGCATCATTGATGAGTGTGCCGAATCCGAGATTTCCGGGTAAATCCCCGATCTGAGTGAAAGTATTATTATCATCCACTCTGAATACTTTTCCGTCGGTAAAATTACCAATGTATAGTTTTCCTGCCCCGTCTTTTATGATTTCGATTGGACCGTTAAGAACACCACCCGAGTAAAGAGTGTCGATTCTTTTCATTGAATCCACTGTGCTGATAACATTATCATTATAGTTCACCACATACATTAGTCCCGTATTGTCAAAATATACTTTCCCGGGATTCGGGATATTGATGTAAAGTGAGACAATGCCCTCAGGGGTGACCTTATCAACCCGGTTTCCGAAAGCATTAGGTACGTACAGATTTTTATCCGGCCCGAAAGCCAGTCCGTTCGGGCTGTTAAAGCCTGTTGCAAAAATTGATGCGTTTCCTGAAGGAGTTATTTTTGTGACTGTTGATCCGTTGTACATTGATGCATAAATGTTTCCCGAATCATCTATTGCCAGACCGTCATTAAATGAGGAAAGCCCCGGTACCAGCGTTGAAACTGTCTGGGCGTACTGTAAAGTAAAACAGATTAAAACCAAAAGTGCGGTGAGAATTATTGCTTTCATTTTTATCCTCTGAAATTGTTAAAAAATTCTGAGGCAAAATTAAGCGGGGAACGTATGCGGGTCGTTCGGGTTTATCAATCCGAACATATTTGCACGATTTAAGGGGTTTTTTTAGCTCTGATTTCTGAGAATACGGTGAAATTCACGCGGGGTCTGACCCGTAATGCTTCTGAAGGCGGTGTTAAAAGTGGTTTTTGAGTTAAAGCCTGCCTTATAAGCAAGCGCCAGAATAGTAAGATTTTTGTTTTCCTCCTCTTTAAGTTCATTCTTAAACTCCTCAACTCTGTACTGATTTACAAACTCGAAGAAGTTTTTTCCGAACTCCTCGTTAATGACTCTTGAAAGCAGGTGAGTGCTCATATTGCATTTTTCGGCTAATTCAGGCAGGGTCAGTTTTGGCTGAAGATACGGCTTGTCATTTTCCATAATCCTGATAACCTTTTCTTTGAGCTCTGCGGCGTTGGGTAATTTATCCTCTTTTATATTCTGAGCTTCAGCCACTGATTCCACTCTCAGTATATCGGGATTTATAAGAGAATAGTACCCGAGAGCAATCACTGAACAAGGAAGCGCAAACCAGACAAGCTGATACCCCAGATAGTCACCTGCGCCCAGCGGGTTTGTCACCCTCATTATGAAACTGAACAGCCAGACACCCAGCAGTGCTGCAGAAACCAGAAGTATTATCTTATAAATCCTTAGTGCAGGGAGTGCCGAAATTTGATTCCTGAGTTTTCCCTCATACTCCCGGAGCAGCCGCCTGTTAAGTTCGAGGTAAAAAATAATCTGCAGAATCGCAAATATCTCCACAAAACGGAAAACCCACTCTGTTTTTGAATAGTAACTTATGTATCCCTCCTTGTCTGCAATCAGAAGGGGAAAGATGATTACAATAAATAATGCCTGAGGAACGTAATGCACCCAAACCGGTATGACAGAATTGTGTTTAATCCCGAACAGCGACATCAGATAAAAGTAAAGGAGCGGCCCGAAAAGAAATATGATCATGTCACCCGCAAAAAGCACTTTTGCTGTAAGAAGGGTCATTGGTTCAATTGTATAAAAATACCTGCCCGTCATTACAAGCATTATCAGGAGCATGAATTTTGCAAGGAACCTGTTTGAGTCGGGATATCCTCTCTTAAGCCGCATCAGAGCAAAAAAGAGAACGCCGCCCTGCACCACTCCGGAAATTATAAGCACTGAAAAAAGATTCAAATTTATTCCTGTTGTTTCTCTGATGTGGGTTTATTCTTTTACAACTGATAATTATGACGGATAATACACCGCATTATGTGGTTTTCAGGGTTCCTTCAGCTCTGAGCGCCGACTGAATCAGCTGATGAAAATACTGAAGAAACCTTGATCTGTCTTTTTGAGAGTAAGGCTGGGTCCTGCTGAGTGAATTATCTCCCATCTGTCTTAAGTGAGCAGAGATTTCCCTGTACATCATTGGTCCGGCAATAGATTCCTCTGTTAGCACTTTTCCTTTGGGGGATAAAACCCTGGCTTCCTTTTTAATGCAGAGTGCTGCCAAGGGGAGATCTGATGTTATAACAATATCATTCTTCCGGCAATTTTCTGATATCCAGATATCTGCTGCATCAGATTCACTCCCAACGGTTACAATCTCAATCAGTTCACCCGGCGGAGTTCTCATATAGTTATTAGCCACAATCACGACCTTTATTCCGTATTTTTTTGCCACCTGGTATATTTCGGTTTTAACCGGGCATGAATCGGCATCAACAAAAACTCTTATCTTATTTTCCTCTCTCTTGTAACTTTTATTTTTGTGAATGTCTTAATTTGATCAGACACCACCATTCATAGTTTTCTGAAATTTACAGTTATTAATGAATATCAGACCGTTAAGATAGTAATTAAGCATGAAAAAACATATCCGAAAGAATAAGATTACGTGCTTAGTATTGTTATGCATCAGCCGGGTTTATCCTCTCATAGAAGCCGGATCAAATTTTGCAGATCATCAAAGCGGTTTGATTTTTTGGGGTTCGGTGCATTTGTGCTGTAAAAGGGGTTAGAATTAATTGCAAACCTTTTTTTATATCCAACTCCGCCGGAGTTGAGGGTTCCTAAGGGTAATATTTTTTTTACAGACATTCAACCCGGCCCGGGTTGATCCGGCGTTTTCCTGCTGTATTTGTTAGGGATGCGATACTTGCATCCCCAAAAAATCACCGGCCGAACATTTAATGTAACGCCGTCCCGATTTTTCGGGTTCGGTGCATTTGTACTGTGAAAGGGATTAGAATTAATTGCATACCTTTTTTATATCCAACTCCGCCGGAGTTGAGGGTTCCTAAGGCTAATATTTTTTCTGCGGACATTCAACCCGGCCCGGGTTGATCCTGAGTGTTGAGATGCGGTACCCGTCCGGGATGAGTGAAGTTTCATACCGAGAGAATAATCCGTTTGAATCTGTAAAATCCGTGGCCTCTCCGCCGGAGGAAGAATCTGCGTTCTATCCCGTTTATACTGTTTAACTACGATCTAAGCACACCCGTACAAAACACTGATCCATCCCGTTCATGACGCCAAAATCCTCCAAGGGGCGTTGAGTGGTATTCTTTGACAGGTATTGGATTATATAAAAAAGCACAGGCTGGCAGCCTGTGCTTTATACTAATTTTTAAGCGCTTTCAACAGATATTATTTGAGGAGCATCAGCTTGATTGTCTGCGCAGTCTTAATCTGTTTCTCACTGTTTTTTACAGTGACACGGCAGAAATAAATTCCGGAAGTGAGGCTGCCCGCATCAACTCTGAGAGTATGGTAGCCCTGCTGCTCATAACTTTCTTTAAGCATCTGAACCAGTTCTCCCGATGAGCTGAAGAGTGAGACATTAACAAGTGCATCCCCCTGAATTGTATAAGCCACCGTGCATGAAGGATTAAACGGATTCGGCCAGGCAGGTAGCACCGAGAAAGCCGAAGGAATATCCGCATTTTCTTCCGGTATACCTGTTATATTGCTTATATCATCGGGGGTTCTTGGCAGAATTAAATACCCTGAGCTGTAGGGTGAGTGCCCGCATCTCTGGGCAGTTAGCCCGGCAAGATCAAACTGACCCCGCGGAATCACTGTGCCTGCAAGCGATGAAGATTCATGAATGTACACTTCTATTGAATCTGTGCCATTTGTAAGAGTATACATGCTGTCGGCACTCCAAAGCGAATAACTGCTTAATACTGTGACACCCGTGATCTGAACGAGTTTGTCTTCGTACTCCTCAAATCCGTTCCATTGCTGACTGAGAATTGCCCGGATTGTAACCGCTTCGGGAGTCACTGTTTTTAGTGAGTCGGTTTTCATATAGCTTACAAGCGGGTCAATACGTGTCATCCCGAAATCATTCTGCACCCTGCCTTTGATCTCAATGACATCTCCGGTTTTAATTTCTGAGCCGAACTGAGGGAAATCTGCAGTTGAGAGTGCCATGCCCCCGGTGCTGTCCTGTATAAAGGCAAGATCACCCAGCTCTGCCGATGATGTTACAACCCCCTTAAGGATCACCAGCTTGCCTGAATCCTGCGATACCCCCATTGTGTTATTGTGATGCAGATGTTCAATAAGATAGCTGTAAGCAAGTTCTGTGATTGTGAAGACAGGCGAGACAGAAGAAAGCTGAGAATTTGAAACATCAGATACTCTCACTCTGCAGTTTTGCGATGATATCTGCGGTATAATCCAGGAATACTGCCCTGCAGATGCCGTAGTTGAAGCAATAATCGTTGTCCAGTTAACCCCGTCATCAGGTGAATACTCAAGTTTAACATTATTAACAAGGGCGCTCGTCCATTTAATCAGACCCGTTCTGCCCGTATACCATATTTCACCGCCCGCAGGTGCTGTGAGCGCAAGAGCCGGATTGGCACTGCTAATCGTTACCGTGAAATTGGGGGCATGATTCCATCTGCTTTTAACCGCGCACCCTGTTGCGTAGAGAGTCTGAACCCCCGGTGTCATAGGAGCGGTATATTTAAAAAGCCAGGTAAGCGTGGTTGAACCCGCATTTTGTGATGAGGGCTGAGTGAGTTCCCCGTTCAGAACCTTGAGCCTGTTATCAACTTTTGCGAGTGTGCCTGCTGAAGCGGCAATATCCATTCCCCCTTTTGAAATTGTTGACGTATAAGTCATCAAAACCTGATAATTTCCAGTCTCCCCTGGCTGAAGTGTCTGAGGACCTGAAATAACAAGTGAAACCGAAGAACTGACCGATGATGTGTGGCAGGTACATCCCGGGCTTGGCCCTTTTAATGTATATCCGCTTACCCCGCCGGGATAAGCATTAATTTGTATTGCGGCTGCCGCAAATAATAAAAAAGCGGCCGAAAGCACGGAAACAAGGGCAAAACTTCTCATATAATAACTTTATGTAATAATAATATGGTTTATTATAAAGAGCAAAAAAGAATATTTGCTTTATGAATTCAATTTAATCAGAACTTTAATTAAAAACAAAGATGTTTTTCGTGCTAAGTGATTCTGTCACATGTTTTTATCACCTTCCTTAAAAGCTGTTTAACCGGCTAATGGCAGGCGTGTTTAACAGCCGCAGAACACAACAGCCCCCGATCTTTTTTCCATACGCAGGCGCATGAGAGTAAATTGACTTTAAGGTCATATGTGCAGCCGATTATGTATTATCTGAGATTGCTTCCCGGTAAATCTGAACCGGAACAGCGTGTAAAAGCTTTATTGCAGTAACGGTGAAATGATTTCCGCAGAAAGCGGACTCACGGCAAATCGGAGATGAGGGGAATTGTTAAACCGCGCAAGGTGGTCAGAAAGTCAGTGTCTCAAAAATCGCTTTCCCCTTTTTGACGGAATCACCATTCCTGATTGTCACCGGCGAATAAAACTTGAGAGTGTGAATCTTTTTTCCCTTTTTGGGGAGCAGAGTTTTAAGCGGAATCGATTTTGTAATCATGTTCTCGATGCGTGAATTCTGTACTATCTTAAGTTTATCAAAACTCAGGCTGAATTCTTCGGTGGTAACCATCGTGGGGGTGATTGATGTGATTTTGTGCTGTTTATTGTTTTTCAGCAGCAGATTTATTGAGGGGTCACCCTTTGCATAGACCCAGATATAGGTGTCTGATTCTGTATGGCATCTGCCCCATTTAATTTCCTTATAAGGAAGCTGCCATGGCTTTATGTTCAGTTTAATTCTTTTACAGTATCCTGTTCCGGCAATGATACCATTTTTAATTCTGATGTTCACGTCAGACCTTGGCTGAAAACACTCAAGATAAACAGAACCCTTTTCGTTTTCATAGATTGTTTCAGTGAATGAAGGAGCCTTCTCTTCCCATGTTCCGCTCAGGTCAAACAATTTTGATGACATCGAGATTATCGGGGTCACAACATTAACTCTTGCAGGTTTTGTCAGGGAATTTCTTTCAGAATGGGAATCCCTTTTGTTCAGAACATAACCGTGATATCTCAGATTAATAAATTTCCACGTGAACTTAACGGTATACCCGATAAAAACATCGTTTGTCGCTTCATCAATACAATCAAAGTACCACGATTCAAACGTGAATGGGTGCTGTTTTATGGTGATAGCCATGATATTAATTTATCTAAAGTGGTAAGAAATGCCGCGGGAATAATTACAATATCTTATCCGCTGATGTTATTATACAAAGATATGGTTTTTTGCTGCCAAATTCCACTATGATACTAGATGATTATGTTCTGAAAAACAACCTATAATATCTTTGTAATTGATTTTTTGAGTGGTCTGAATAATTTTACTCTGAATATTCGTTTAGTTATTTTATGATAACTTAATAAAACATTCTTTTAAACGAGAGAACCAGCTTTTAAGATGAACCAGAAAATTATTCAAGCTATCAATGATTACAGGGAAAGACTTATTCAAACATCCTCTGAATCTGCAAAAAAGGAGACATTCAAAACCTTATTAATCAGATTATACGATAACGAAAGTTCGCTCCGAAAGATTATCGATGAATTTGATGCCGGTTCAGAAAAAGTAGTTTACAACATACCCTTGGCACACAGAAACAAAATTGGTTTTGCTGATACTCAGTATCGTAACGTTATCATTGAGTTTGAGCGTGATCTAAAGGTCACACTTGAGCATGCCAAAGAGCAGTTGTCTGAATATCTTGTCGGCAACTGGTTAAGTGGGAATAATTTTGATTATGTTTTGATCGCCACTGACTGTCTTACATGGAAAGTGTATAGCCCCAAATTTGATAACCTGCTTAAGACTGATATTCTGACGCCCGAGGATATTGAACTCGTTGAAAAACATTCATTTATACTTGATGCTAAGAATGCATTAGATTTTTATTACTTCATTGATCATTATATATTCAGAACACAGCCTCAGATCCCAACTTATGAAACCATTAAAAATGATTTTGGCGATCTCTCTCAGACCTTTCTTAATTGTCTCCGGATACTTATCGGATATTGGTCTAAAGTTGAAAATGACCCCGAGATAAAAATAGCCTATGAACAATGGAAACTTTTCTTGAATATTGCCTATGGCAGATTTAATGATGATGTAAGAGTATTTCTGGTGCATACTTATCTCAGTATATTTTCAAAATTCCTCGCATATAGTGTAATTACCGGTCAAAGATATATAAATGATTCTGATCTGCGGGATATTGTTAATGGAGAAATATTTAAAAAACTTAATGTCAATAATTTTATTGAAAAAGATTTTTATTACTGGGTAGGCAAGGAACCTCATTTCCCCAAACTTAGACCTCTGTTCAGACATCTGGTTGTTCAAATTTCTGACTATGATTTTTCAACTACAAACGAGGATATACTTAAAGGTGTTTACCAGGAGTTGATCGATATTGACACTAAACATGCATTAGGTGAATATTACACTCCTGACTGGCTTGCAGCGATGATTACGAATCATCTTGATATTGATGAAAACACCTCTGTTCTTGATCCCTCGTGCGGAAGCGGGAGCTTTTTAAGAGCAGTTATTTCTAAAATGATAGGTTCTTCCCCTGAACCTGACATTAATGAGATTACCAACAATGTTGTGGGAATAGATATTCACCCTCTTTCGGTACAGATCGCAAAAACCACTGTGCTTTTATCATTTGGAAAAAGACTTTCTGAGCTTAAACGTCCGTTAAATTTGCATGTTTATTTGGCAAATACTCTGAAAATTGTTCGCGAAAGCAAGGATCTACTGGATACTATCTTTACAGTTGAAATAAATAACACAAAAATATATCTTGATAGAGCAATAATCCAGGAACAAAGCCTATTTGATGACATTATCAATTTTTGTCAGAAACTAGCCGAACTGGATTCACCTGCTTTAAGAATTAATCAGAATGAATTTTCCGAGATCTTTAGAGGACAATTCCCGAGGATTAACAACTCTAATATCATTAAAAGTGCACATAATATTTTCATGCAACTAAGGGATGCTGTTTTTCAAAAGAAGGATTCAATTTGGGCTTTTATTCTTATTAATTCCTACAAGCCGCAGTTTTTACAGGGCAAATTTGATTTTGTTGTCGGTAACCCGCCGTGGTTGCCATACAGAGATATGAATAATGAGCCATATCAGGATGAAATTATTAAACTTGCAGAAGAATACAGTCTGTTACCAAGAAACGCCAATATTACTCATCTGGAAATTGCAGCGGTTTTTCTTTCGCATTGTAGTAGTATATTTCTTAAACCCGGCGGCAAAATTGCTTTTGTGCTTCCGAGAGGATTCCTGACTGCAGATCATCATGAAAATACAAGATCCGGGGCAGCATTAGGCTTCACAATTAGTGAGATTTGGGATTTAAAGAATGTTACCCCATTGTTTCGAATCACTTCATGCGTAATAATTGCAGATAAATCTCAAGACCAACCAGACCAAACGAAATTAAATATCCGGCCAATAAATGGCAAAATTCTGGCCGGTAGGCTTTCAACACCTCATCTAAATCTCAAAACAGCCTCTTCCGTGCTTAGTATGGCTGAGGCTTCATGGAGCCTCTCTGTTTTAGGCAAAAGAACGGCATTTTCCATTTCTGAAAATGTTTTATTTAGAACAAAATCTGTCTATTTGGAGAAATTCAAACAGGGCGCAACAATAGTTCCAAGAAATTTTTATTTTGTTCAACTTGAGCAACAAGTGAGTGGTAGTTTGAATGATAGAATTATTTATGTTGCTACCAATCAAGAAATCATGAAAGATGCAAAAAAGCCATGGGATACCATTAATCTTAGAGAACAAATTGATACACAATATTTATTCACTACGGCCTTATCTAAAAATGTGTTCCCATTTATTGCTGCCGAACCATTTATCGTGCATCTTCCGATTTTATTTGAATCGAACAGGCCCAGAATGCTACATTGGACCGAATTACTTAGGAATAATTTCTTGGCAAGTGCTAAATGGTTCAAACTGGTAGAAGAAAATTGGGATAAATATAAGACTGAGAAAAACTCTAGTACAACATATTTGGACTGGTTGAATTATCAGAATAAACTTACATCACAGGTTGCTTCAAGTAAATATGTTGTCTTATATACAGCTTCCGCTAAAGATGCAAGTGCATGCATAATTTATCGCACTAATTACGATTTACCATTCATTATTGAGAGTGCAACTTATTATTATAATACTGACAGCTTGGAAGAGGCATATTATTTAACAACCTTTCTAAATTCCGGCTTTGCCAACAAACTTATCAAATCTTTTCAGGCAACGGGTCTTTTTGGCGTAAGACACGTTCACAAAAAGATTCTTGAGATCCCTTTACCAGAATTCGATATATCGGACAAAAAGCACATTGCGTTGTATGAACTCGGCATGATATGTGAAACTAAAGTTAAAATTGGTTATTCCTCTGAAACACTCGTAATTAATTCTGGGCATGAACTTGGCAGAATCAGACTTCAGATAAGAGATTTATTGAAAAATGAACTTGAGGAAATTGATAAAATTCTTGAAGTAATTATTAAATAAAAACTTGATCACCGAATTGATTTCATTTTGCAGACATCTCCTCTGTTTCAATGATTTTAACGCCGGAGTAATCAGCAAAACACTCACTGATCATTCTGCCAGCAACTTCACTATCCTTAACCGGTTTGAATTTTCTGAATACACCCCTGAACAGAAATGAAAAGACACGCGCAAAGAGGATGCCCGCTCTTTCACCGGCCCTGAACTCCTCTCTTTTGCCCAGAAGCATTGAGGGGCGCAGTATAGTGATTTTTTCAATTCCGGTATTAATCACGGCGTTTTCGGTTTCTGCTTTCACTCTGAGATAAAAACTTTTGGAGTTTGAATTTGCTCCTATTGAGCTTACCAGAACAAAATGCTTAACTTCCATCGCCTTTGCGGCAAGCGCAAAGTTAAGAACATACCCGTAATCCGCCTTTCTGAAGTTTTCCTGAGATCCCGCTTTTTTGATTGTTGTGCCCAGGGCACAGAACATGACGTCTCCCCTCATGTAATGATAATATGGACGCATATCATCAAATGAAACCAGAAGATGTTCCTCAAGTTTTGAGGAAATCAGGCCTGTGCTTCTGCGTGCAAAAACCACGATTCTTTCAAATCGGTCATCACTCAGCAGCTGCCTTAAAAGTTCTTTCCCGATCAGACCCGTTGCACCTGTTACCACTGCCCTCATTTACCTTTTTTCCTTTTCACGGATTTTTTTGCGTTTTCATTCCATGCGAATGCCAGTGACGTGAGGAACTCAAAATCAGCCGGATTTCTGATTGCGGAGTCATCTGCCATTAACCACCCTTTCATGGGTTTGCCTGTGAAATCCATTTCACGGCATCCGTTTCTTTCGGCTGTTTCATCATGAAGTGCGGGGTCAATCCTTATCATCATCTCATCGCCAATCACCCCTATACACATTTTTCCTTTATACATAAAGGCGAGACCGCCCATCATCTCTTTTTCTTCAGTCTCCGCCAGACCCTCAAATTTTTCTCTGATTCTGGCTGCGAGTCTCAGGTTATAAGCCATCGGGGGGCTCCTTTCACGGCAGCTTAAGACGCATTACCGGATTTTACTTTTTAAGAGAATCGCTTACTTTTTTCATCTCTTCATACCAGAACGGTTTTGTTTCAAGCTTTTCAAGCTGAGCGAGTTGCAGATTATCAAGAAGCGTTTTTAATTCATCCTCATTCAGATGAGGAACAATAGTGGTGGGTAGCGAGAGCACTTTTGATGACTCCAGAATCATATCCATTTCAGGTGTTCTGATATAACCCATAGCCTTCATTTCATTCACAACATGAAGAAGATCATACAGATTGGTTCTTGATTCACCAAAAAGGTTTATGATTCTCTGCGTAAAATCAGAGATATAACTGACCGGAACCTCTTCAAGTGAATACCAGATCTCCTCAACCTTTCTTTTGCCGTCGGGTCTGAGTCTGGAGGTGAAGTAAAGGAAAAAATCACCCCTTTTAAGGTGATTAAGCTTTTCAAGAAATTCTTCTTTTTTAATCTGGGAAAAATGAAAGAAAATGTCTTCGGGATAAACTACTCCGCGCAGAAAACCGAATCCTTTTTCATCTATCTTTTTAACCCGGCAGAAGTCAAGTGGTTCCAATTGCTGATTCCGGAATTTAATTAAACACGGGTTTAAATTTACCATTTATTAAGAAAAGATTGTAAATTTATAGTGGTGATAAATTCGGGTACCGGCCCCGCAGTGCAAATCACTAACTGATTTGAGCCGCAGCCTTACTATTTTCACCCCCCCTGTAGTTCCCGGCAAAAGATGTTCCCGGCGCACAGGCCGGCAGGCAAGCCGCACAGAAGCTCAGCCGGATTTTCACGGTTTGCTCTCCCGCCCGCAAAATAATTACAACTGATTCAAGGAGTTTATTATGCAGCTGCCATTCACACAGGAACAGTTTCTGCATGTTTTTGAATTATACAATTTATCTCTCTGGCCAGTGCAGGCTGCCTTAAACCTTATTGCACTTGCAATCTGCGCACTCATATTAGCAGGAGTAAGAAAAAACGGCGTTTATATAAGTGTAATGCTCTCATTTTTGTGGCTCTGGACCGGAACAGTATACCATATCATATTTTTTACATCTATTAACGGTGCGGCATACGTGTTCGGGGGATTGTTTCTTTTGCAGGCGCTCATTTTCCTTATTCAGGCAATCAGAGAGAAAGAGGCATCATATTCAGCAGGGCAAAGTTCTTTCAGGCTGTTCACCGGTGCTTTCATGATTGTTTACGCACTCATAATTTATCCGCTGCTCGGTAGTCTGGCGGGTCATTCCTTCCCCCGCAACCCGACATTCGGGCTGCCCTGCCCCACAACAATATTCACACTCGGCATTCTTCTTTATTATCAGAAGCTTACGGTTAAGCTGTTTCTTATACCGGTTATCTGGTCGGCAATCGGGTTTACGGCGGCACTTAAGCTCGGCATTTATGAGGATACCGGTCTGATCATAAGTGCTCTGCTGGTTATCACGGCCTTTTATTTAAGCAGAAGAGCAAGCGCCCAAGGCTGATCCGCAGCATTAAGGCGACTGAATCAATATTCATTTTTTTGCAGATAATTCAATAAAAGAAGTGATATTTAAAAGTTAATTAATCAAAATTCCGGAAAACAGAATGAGCACTGATAACCAAAACAAAGCGGGCATACTGCAGCAGACAATAAAGGAAGTTGTACAGCCATTTAAGGATCTTATTCATGCACCCAGGGCACTCTGGGGAATTAATGTTTCATATCTTCTTGAAGGTCTTACATATTTCGGGGTTGTTGGCCTTCTCACCATATTCTTTAATGAAAATATCGGCCTGAATGATATTCAGTCGGGGCAGATGGTTGGCGTACTTACTGCCGGCATCACGCTTGCCATGCTTATCCTTGGCGCAACGGTGGATATTATTGGGGTCAGGAAATCACTCCTTATATCGCTTCTTTTCATGCTTACAGGCAGGATTCTGCTGGCGCTGAGCCCCTCACTTATCCCCTCAACCGGATGGCTTTCAGCCTCGCACCTTATTGCAATGCTGGGAATTTTTGGCATTATCCTGGGGTACGGTATTTATCAGCCGGCATGTTACGCAGGAGTAAAGCGGTTCACTGATGAAAAAACCTCGGCAATGGCCTATGCCATGCTTTACGCCCTCATGAATCTGGGGGGCTTCCTTCCGGGGCTCATCTCTCCGCCGGTCAGAAAAGCATTCGGCATAACGGGTGTGTTCTGGGTTTATGTTGCGCTTACCGTAGCGGGCATTGTTTCCGTTCTCTTCATCCTCTCTAAAAAGACTGTTGCAATGGCAGAGGCAAACCTCAGTTCAGAAAAGCAGGAAGAGGTGCGCGAGGAAAAAGAAAAACCCTTTAAAGAGAAGATGAAGTATTATATGGAGAATTTCCCTCTTAAGGATATGAGATTTCTTTTTTTCATATTCATACTCATTCCCGTGCAGACTCTCTTCGCCCATAACTGGCTTACCCTGCCCGTTTACTGTTACAGGGCGTTCACGGGGGTGGTCAGTGAAAATTTTGAGTTCTTTTCCAATTTCAACCCGATTCGGATATTTATCCTTACCCCCGCGGTCACCGCATTAACGGCCGGCAAAAATGCGTATAAAATGATGATCATCGGCACCTTTGTGATGGCCGCCCCGACCTTCATTCTTGCAATGGGGCCCAGCATTTACACATTGTTCGGGTATCTGATCATAATGACAATAGGCGAGGCAATGTGGCAGCCAAGGTTTTTGCAGTGGGTGGCAGAAATTGCGCCTAAAGGGATGACCGGCATTTACATGGGTATTGGCCAGTTCCCGTGGTTTCTTACCAAGATTGTCACTTCGCTCTATTCCGGCTGGTTCCTGATGAATTATGCCCCTGAGGGAGTGCCGCCAAGCCAGATGAACACAGAAACGATGTGGCTTATTTACGGTTTCATTGCCATTATCAGTCCTGTGGGGCTTCTTCTTGCCAAACCATGGATGATAAAAGGCTTCAAAACAAAAGCATAAAATTATTTTTAAGGGCGGCTTCATTACCGGGAGCCGCCTTCTCAAAAGGGGAGACCACAAACCCGCCTGCTTACTTTTTTTACCATTTCTTAACAATATTCATTTGAAAAACAGTCTGTAAATCTTTATTATAATTCCCGTCAATTATTAATATTTTCCAAGCCTCATTTTCTTTAATAATCCTGATCCGTGCCGCACAGGACGGATAAACACTGCACTTATCTTTCACGGTTATTTTGCAGTTCAATCGGTTTTTCTCATTCAGGGGTTCTGTACAGAGTTTATTGTTTAACCTCAACCGGGAATGCTGCCATGACCCCTGTCATTGAAAAAATGATTGCGTACACAGAATCGGTAACTTCACTTAAAGTTCAGATACATCATCTGAAAGAGAAAGATTCATTTGATGAATCGCTTAAATCCGTTTATAATTTCTACGATACTTCCATTGATAAAACCAGGGTTGTTACCGCCGCACTGAAATCCCCGGCAGAGAGATACCCTAAAATGATACTCCGTGATTTTGCGAGGATTACCGAATCAACCGGTGCTCCTGCTGTGCTTCTTCTTGAAAACATAAGATCTGATTACCGTTACCGGCTTATTGAACTCAAAATTCCTTTTATTGTGCCGGGCAACCAGATGTACCTTCCTGATCTCCTGATTGATTTGCGTGAACATTTCACGAGGGCAAGAAAGGTGGTGAAAAATCTGAGTCCGGCCGCGCAGACCGTTCTGCTTTATCTTATAATCAAAAACGAAAAGGGGCCGCTTAACGGAGGGGCGCTTGCGGGTCTGATGGGTTTTTCAAGAATGACCATCTCAAGGGTGTTTGATGAACTCGAGAATCTTAAGCTTGCAGTGGTAAAAAATTCAGGCAAGGAACGGCTGCTTACGGTAACTCTCGGCAAAAAGGAATTATGGGAAAAATCGCTCCCGTTTATGACTGATCCCGTTAAAAAATCATTTTTTGTGGGGAAACTTCATGATTCATTCAAGAGCAAAATGCTGATATCGGGTCAGAGGGCTGTTGAACGGCATACCATTTTTGTACCGAACAAGCTTCCTGTATATGCAATCGGGTATGAGCACTATAAACTGCTAAGTAAAAATCACCCGCCGGTTAAGGTCCATTACGAGGATGAGGCCGTTGCAAGGCTTGAGGTATGGAAATACCAGCCTTCAATCCTCACAAACGGTGATTCAAAAACAGTTGATCTTCTCTCTTTATATGTTCATTTCAGACTTTCAAAAGAGAAAAAATCAGAGCTTGCACTTGAGGTCTTAATCAGGAGCATTCTCAGGTAAAACACTTTTCTGAAGCAGACCGAAAGCTGTTAATACATATTCCGTAAAATCACGCTTCGTGAACGGCTTTGAAATATACCCGCTGCAGCCTGCCTTAAGTGCGTCTTCCTCATCACCCGACATTGCGTAGGCAGTAACCGCCACCACCGGCACATTTTTATACCGGGGAATTCCCCTCAGAGCTTTCGTAACACCATAACCATCCATTCCCCTGCCGAGATTAATATCGATAAGGAAACCTTCATAATTATTTTCTTCAGCCATACGGAGTGCGGCATCTGAATTAACGGCAAATTCAACTTCAAAATGCGCATTGAGAAATCTGGTGACAAGATCAATGGCAACATCGTCATCTTCAACATAGAGAATTTTCTTTTTTAGAGCCGATGCAGCATTATCTGAATTCTGACCTGAGCTCCGGGAAGCCCGGGAAGACCTGAACTGCACAATAAACTCTGAGCCCTCACCCGGCGCGCTGAACAGAGATAACCTGCCTCCCATCAGCTCAGTGTATCTTTTCACAAGAGTAAGACCAAGACCGGTGCCTTCAAACCTTCTGGAGTAACCTTCACTCACCTGAATGAAATCATCAAATATCTTCTCGGTTTCTTCCTTTTTGAGTCCTATACCGGTGTCTTTAACAGAAACCGAATTCCAGGTTCCTTCCTGATCCTCAACTTCAGAAACAGATATTGTGACACCACCCTGAAATGTGTATTTAAGGGCATTATTTATAAGGTGATTAAGGATATCACCCATAAGAGTGCTGTCAATATCAGATACCGCTTCACTTGAGTTTTTCACGATTCTGAGATAAAGATTCTTTTCCTGTGCAAAACTTTTATGCACTGTAATGACGTTTTCAATAACCGTGAAAAGATCAGTTCGGGCAAGAACAGGCCTGATATCGCTTTTTTCCAGTTTGGCGAGATCAAGAATCAGGTTAACGGTTGAATGCAGCCGGTTTGCTCCTTTTGATATTCTTGAAATCATTCTCAGGTGATTTTCATCCTTAAGCTCTTCCTGAAGTATTTCAGTAAAACCTACAATACCGATAAGCGGGGTTCTGAGTTCATGACTCATATTGGCAAGGAAATTTGTCTTAACCCTGTTTGCCTCCTCAGCTCTCTGCTTAGCAATCTTCATCAGTTCAAGGGCATTTTTCTGATCGGTGATATCATACTGGGCATTAAGCAGGCACTTCTTCCCCATATACTCCACAATTCTTCCGCTTATTGCGACCCATCTTATTTCCCCTCTCGCATTGATTATCTCCAGTTCAAAATTCTGAATGCTGCCATTTCTTTTCAGTTCATTTATAAGTATGGTCCGATCTGAAGGATTTTTGAAAAAAACCGGAGTCTTCATATCTGTGAAATCATCAACCCCGTAATATTCTCTGGCAAATCTGTTAGCAATTAATATCTGCCCGGTTTCAATATCGGTTATGGCAAGGGTGAACGGAGCTGTCTCAAAAATATTTCTGAAGTTCTCTTCACTCACCCTTAATCGCTCTTCGGTGTTTCTGACCAGCGTAAGATCAAGCATGGCCCCGAACAACTTTTCAACGGTTCCTTCTTTATTTTTCGTGAAATCTGCCGGATAAATCATGATGTGCTTGGGGGTTCCCTCAGGCAGGGTTATCTGCAGTTCAAACGGATCAGGCTGGTTTCCTGTCTTTATGGTTTCATAAAGCTCAGCGGCAATTGTGCGCGTTTTCTCATCAAGGTACTGCAGCGTGCTTTCCATTGAAAAGAGCGATTCTCCTGAGCTGATACCGTATATCTTTTTTGCGCCTTCTGATAAA
>JABWCA010000035.1 GCA_013359345.1 Ignavibacteriaceae bacterium
GCCTTCAGGTTTTGATTGATGTCGTTTTCGGGTTTTAATCCCATCATGTTTTTCCCACCTCCCCGGTGTGAAGTTTGTTTAGTTTGAAGTTTCAAATTAGTGAGGCGGATTGATATTTCCAAAAATTCATGATGATATTTTCAGGAATTTTGTGGGATTTATGATAGTTGCAGGAAAAGAATATCCAACCCCCGCAGGGGTTGTGGGTTCTTAAGGTGTGATCTTTTTTATAAAGATATTCAACCCGTCCCGGGTTGAACAGCGGTTTAGAAAGGAGGAATCCGTTAGGGATGCGATGCCCGCATCCCTCGAATCAAGGATAATCGGCATATCCGGGAATATTATTTAGCTTTTAAGCTGTCAGCATCCTTTGACTGAACTGCCTGAGCAGCAGCCCTGAACTTAAAATCTGTTTTTATTAGCGAATATACGGTATCTGCCACAAGTCCGCCCCCGGCATTGGTGAAATGAATACCGTCATTCTCCCGCATCGATTGTAATTTACCTCTGTAATTGAGGAAAGGCTGATAAGTGCCGTTAACTCCAAGAACATCAAGGAGTGAAAGGAAATGCACCCTCTCATACTGTGAAGCCTGTGTTTCGACAATTTTACTGAGGGTCTTCATCCTGCCGTCAAATCCGGGTTCACGCATGGGCGGCATACCCACCCAGTACACTTTTTTAGATTTAACAGTGAGCAGTTTCATAAAATCTGAGGCACGTGTTCCGTAAATCCTTATCCAGCTATCTGAACCAAATTTATGAACCTGTCCTTCAGCTTCAAATCCCTGAGCATCGTTCGTGCCCATCATTACAATCACCACATCGTAGGAGTCTTCAGCAAACAGAGCATCGGCCTGCTTGAACCAGTCGAAATAATCAGGACGTGAAAGACCCGTGGAGTGTTTAAAAAATCTTTTCGCATAAACAGCCGAATCTGCACCGAGCTGTGTCACCATCATATATCCGAATCCCGGACCCATCATTGAATCACCAATAAGAAGTATCTTAAGCGGTTTTTCTTTTGAATAAACAATTTCTTCCTGAGCCTTCTTCAGTGAATCTGCTGCTTTTTTGAGAGAGTCAAGCTTTGAGACATCATAGTCTCCCCCGCCGAAACCGGCATCAGATTTAATTCCGAACACAGAGCGGTATGCCGCAACAAATGACGTGCCGGGTACTGTAAGCTTAAGAGAGGTTGTGAAGTCATTGAGAGGCTTAAACACGGAGACAAAAATCTCCCGGGACATTCCGAACGGCAGCCTGTTGGCCCACGAATAAAATGTGAATGAATTGAAAACCAGGTTGATTACCAGGATAATACCCAGAATCAGAAATACTTTTTTAAGACTGTATCTGTTTTTTTCTTCCATACTCTAAAACTGGAAATAAATAAACGGGGCAACGCCTTCGGGGCCCATTACTGAGATGAGCATCAGTGCCACACCAACCAAAACTGCCTGAACCACCGGATGCAGACCGCTCAGTTTTTCCTGCACTATACTGCCCCAGTGTTTTGGGGTGAAATTTGTTGCTATACCAAATAAAACAGTTAATGCCACGGCGGGAGTGAGCAGCTGAACACTGAAATCAAACTTTAATACGGAAGCTATGAATGCCGAGGCAGTGTCAAAACCAACTGACCTGAAGAAAATCCAGGTAAAACACACAAAATGAAAAACCAGCACTGTTGAAATTATTTTTCCGAACACACTCTGCTCTTTCGCAGAAGGGAATTTTTCCTTAAAGAACCTTTCAACTGCAAGCGCGCCGCCGTGAAGTGCTCCCCATAGTATAAAATTCCATGCGGCACCGTGCCACAAACCGCCCAGCAGCATGGTAAGCGCCAGGTTACGGTACGTCATAATCTTACCTTTTCTGTTGCCGCCAAGGGGAATATAAAGATAATCACGAAGCCATGTTGAAAGTGAAATATGCCATCTTCTCCAGAAATCCTGTACTGATAAAGCCCTGTATGGATGGTTAAAGTTTTCAAGGAATCTGAACCCGAACAAATGTGCTATCCCGATTGCAATATCACTGTATGCGCTGAAATCACAGTATATCTGAACGGCATAACCGTACAGCGCAAACATCACATCGGTGGTGCTGTAAGCAGAGGGATTGTTAAAGACGGGGTCTACAATGGTTGAAGCAAGATAATTGGCAATAACAATCTTTTTAAACAATCCGCCGAGTATAAGTGTAGCGGCTTTCTGTGCCTGTATGTTGTGGATATCGGGTTTCAGATTTATCTGAGGCATAAAATCTGCTGCCCTTACAATCGGGCCGGCAACAAGCTGCGGGAAAAACGAGACATAAAACAGCACATCAAGCAGGTTTGATGATGCAGGTATATCTTTTCTGTATACATCAATGACATAGCTCATCGCCTGAAATGTAAAAAATGAGATGCCCACCGGAAGTACAACCTCCATAAAGGGTATTCCTCCCTGAACTCCTAAATTGTGCAGCATATCATTGAATGAGGAGGTGAAAAATCCGTAGTACTTGAAGAAACCAAGAACGGAGAGATTGATGGTCACTGAAGCCGTAATAATGTTTTTACGTGACCTGTCTGATTTTGAGTCACGCATCATTATTCCGAACAGTCATGATGTGTATGAGCAGAACAACAGTAGGAAGGCAAATCGCCAGTCCCAGTATCCGTAAAAGAAATAACTGGCTGCAGTAAGGAAAAATTTCCTCATGCCCGGCTTGCCAACAAGACTCCATCCTATCGAAAAGACGACAATAAAAAAGAGGGCAAATTCAACGGTCGGGAATAACAAACGGGATCCGGTTCTTTCTTAAAAAAATTATAAATCAGCCTTAAAGATAACTATCTGCTCAGAGCCTTAAAAACTATATGATAAAAATAATGTCGGCTGATAATGAATTTCGGCATTTGCATAAATCGGCTGAACTCTCATATTCATGCTCAGTGATTTGTTCACTATTGTGGAAGCCCATGCAGCTTCTGCAGCACTGAGAATGTGATTAATAACAGTAAACACAACCATTCTGCTTGAGATGTTATACATATCATTAGCTTCACCCCTCATTTTCGAATAACCGAGGAACATCGCTGTGAGATTGCTGTTATATTCCGGTGTGTTGTCATCAAGCTGGTCTGCCCAGCCGTGATTATACTGAGGATATTTACCTATCAGCTCATAGTACTGCTGTTCACCGTAACGGGGCAGTTTATGAGAGAATTTACCTTCGGCAAAATTTAATGATGTCCAGTCAACTCTTTCCCAGGGTTTGAGGCTTGTGTTCGGATCAATAATAATATTTGTTTCAGGAGGCAGACCCAGTGCTGTTTTATGCTGCATTAGCCACTGCGCGTATTTCACAACGCTCCAGTGCTGATCGGCGTATGCTTCAAATTCATTTGTCTTATCATCCCCCTTTTTGCTGTAAACAACCGCCGTGGTAATCAGTGCAGCCTCTGCAGCAATGAATATTGCCGCTTTCCACCACTCGCCGTTATAAATCTGACCTGCACCGGGTATGGCTGCAGATAGTGCAGCCGAAACTACAGGATTTTTCTTTGTTTCGTTCTGCACCCGATAAACGGATGATTGTAATTCCGCATTTTCGGGAGCAGTCTGAATGTCATAATAAAGACTTCCGGTGAGCTTCTTCTCAGTTACGTTTTCCTGTGAATAAAGAAATCCGGCACTGAGACCAAGAATTAATATAACAGCAATTGACAGTTTCATTTTACATTCCTGAATTAAAAGTCAAAACTGAACAGAACTCCGCCGTAGAAATTCCATTCTTTTCCATACCTGATATTTTCATTTCTCACAACCCTTGTGTATTCGTCAAAGCCATAAGCGGCTGAAAAGAACACGTTTGTGGGGAAAAG
This sequence comes from Ignavibacteriaceae bacterium, assembly GCA_013359345.1. GTDB lineage: Bacteria > Bacteroidota > Ignavibacteria > Ignavibacteriales > Ignavibacteriaceae > JABWCA01. Next base: position 3,878 of record JABWCA010000035.1, read on the forward strand.
ATAAAATGAATTCAGACCGATTCTGATTTCCGCACCTGCACCCTTCTTAAACTGATCGAATGCAGGAAGATCACCGTTCCATGCGTTCCCGATATCGCCGAACAGCGATAAATAAACTTTGTCTATATAGAGATGACCGAGCTTGCCGTCTATATCCGAAAACAGAGGGAATCTGTAAGTGAGGTTTGCCCATGCAACTTCATTTCCGCTGATGGAATAGAACGGATATGATTTCATTCCGATCAAACCGCCAAGATAAAAATCGAAGAAGTCAGGCACGTCCGGACCGAAAATTGTACCTCCGCGGAGCCTGAGTGCTAAAGCAGATTTTTCAAAAACCGGGATCGATAACATCGTATTCATTTCAAGTCTGTGGAAATTGAAATCACGGTACTGCGGCTTAAGTATCCCGTCTTCAACAGTATACTCCCCGTCGGGATTATATCTGTTAATTTCAAAATTATACCTCAGCTTCATGTTGAAACCGACCGGATTAATATCCATATTTCTGGAGGGGATGAGAGAGTTTATCCGGTATTCTGCCTGAAGGTTGCTGCCGTAAAAGTAAGTGTCATTTGTAGTTGGGTACAGAATACCGGTTTCGGGTATTAAGAAGCTCCCTATTGTGGCTGTATAGGAGCTAAAAATATATCTCAGCTCAAGGTCTTCATCATCCTTGAATATTTTATGTTTTGCAACAATATCAAATTCAAAGAGATTATATGAAACATCGGTTGATGTGGCAGGTAATTCATCAATTAGGATTTCTGTATTGGTTTTTCTGCTGATATTATAAAGCTCGAGCGTAAGAATAGGCTTTATTCCCAGATTATAGAGTATCGGGAGCTTATGCTTGTACTCAAATGAGAAAAAGAGATCTCTTTCCATCCTGGTATTGAGTGATGCTCCTGCAAAAACAGAAAACCTGTTAAGAATATCGCTTGATGTTACATACACCCCCGGTTTGATTCGCTCAACAACACTGTTTGATGTGTTATAGTTGTCAAATCTTACGAACGGGAAAAATGAAAGTCTGGTGAATTTGCCGGTGTAGGGCTGAACACTGTCAGGTTTTTTGACATCATAATCATAGAAGTTTTTAAGCCTCTCAAGATCAAACTGAGCCATATCCCCTTTTGGTTTATCACTTCCCAGAGGCCAGTTCTCAGATTTAATATATACACTTTCCTGATTTACTCTGGTTTTTTCTGTCTTATCAAGGTAAAATATTTTATATCCGCCTGATGTATAACCCGCATATGCCAGATTGCCGTAGTTATCAACTGAAGGCATAAAGGCACCGCCTGTGACATTCGTGAGACGGACTTTACCCTTTTCCGTCAATGAATATGAATAGATGTTGTAAATGCCTGTCTCATCAGATGAGTATATCAGGGTGTCATTTCCTGAAAATACCGCTCCGCGTTCATCAGCTTCTGAAATCAAAACGGGGGTGAGCTCTGAACCATCGGAGTTAATCATATATATATCACGGCCGTGATGATATGCATAATCAAAGACTATTTTAGAACCGTCAGGTGAAAATTTTGGTCCGTAAACCTGTTCACCGTTATAAAAGAATGTCATCTGCCTGAAGTTGCTTCCGTCAGAATCCACCATTCCGAGATTTGTGGTTCCGTCTTTCTGGAAAAGAAACACTATCTGTTTGCCATCAGGTGAAATTGAAGGCTGATTGGCTCTCATATTGTATGTGAGCCTTTTTTCTTCTTTTTCAGCAATATCATAAACAAAAATATCGTGGACGTTATATCCGTTGGGATTCTCATCTGTAAGCTTTGAATAGATAATTTTATTTCCTTCAGGAAGAAAATCATACGATGATCTCACCCCGGGAATAAGTAATTCCTCTTTGCCCGATCCGTTATCATATTCAAAGAGTGCTGTCGGACCAAAATAGTCACTGCCCTTGTTTGAAATATAAAAAGTTTTAATACCGTCTTTCGAAAGAACGGGGTAAAAATTACCGAATCCTGACCCGCCGATTACTTTACCTTCAACTTTATTATTGACTACCTCTTTAATCCTGTTTCTGTAATCAGATGTAATATAGTCTTTCCAGTCATTATAAAGAGTATTGCCCGTTATACCAAGAGCATCCTCAACGGCCGCATCAAAAGTGAACGTGCCGAAATCACCCAGATTTTCAGTTATGACCCTTAATTTATCCTCACCGTATTTCTGCGCTATGTACTTTGTAAGAGCATAACCGCTGTTATAGACCGATTCATTACCAAGACTTGTTTTACCGAATACCCCCATCTGATTCCATGTCAGCATTTTGCCATCAAGAGCATAGGAGCGGAGTATCATATCACGGTGACTGTCCCACCTGTCATAATCAAACTCTTTGCGCATATACTGTGCAGTTCCCTCAGCAAACCAGGCCGGTATATTCAGCATGGCAATGGGGTAAGAAACAATCACATTCGGAAATCCGTAGAGCAGATCAGGGCGTCTTTTATCTTCATAATTAAGATACTGAAAATAAAAAGCAGGAATTGATCTGGTGGTTTTAAGGCCTGCCTGAATCTGCACGAGATGGGTGAATTCATGTGAAATTACATTTCTGAGCCAGTTATGATAGCCTCTCAGATCAAAATCAAGCGCTGAGGTCCATATTTCTATTTTATTATCAAAGAAAAATGTGGCTCCGTTGGAGTAATCATCAATATCCTTGATGACAAAGTGACACCCGTCAGGGCTGTAACCGTACAATGATGTGATCGGCTCCCAGATATCATCAATTATTTTTGCCACCACAAGTGCGGTGCGTTCGGCTCCGTCGTGATAATGCACTTCAGCAAATTTTGTTTTAAGTGTGTACCACTGAAATTCAGGATGAAATTTATCAACCTGGGAATAGACAGTACCGGCTAAACCGGCTATAAAAAGGAGAATTAAAGATAATGTTGTTTTTTTCATACAGAGCTTATTTTACAACCGCTATTTTTATGACCTGATATTCTTTTTTCCCGCCTGATTCAACTTCCAGATTTGCGAAGTACACCCCGGATTCAACCTGTGAAACATTCCATACAACTTCATTGTCAAATCCGCCTCTTCCCTTTGATGTGGTTTCCCACGCAAGATCACCGCTGAGATCAAACACTTTAATAGTTACATCGGCATCTTCGCTGACATAATATCTTATGTATGTTTCATTTCCGTAAACCGGATTAGGATAATTATAGGCACGTTCTTTTGGGAAGAATGTGTTGTTTTTATTAACTGATTTTGCAGCAGGAATAACAGACGAATTGTTTGCGTCAGAATTTTTTGATGCCCAGAGTATCCTGCCCGCTCCGGCGTTAAGACTCCATACCGAAACGAATCCTGATACGTTATCTGTGGCTGAGAGATGTATTTTGGAATTTCTTACAAACAGATTCATCGGAGCCGATACAGAAGAACCAAGTGCAAGCGGGAATCCTTCAATGAGTTTCCCGTCTTTGGAGCTTACAGCATAAATATTGCCAAGGTTTGTTATCGCCAGAATTTCGGGTGTGTTATCACCGTGGAAATCCGCAACAACAGGATTCTGAACAAACTTTTCACCATTTTTCAGCTTGAATGTGAAATTATCTGCCATGCCGCCGGAAAGGTTTTTCACAACTATTTCATTTTCATGGTTATAAATAAGATAGGGAGCCCCGTCTTCTTTAAGATCGGCAAGCACAATTGTATTTGCCGGATGATCAAATTTACCGGTGAGAGTTTTATTTTTATAAACACTTACTTTATTATTCTCTCCGAGCAGAGCCACAACGGCATTATCTGAATTATCACCGGAAACCGCAGCATCTTTTATGCCTGATTCAATTCTGTATTCATATCCTGAATTATTCCTGAACACACCATCGGTTGAGGTTGTTCCAACCGAATTATAAGCGTACCCGCTGATACCGCCCCCGCTGACATACTTTCTAACATCTGAAGCTGCTGCCTCATCCCGCAGGAATGTTACTGTACCCGGCGCGGCAGCGGTGATAGTATAAACTTTTACGATGTTTCCGCTTACGGGAACATAGATTAAAATATCTCCGGCTATGGTTTTATCAATTACGGGAGCAGAAGTTAGTGATGCTCCCAGAGGTGTGCTCACAACAGAAAATGCTCCGTTATTATTTATCAGCACATTAAGATTATTTGCATCAGCTCCGGCAGCATAAGAATAGTTCAGATTATCAAACCCTGTAAGAAGTACAGGATAAAGTGAAAATGATAAATAAGTGTTTATGTGAGCAAAATTCTGATCTTTAACAGCGAGGTGGCTTCTTGCCTGATAGTAGTAATTATTATCAAATCCTGAAGGATGAGCAACCAGATTGCTGCCTGTTGTGTTGCCGGCAATGCCGGAGAGTGTTCCGCTGAACACAGGTTTAACAAGACTGTCACCAAGTACGAGTCTGAAAGTCATCGCATTTGCTGAATCAGAAAACTGAGTCATTGAGATAAGTGAATTTGCTCCGAGATTTGAGGCTGATGAGGGCCTTGATGTCTTATCGAACCTGTTTTTATAAAGCTCCGCTTCATTTGAAGAATACCAGAAGTCCTCATAACTTCCTTCACCTATAACAACATCTCCGAAAACAGTCTGGAACTGCTCACCGATATCCCTGATTCCGTCAGCTTCAACAACGGCCACACCTCTTCTGGTTTTGTCATTATTAATGCTGTTTGAAGCAAGATTATTATTAATAACTTCTTCATCTATGTGCCAGATAACAATGCCGTTTCCGGGTACAGCCCAGTCAAATTCATCAACATCAACCACAACTCCTTCAAGTGAATCAACTGAAAAGGAGTAGTAGCCCGTTGTATCTTTTGGAAAAGTTTTTGTTATATACCGGCCATTTGACCACATTGTGACACGGCTTCCATCCTTATAGGCATCACGGTTTCGGTTTTCGATGAGAAAATACTCATTCTGATTAATCCTGACCTTCAGAACAGATGTATCTGACGCGGTTGCGGCGAGTGCAGTGACCATTTTAATTATCCCCTCTTTTCCTGTGTATTCAACAGGAGTGGCATAGCCGAGCCTGATTTTTTCCCAGGGAGAGGGTTCGGGGGGAAAGCTGCCTGCATAAGCAAATATTGACTGCCCGTCCATCAGGCCAAACCTGCCGATGGCGCTGAGTCCGGTTTTAGTATCAAATAAATCAGGCAGGCCGAGGTGGCTTGCAACTGTACTGACAATTAGTCCGTTAATGCTTATCTCAAAAAGGAATGATCCTGTTAAAGATGAGTACTCACGGTTATTTGTCTGGGGCAGAATGGCGGTGTTTGTTATGAGCTGTGTTCCGCTTCTCACCTGAAATCCGTTAAAAGTGCTGCCGTAAATATTTTTAAGGGAGTTGAGTCCCAGATAAACAGAAGGAATATCTCTTTCATTACCAAGACTTCCGGGAAGAGAGACATCTCTGCCAACCCCTGCATGAAAGATTATAAACATCTGGTACTGTGAAAAATCAAGAGAAGGATTTGCAGCATCAACAAGATTCCATACTTCGCCTGCAAAATCACCCATCGGTTTAAAATCGGTTGATTTTATCGGCGGCGAATAATTTCTCATTGTCTTCGTGACAGTAAAGATTTCAGGAAGAACATTTACCGCAATTGGCTGTTTTCCGCCTGAAACTTTTCTGAAATAGTTCTGAGTGAATTCAAGATGTTTAAGAAAATACTCCCTGTCGTGCGGAAGAGGATCAAGGATTGAATTCCCGTAATCCTTTTTATAAATTGAGGAAAACTTTCCGTTTCCGACGGTGGTTGCATCGTTATCTTCCTGGAATTCAACCATGACTGCAAGAATTCTGATAGTATCTGTATTCACAGTTGTTTCATCGGAAATAACTGCAGGCATGGCGGTCTTGTTAACCACCGGCAACTGTTTCTGTGCACAAACGGTAATGGTGAGAACCAGTAATAGCGGGAATAGTTTTTTTAACATCCTGACAATCTGAAATATTGATTAATTCTTTTCTAAAAACTTAAAGGTTGCGGCATAAACCGCAACCTTTTGCAAAATAAATCTGGTGTTGAACCGGGATTTTCTGACCCTCGCATCAGAGATTCATAAGAACTTCTCCTGCCCCGGCGGGATTTCCTGTTTACTGAAATCTCACCTGTCATACAACCCGGTTATTATTTCCTGAACCGGAAATATTATATGCCTCTGGGTAATCCTTTGGTGTTATCCGGCAAACCGCCCCATCCTACAAGAATGGTGAATCTCAGGGTATCTGAGAGGGGGTGATTTTCTCCGTCTTTGAAAACTGAGGTTGAGATGTATGAGAAATCAAATCCGTAAAGATCATATCTGATACCGGCACCCATGGTTACGAATTTTCTGTTACCGTATGAGGGATCTTCATAAAAGAAACCTGATCTCAGTGCAAAAAGGAAGTCACCGGGCTTTCCGTACCAGTATTCAAGACCCATTGATGTAACCACGTCAGCAAGTTCCTGATCAAGGGGTTTATCTCCCCACGCAGTGAATATTGCCTGATAGAAATCATCACTGGTTCCGTCGGCATATTTTCTTACAAGCAGCTTTGAGAAATCAAGAGTGTATGTTAAGCTGTTGAAATCGTCCTGAAAGATTCTGTAGGCAAAACCGAGTCTGAAGTTGGTCGGGATCGGGTCAGCCTGTGCTCTGTCGATATATGATATCTTTGGCCCCAGGTTGCTGAGATTCAAACCAATGCTGAGTTTATCGCCCAGATCGTAATCAGTGAAAGGAACAATAAGATTTGTTGGTCTCCACATGAAACCGAGATCAAAGCTTACTGAAGTGGCTGTACCTGTTCCCTGCTCTTCACCTGTCGGCTGATCAGAGAGACGGCTGTGGATAAGTCTGAAGTTAAAACCAAAGCCCCAGTCCTGACTGAGCTTGGTTGCATAACCTACTGTTGCGGCCATATCAAAAGATCTGAATGTTCCGAGCGGATCGGGTGAATCAGGGCCTGTTCTTACGAATTCACCATAGTTCATATATGTGATGCTTGCTGTTACGCTGCCGCCAAGATCAGGCATGTAATTCCTGTAGGTTGCATAATCGTAAAACAGATCAAGCTTGAACTGAGGCAGCCAGTTTGAATGTGTGAAACTGAATTCCTGTCCCGTTAAAAAAGCAATACCTGCAGGGTTCCAGAAAATAGCAGATGAGTTATCTGCCAGACCGGCACCGGTTTCACCTATTCCGCCGCCTCTTGAATCAGGCGCAATAAGCAGAAAAGGCACTGCAGCTTCACCCTGTGCTTTAAGAACCTGACCGGTTCCTAAAAACATTAAAAAGCCCAGAGCGAGAACTTTAATTATCTTCATTATATATCCTCCAAATGTAATTTAAATTTCTTTTATCTTATTATTGCAAGTTTACCGAGCACTTCACGGTTAATGCTGCCCGAACTGCTTTTCACTATCACTTTATAAAGATAGGTGCCGTTGGCGAGCAGATCGCCGTCTTTATCACGTCCATCCCACTCAATCCTTACAAATCTGTCATTTATCCAGTTTTTCTCTATTTCGGTTATTTTTCTTCCGGCAACGCTGTAAACTATTATTTTCACATCAATCAGTTCATCGATGTTATGCTGAAATGTGAACCATGTTCCCGCATGAAACGGATTAGGGTAATTCATCACATAATCCACAACGGGCTCGGCTGAGTTCACAACCTTGAAATTGGCCTGTGAAACCGAGAGATTATTAAAAACATCCCACGCTTTTACCTTGAGTTCATATTCACCCGATTCAAGATTGTTAAATCTGTAGTTAATCCTGCCGGATTTACCTCCTGAATCAAGATCACCGGTAAAGAAACCGGAAAGGTCAATGGTTGAGCTTGTATTGCCGGTTATAATACCTTCAAGTTTATGCCCGATTCCGGTACCTGTTGTATTAAGTCCTGTCTGATCATTAAGTTTAACTATCAGCACAGAATTCGGATTGACCAGAAGGCTGTTATCATATTCTTCATTATCAAAATAAATAGAAACTTCAGGGCCTTTTCCGTCATTAACAGCAGTTGCATCAGTTCCCCCCACTATTATATTATTAGTTGAGCCAATGCCGTCAGATGTTTCACTGAAGAAGTAAACCACCACTTTTCCGCGCTTGTTTTCATATGAAATGTCTTTGGGAACCACGAAGTCAGAATTAAACTGACCGTTTGTCACAGAAACTCTGCCTCTGAAAATAAGTCCGCCCTGAATACTCATTGAATCCGCCGGACCAATATCAGGCAGATACATTTTTGTCTGTGAGTCATACACAGAAATGATAGCCTCGCCGTTGAAATCACTCCACACAGAGCCGTCAGCTTTTTTGATATTTCCCTTAATATTGACCGAACTGAGTGCTTTAACCGGAACAACTGTAACCTCGGGGTTGCTGTTATTAACCGAGGTAAGCCCTGATTCGTACTGAGGCACCAGCAGACGCAGAGAAGGATCTCCGAAAATATGATATTTGATATCATTAACCTGGTTGTATACCTGCTTGGTTGCAAACATTGCCCCGCCCAGACTTACCGGCAGATTGTTAACTCCTCTGGGAGCATTAAGCAGATTCTTATAAAACTCCTGACTTAGCTGTGCGTTCTGGAAGGAGTACACCAGCCTTACAGAAGTAAACCCTCCTATTATTCCGCCGTCTCTTTTAAGAAGCATCTCATCTGTGGCGCTTTCGTAATCAACCTTATCATAATACCCGAAATCACAGGTTGCTGCTGTCAGAAAAGGAAGCCTTGAGTTTACAAGCCTCGGTATTGTTGAACTCTTTACAAAGACCTGCTCGTGAGCCCACAGCTCGGGTGAACCATGACCGATATAGTTAATTATAAGCGTACCGGAATTAAAGGCTTCAACAATTGCTTCGTTAACCTCAGGTTTTCTTCTCCCCAGATTTGTCTGAGTTGTGGGGTAAGTAACCAGATAGATTTTTTTCTGATCAAAAGACGTTGGTATGCAGTTGCTGTTATTGCTGAGCTGTTCAGACTGCTGTGTATTGGGGGCACCGTCTCTTCCCTGAGAAGTGAGATGATCATCTGCAACCAGGGTTATAAGATTACGCCACAAACCTTTATCAGCACTTTTATCGTAAGCTATTATTTTATCAACAATATTATTGGCTTCAGTAAGAGTTGATGCCGTAATACGTCCTATTGCAAGATCTATTTTCCTGTCCTCACCGTCAACCCATACATAAAAATCATCTGTTGAAAATGTTGAATCAGCCTCGTCAAGTGTGTTTACCGACTGATAAGTAAGCAGATAGTTCTGGGATTTACCTTCGATGTTTTTATAATCGTAATCACCATCACCGAACATAAGCACATAAGACGGCTTGACAGTCCAGTTTTCATAAGCATATTTTATGAAATTTCTTATAGCGGCAACATCCTGAACACCGGCCGAAAACTGATTGAATATCTCATCCTGATAAAAAACTTTTGTCGTCAGAGCATATCTGGGATTAGTCTCCCTGTGAACTTTGAGCCTCTGAACGGGATCCCTGAAGATTTTATTGGTGATGATAATCAGATTTGCTCCCGTAATATCTCCTGTCAGGTTCTGATTTGCAATTTCAACCGCTCCTCCGGGCTGTTTCATTCTTCCGGAGGTCAGGGCATAATATTTTGATCTGCCGGAGGCAGTTTCAGCTGCATTGAACCTGTATTCTCCGCCGCTCTGCATAACCGGTGCGGTAATCATTTTGACATTGCTGTAATCTGATACATCAAAAACATAAATATCAGAATTCGAGAAATTGCTAAGCTGATATTCAACGTTTGCCGCACCGCCTGTAAGAGGGTTGGTGTAAAAGGCAACCTCATCATTTGATACCCGCAGAGATCTGGTATATCTAATTTCGAAGAAATCAAGGTAACCGTATGCCGTGCTGTTATTTGCGCCGAAAGTGATTGTGAGCAAACTTCGGTCGTCTGTTAAAGCAGCAGAAGGTGTGTAGTTAACATTACCTGAATCAAGTGCGCCGAAAAGGTACGGATCGAAACCGGTGCCCGCTATGTTTTTACTGAAAAACTGATTGTTATTCTCTCTGAATGAAAGGTTCAGCCTGTCAATGGAAGTATTCGCAAAAGCATATTTATAATTGATAGGGGTTCCGGCAACAATTCCTTCAAGTCTGTTTGTGTAAGTTCTGGATTTAACGACTTCAGAGAATTCATCACCGAAGAAATATCTTCCTGAGTGCCCTATGTTGATTTTATCATCGTCATTAAAGACAACCGCCTCTGAAGTTGTTTGGATTATTGCCCCTGCTGATGCCTGGGAACCATTTTTGGCTGCCATCCTTTTACCGGGGGCTCCGCCGCCTGTTATCCAGTAATAGTTTTTATCTGAATAAGGGTGCTGAATTCTTTTTACATATTTTGCTGTGGTGTCATACTTTACGAACGCTGTTCCCGTACAGTAAAGAAGGATATAGTCAGCATCGTCAAAGCGGTCATCGGCCTCTCCCTGAACATGAATTGCGAGTTCAGTCAGATCAGCCGGGGCGGGAGCATTAACCTTTTCACTTAAGGGTTCTCCGCTGCCGCTGTATATTTTTAATGTTTTAGGATTAATTGCATCAGGATCAAGACCAAAGCTTCTGAGCTGAGATTTTGTGATTTTGTAAATGCCCTCCTGAGTAACTTCAAACCTGATCCATTTCCCTGAACCGAGAACAGAATTCACAGCAGCCACCGGTTTATTCAGAGTTAAGTTATTCTTCTTCTGAATCCAGTTTTTAGCCACTCCGAAATTGAGCACGGAGGACTCAAGAAGTTCATCACTGCTCACCTGAGTAAATACTCCGGCAGCTGGTCCGAATCTGACTCTGAAAATCACTTCCCTGATCAGATCAATTTTACCTGCGGCAGCATCATAAAAGAAGGGATGCACATCAATTTCCTGAGTGAGCAAACCTCTGGTAATGCCTGTATTGCCTGCAGAAACCGGAATATTTTCAAATCCTGCGGATGGAAGGTAACGTTCTCCTTCATTATAAACATACACTGCCTCACCATCATCCCCGAGTCTTGCTTCAGGAACGGGTGCAGGTTTACCCTGAATGCTGAAACCTGACACCGAAAGAACTTCAATGCCTGTTCCGTTTACAGAAGGAACACCAAGCACAAAAGTACGCTTACTGGTCATTGGTTCACCGGGAGTGTATGAAACGGGCACACCATTGAGCAAACCGGTATTTCGGTAAATACGGCTGCCTGCGCTGAATACACCGGTATCGGTATAAACCGGGTAATAGGCTATGGTTATCTCGTTTGGTCCGGAGAAAAGGATTTTGTGGTCGCTTTGCGGGAATAATGAGGCGCAGAGGACAAAAAACACGAAAAACGAGATTTTAGACATTTTAATAATAAAACGCTGCAATACAGGAATCAGATTATTTAAAAAAAGTTGTAACTAAAATCTCGGTTAAGTCCTCCAAATTTTGAATCTTAAATTAACGTAAGTTTGGTATTAATGTCAAGTCAAAATAATCAATTATATCAATTTAATGTGTGTTTCCGGTCAAAAATTTCTCTTTTAATCTTTCATTGACAAGCGGAGTCACAAAATCTGTCACATCGGTGCCAAACTGAGCCAGATTTCTGACAATTGAAGAGTTAAGATACGTGTACTTTTCGTTCGGCATCAGGAACACAGTATGGATCTCATCCGCCAGCTTTTTGTTCATAAGAGCCATCTGAAATTCATATTCAAAATCACTCAGAGCTCTCAATCCTCTTATTATGGCAACAGCGTTGTTTTTTCTCGCAAATTCAACGAGCAAGCCGTCAAACACAGCAATTTCAACATTTTTATAATCTTTGACCGCGTCTTTGAGGAGTTCCATTCTCTCCTCTGCTGTGAACAACGGTTTTTTATTAGGATTAATTCCTAAAGTGACAATAACTTTATCAAATATTGCTATCGCTCTCTCGAGAATATCGAGGTGGCCTTTTGTTACGGGATCAAAAGTACCCGGATAAATTGCTGTTTTCATTTATCTTGCCTTAATTCCGGTTGCGTAAGAGTCCACATCAATCGTTTTCACAACTGTGCCGGTTGCAGTTTCGATTATACTGACCGTTGATACTCTGGTCTGTCCTGCCTTTTTATATCTGGGTTTGAATCCGTCGTTCTGATTTGAACTGGTGACATACAGATACTTGCCGTCGGCAGAAAGATCACAGCCGTAAAGCATTGAAAAAGTCGGATTTGTAATAACCGCGGGTGATAAAGCCCAGTCAGTGCCGTTTTTCTCCAGAACGGATATTTTATTCTCTTCAAGATCAACCACATAAACTTTATTACCATCTGATGTAACCGCCATCTGCATCGGGTGCATCCCGGTTTTGACTGACTGCAGAACCGTTCTTGTTTTTATATCAATTATCTTCACATCTCCGCTTTTCATACACGATACAAAAAGAAGATTGCCATCGGGTGAAATATTTGTATGCATTGGCCTGTGAACCGGTGTGCCGCCTGCGCTGAGACTCAGAAGGTCGCCTGAAAGATCACCTGTAACGAGGTCAATGAATATAATAACATCCTGATTCATGTTTGCCACAACAAGTAATGAATCATTTTTTGTGATGGCTATGCCATGCGGCAGACCAAACGATGGCAGAGTGAGCGTTCTTACAAGCGTCATTGTCTGAGTGTCAATTTCATAGATATCATTATAAGAACCGGGCGCTGTTGATGATTTTGAAACGTACGCCTTTCCGCCGGTGCTTGTCAGCTCAATCATCCCGGGGTAAACAAGTCCGCTCACCTCACCAAGTTTTGCGAGTGTACTTCTGCTGAATTTCACAACTTTGCCGGCAGCAATAAGCGAAACATAGATGTAATCTCCGTGCATCTGAATATTGTGAGGGGCATCGGAGCCTGATTTATTATAATCTACGTCAATAAGCCTTTTTACCAGATTCCTTCTGTCATCTATTACCATGATATTATCGCTCCCCTGGTTACAGACAAATATTTTGTTTTCGGTGTCAGAGTAAGCAGGAATCCCGTTAAAATCCTTTGCGCCATCTTCTATCCATGCTCTCAGGGTGTTAATCTGTGAATCAGGGATTGCTCCACCGTTATACGGCATTTTGAAAGCAGGAGACTCCAGATCACCCGTTACCATGCGGTAAAGAAGACTCTTTTCGGGATAATAAGGGATCACCGCACCGCCGCCGTAATTGCCTGCTCCGGTCATAAGTTTATATGCTCCGTGGTCATGGCCGCCGCCGGTTGATGCAGTATCGGTGGGTCTGCCTGCAGAACCATTCAGAAATTCACTGTACTTCTGAAGTGAAAGGCCATGCTGAGGTCCGGCCGAATTATGGCATCCTGAAACGGCACAATTATTTGCGAGAACAGTGGCTACTGCCCGCGTCTGAAACCCGTTGTTTGTCTGATCCACCTCCGGTATAACCACTGTGTGATCATTGCTGTCAGAACATCCTGTTATAAAAAGCAGTGCTATTAAAAAAGCGGCAGAAGCGCAGAAAGAATAATTCTTCATCAGTCCTTTTGATATATTGAAAAGTACAGCTTTAATTTACCTCAAATAAGCAAAGAATAAAAAGGGAAAAATCAATAGTAATTAATTATTGCCCTGCAGAATGCCGGAAGATCATCAGGCCTGCGGCTTGAAATCATGTTCCGGTCAATAACAACTTCCTGATCCACCCAGACTGCCCCTGCATTTTCGATATCATCTTTTATCCCGGGAGTGGATGTGCAGGTGTACCCTTTCATGATTTTAGCAGAAATGGTTATCCATCCCGCGTGGCAGATATGTGCCACAAGGCGGTTTGTGTTACAGAATGCCGCGGTCACTTCAAGCACTTTTTTATCCCTGCGCAGCTTATCAGGGGCAAATCCGCCCGGAATGATAAGGCCGGTGTATTCTGCATCATTAATCTGCGTGATTGCTATATCAGATTTAACCGGGTAACCATGCTTGCCGTGGTAAATTTTTCCCTTTTCAGGTCCGGCAACAATTACTTCCGCACCCTCTTCAATCAGCCTGAGCCGGGGGTAAAGCAGTTCAAGATCTTCATAAATGTCGTCAACAAACATCAGAAACTTTTTTCCGTCAAGTTTGCCCATTACATGCCTCTGTGTTAATTTATAAGTTGAAATAAATATTTATTTGACTCTAAAAATCCGGAATTAAAGATGGTAATATATAAAGTATCAATCACAATAGACACCGATGTCCAGACTGAATGGCTTTCCTGGATGATGGAAGAACATATTCCCGAGGTGCTTGCAGCAGGTTATTTCACCGATTGTAAGTTTTATCAGGTGCTTGATCCCGCCCCCACCAGCGAAATGGTAAAGTTTGTTGTAGACTACAGATGTGAATCAGTTGAAAAATTGAGGCAGTACCGTGAAAATGTTGCTCCCGCACTTATGAAAAAGCACGAAGAGCGTTTTCACAGAAAATTCACATCTTCAAGAGAGGTTCTTGCCGAACTTAAACTTCACGAAGGCAAGGTTATTTTCTGAGTTTTTGACCCGTCCGGATTTGTTTTGTCTGTTAAGCAACTCAAATCCGGATTTACGGGTGACTTTCCCCACCATTAATTAATTCTGTGCGTCTTAAATTTATATATTATATTTCTTTTGTTTTTATGAATTCAGAAAGAGTCAGAAACTGATGAAATCAATTTTGAGTTTGCTTGTTTTAATATTTTTGCCGGCACTGCAGGTATCTGCCCAGCAGGCTTCCGATTATTTCCCGGCTGACCCCGGTTACAAATGGCACTACAGAGTGGGTGTGCTTGATTCACTGAACAATCCTGTTGATTCGCTTACACTCTATCAGATCGATACTGTTCTCACAACAGACACCTGGAAAGGTAAAACCTCCAAATTCCTCGGAGTGAAATACGGCACTTATGAACTTGTAAATTTTATACCAGTGGTTGATACTCAGTTTGTATCGCTGAACAACACAAATGCCGAAACTTATATACGTCCTGCTGCGCTCAATGCCATTACGGGGCTCATTGATTCCACACTTATTGACAGCCTTCTCGGGGGATTTAACATCTTCGGATTTATCGGTTCATTTGAAGGATGGTATAACCCTTACAGGTTTGCAAATAATGTGAACTCCTCTTACACCATAGTAAGAAAAGACACAACCGTAACGCTTGACACACTCACACTTCCCCTCCGTTTTGAAGCAAGGGGCAGGAGGATAAGCGACGGACCGGTAACCACCGAAATCGGAACGTTTAACTGCAAAAAATTTATAATGTCGTATACAGTTGCATATCTTCCTTTACCGATTCTGCCGATTCCCCTGCTTACAATAAATGATACTGTTTATATTGCACCAGGCAACTGGATTGTAAAGACGATTGCCCCCTCAACGCTTCTCGATCTGAATGCGCTCCAGCTCGGAATTTTCACTATTCCGGGACTCAAACGTGAGATAATTAATCCGATACCGATAGTTTCGGTTGAAGATGAAATAACCGATGCGGCAGATTTTACCCTGTCTCAGAATTACCCGAATCCGTTTAACCCTGAAACAAGAATCAGTTTTTCACTTAACACTCCCGGTAACGTTAAACTGAATCTTTACTCCCCTTCAGGTGAGCTTGTTAAAGTTATCTCAGAAGGATATTTTAACACCGGGCGGCACTCAGTTCTGCTCAGTGCTTCGGATTTATCAAGCGGAGTTTACTTTTACAGCCTTGAAACTCCGGCCGGCAGAATGACAAAAAAACTCACACTTCTAAAATAGAGTACGGAAATTTTTGGATCTTAAAACTCAGGCATTTGATATTGCCTTAAAACTCAGCGAAGAAATTAAACCACTCGGAGGGAGCGAAATCTCCCTCCCCTTTGAAGAAAACTATTGTTATTCCGTCACCGGTAAATATCTTGAGAAACCCGTAAAACTGATGGTCTATTTCGGGGCGAAAGGATTAAAGGTAGTTCTTCAGGGCAAACTGAACCCTGCAGAAAAGGATGAACTCTCTCAGCTCCTCGGAATAAACGCCGCCCTCTTTACAGCTAAAAAAGAAGCAGAAATCAAAGAACCTGAGGCATACGCCGGAATAGATGAATCGGGTAAAGGAGATTTTTTTGGTCCCCTGGTTATCACGGCAGTCTATGTTGATAATGCTATCAGAAAGGATTTTGCCAACACCAGAATTGCCGACAGTAAAACGATGACAGATGCTGATATAATCAGATCCTATAAAGATATCGTATCTCATAAAAGTCTCATTTATCACACAATCGTACTTAAGCCAAACCTTTATAACCGTATCTATCCTAAAATGGGCAACCTGAATGCCCTCCTATCATTATGCCATGCAAAGTGCATAAAGGAAATCGGCAGAAAAATCAGACCCGAAACCGTGATATCAGACCGCTTTTCTGATCCCGCACGTCTGCAGATGTACCTTGACAGGTTCAACGTTAACGCAAATCTGATCTCTGAAACCGGTGCCGAAAAGTATTTTGCGGTTGCTCTTGCATCGGTTATTGCCCGTTATAAAGTGCTTGAATGGTTTTCAAAAGCATCAGAGATTCTCGGGGTTGAGCTTCCCAAAGGGGGTAACAGCGTAACAGAAAGTGTTGCATCAAAAGTGGTGCAGATGAGAGGGCGTGACTTCCTTCCCAATGTGGTTAAAATGCATTTCAAGAATCTGGGTCGGGTGTAGGTCAGTTCTTCGTGCCGGCGTGCCCGGTTCGTAGTTGCAGCAAAATAATAGAAACGCTGATGAAGCTGATGAAACGGATTTACGCGGATAATGATAGTTCAATGTTCAAAGTTCGAGGTTGTTATCATACATGTTTTCTCTTCTTTCCGGCGGTATGTTTTCTCAAAGGTTTTAACCATACATCCACACAAAATCATACAATCATACATTTTTTCTGTTCTTCGTGCAGGAGTGCGTAGTTCGTGGTTATGCAGCAAAACAATAGCAACACGGATGACGCGGATTTCAGGCAACACGAATGATGCGAATGAATCAAATGAACACAAAAATATTTAATAAATTCTGATGAATCTGATCAGCCAAAAACATTACAAAGCTCAGGAATCGCGAGGTAAAGCGTTCCGACGCGTCGGATTAGCCTGATTCTGTTGTGCTGCAAAAACCACGTAGTGGTTTCCCGTTTGTAGCCCCACACATTCGCCGGATGGTCTCTATCCCCAGCGGGGATTCCCGTAAGAAGACAGCAGCATGATTGATAGAACACGGAAAACGCTGATTTTACGGATTTACGCGGATTTCAGGCAACACCAATGATGCGAACGAATCGAATGAACACAAAAATATTTAATGAGTTCTGATGAATCTGATCAGCCAAAAACATTACAAAGCTTAGGAATCGCGGGGGTAAAGCGGTCCGACGCGCCGGATTAGCCTGCTTCAGTTGCGTAGCAAAACCACGCAACGGTTTCCCGTTTGTAGCCCCACACATTCGCCGGATGGTCTCTATCCCCAGCGGGGATTCCCGTAAGAAGACAGCAGCATAAATGTGCCGGAACGCGGATCGGGCGGATCAAGCAGATTTACGCGGATAATAATGGTTCAAAGTTCGGGGTTGTTAAAATACATTTTTTGCCGTTCTTGCTGCGGGGGTGCTTCGTTCATTGCTGCTGCAAAATGTTAAGTGAATCTCCTCTGCGGGGGGCAATTATCCAATCTTTCCAATCATCCAATCTTTCCAATCATCCAATCTTTCCAATCATCCAATCTTCCCAAT
>JABWCA010000291.1 GCA_013359345.1 Ignavibacteriaceae bacterium
GAACTTAAATGGATCAACACTACTTCAGATGAAAAGATTAAAAATCTGATCAAATACGGAAAAGTGCTTGAGGGGATGAACCGGAATGCCTCAAAGCATGCAGCAGGCGTTGTCATCACCCCGGGACCCGTTATGAATCTGGTGCCTCTGGCAGTTGTTGGCTCTTCTGCAGGTGATATTGTGACGCAGTACAGTATGAAGGAGCTTGAGGAAAACGGACTCCTTAAAATGGACTTCCTGGGGCTGAGAACACTCAGCATCATTGAAGACACACTTAAGTTCATAAGAGAAAACCGCCCGAAAGAACAGTGGATTGATGATATTGATAAAATTCCGTTTGATGATGAAAAGGCATACAAAATTTTCTGGAACGGACAAACAACCGGCATTTTCCAGTTTGAATCTGCCCCCATGCGTAAATACCTCAAGAAGCTGAAGCCTGTATCAGTGAAAGATCTTTCTGCCATGAACGCCCTCTACCGCCCGGGCCCGATGGCATTTATTGATGACTTTATTGACCGGAGGTTCGGACGCAAAAGGATTGAGTATCTCCACCCGGTGCTTGAACCCATCCTGAAAGAAACATACGGCATTATAGTATATCAGGAGCAGGTTATCCAGATTGCAAACAAGATGGGGGGAATGTCGCTGGCTGATGCAGATTTGCTCAGGCGTGCCATGGGTAAAAAAGATGCGGCCGAAATGCAGAAGCAGAAAGATAAATTCATTGAGGGATCCGTTGCCAGGTCAATACCGCGTGATGTTGCAGTGAAGATGTTTGATCTTATTGAGCAGTTCGCCAATTACGGATTTAACAAATCGCACTCGGTGGCCTATTCATATCTGGCGTATCAGACTGCTTATCTTAAGGCACATTTCACAGAAGAGTTTATAGCTGCTAACCTTACTCATGAAGTTAATGACCTTGATAAAGTTGCCCTCTTCCTTGAAGACTGCAGGAAATTCGGCATAAAGGTTCTCACCCCCGATGTTAACAGCCCCACCGTGTATTTTAAGGTTGAAAAGGGGAGGATCAGGTTCGGACTCTCTGCAATCAAGAATGTGGGGGTTGGTGCAGTTGAAGAGATTATCAGGGCGCGGAAAGAGCTCGGGAGAGATTTCAAAGATATCTTTGAGTTTGTTTATAAGGTTGATCTCAGAATTGTCAACAAAAGAGCGCTTGAGGGACTTGTGCTTGCCGGTGCCTTTTCAGGACTTTACCGAAACAGGAAAGAGCTCTTTAATAACATTGAAATGCTGATTAATTACGGCTCAAAAGTGAGGGATGCGGTTGAATCAATGGCGGGCGGACTGTTCGGGGATTCATTCGATGAAAACAGCGTTACAAAACCTGAGCTTGCTGCTTTTGATGACTGGTCAAGGGAAGAGAATCTGAAAAACGAGCGCGAGGTGATGGGCTTTTATATGTCGGGCCACCCGATGCACCAGTATGAACTTGAAGACAGATCTTTCTCAAACATTGAACATATTGAAGACATTGCCGAAACGGGAATGGATAACATAAGAGTATGCGGCATAATAAACAATCTTGAAACGAGGATGGATAAAAAGGGGAACAGGATGGCAATCTTTGCTCTAAACGGGTTGCGGGGCACATTTGAATGTATGATGTTTGCCTCGGTATACGAAAAATATTATAACGTTGTTACGCCTGAAAACCCCGTAATATTAAGCGGCAAGGCTGAACCCACGGGTGATGTTGTTAAAATCATGGCAGATGAGGCAATCCCGTTAAACACCGCAAGAAAGAATCTTGTTAAATTTCTGCGCATCTCGGTTGAAAATGATAACAATGTTATTAATAATCTTGAAAAGCTGAAGCAGTATGTATCGGCCGGTAACGGCGGGGTGCCTCTTATGATTGAGCTGCTTGAACCTGAGGAGGAGGGGTATATGAGAGTGAGAAAATTTATCTCAAGAAAATATAACGTTGATGTAAACAGCACGGCGATTGATAAGATAGCCGGGATATTTGGTGAGGATCATCTTTTTCTTGTGCCGGGCAAGCAGTAAGGCAAAAGTGCAAAAATTTATCACTTTTCAAAATGAGTTGACTTGGGGTGAAAAATTTAGTATATAGCACTCCGGATTCAGTGAGGCCGGCCTGATTGCTCACTGAACCGGTTCTTCCGGGAGGTAAGGCGGAAGTACTGCCGTGCAGGGAGTTGCGGGTTCCCTGAAATTTTCACGGCTTTTTTTGATTTGTATTAAATAAATCAAATTAGTATTTTCGGAGTTCAAATTAAAAATTCTATCGGAAGGAATCTTTGAATAATGTCAGGTAATCAGAACAGCGTTGAATATGCACTGGTGTTAGGAGCGTCATCAGGTTTCGGAGGTGCAACCGCCTTAAGACTTGCCCAGGACGGATATAACGTCATAGGCGTTCACTTTGACCGTGCAGCAACCATGCCAAACGCAGAAAAAATCATCAGTGAAATAAGAGCACTGGGTCGCGAGGCAAGGTTCTATAATGTAAACGCTGCAGATCTCGATAAAAGGGATGAGATTCTTGATGATCTTGATAAACATCCTTCAGGTAAACCCCAGATTAAAGTACTCCTTCACTCGCTTGCTTTCGGTACTTTAAAACCATTCGTTTCTTTTACAGAAGATAAATCATTAACCAAAGCGCAGATGGAAATGACACTTGATGTCATGGCGCATTCATTAGTTTACTGGACTCAGGCCCTGGTTGAAAGAGGTTTTCTTGCCCGCAAAGCAAGAATATTTGCCCTTACCAGTTCGGGTTCACATGCCGCAATTCCTTATTACGGTGCGGTTTCGGCAGCAAAGGCTGCAATTGAATCACACATAAGGCAGCTCGCGGTTGAGCTTGGCCCCCTTGAAGTTTCATGCACTTCAATAATGGCAGGCGTTACCGATACCCCGGCACTCAGAAAGATTCCCGGTTCTGTTGATATGATTGATGTTGCCAGAAGAAAAAATCCCCGCGGCAGACTCACAACCCCTGAGGATGTTGCTAAAGTTATATCATTATTATGTCAGGATGGCGGTGAATGGATAAACGGCGGTCTTGTGCATGTTGATGGCGGTGAAGATATTGTGAATTATGTGGGTCAGAACAGTAACTTATAAAAATTAAACACGGAATAATAAGGATGAAACCTTTAGAAATTACAGACGGAAATTTTGAAACTGAAGTAATAAACTCAGATAAACCTGTTTTAATTGACTTTTGGGCTGTGTGGTGCGGACCATGCAGAATGATTGCACCTGTGGTGGAAGAACTTGCTAAAGATTATGATGGTAAGCTTAAAGTAGGAAAGCTTGATGTCGATAACAACCCCAATACCTCAATGAAATACGGAGTGCGCAGCATTCCCACACTGCTGGTATTCAAAAATGGCAAAGTAGTTGATCAGATCATCGGTGCAGTCTCAAAAAACCTTATAGTGCAGAAATTAACCCCGCATTTATAATTGAATGGATTTTTAAGCGGAAATTGTTTGAATCATACCTTTAATTCTTAATTTTTTCATTAAGACCTGTTGTCTGTTAAGAAATTATTAAGCATTAAAAGTTTTTTGTTTGCAAATTCTTTTTATTAGTCATAATTTAGTAGCGCTGCATTCTCATAATAATTCCTTTACCGGAATTTTTGATAAGAAAGAAAATAAATCACAGATTATTTTCATTTTATTTCATGAGTTATCATTAAATAAAAAGAGAATTTCTAATTAACTACAAATACATTAACCAATAACGGGAGTATATTTATGCTCAAAAAATCACTCGCTTTATTGGTGCTGGCATTAATGGTTGTATCATTAAACGCTCAGCACGCAAAAAAGGCTCCGCTTAAAAGCGAACCTGCTAACGTTACGTTATCAGCTCCATTAACAGGCGGAGTGCCGACTTACGGCCCTGCAGCAGCTTCATGGGTTGCAGTAGATACCATGCAGAATACATTCGGC
The DNA here is from genome assembly GCA_013359345.1 of Ignavibacteriaceae bacterium. GTDB lineage: Bacteria > Bacteroidota > Ignavibacteria > Ignavibacteriales > Ignavibacteriaceae > JABWCA01. The sequence goes on from JABWCA010000291.1 coordinate 3,960, forward strand.
CCTGCAATCGGCGCATTAAACCCACTGGCAGTTGATCCTGCTACAGGTACAGTTGCAGTTCTTCACAGAGCAAGAACCACATACGCATCAAGCTCAGGATCAATGGTTTACAATTATTCAACCGACGGAGTTACCTGGACAAGAGTTCTGCCCGCAGTAAACGGTGCTCAGGCTCAGGCAGGCAGATATCCTTCAATGACTATCTACCCCAGCACATCACAGGGTACACTTCCTGTGTTCTCATGGCCTGAACTCGTATCAGGTGCATTCGGTGGTGTTGGTTACGGTGCTGATGCATCAATTGGTGCAGGAACCCCCGTTGCCGGTATCTTAACAGATCCTGTTGTTCTTTTCTCATCACAGGTTCCCACATTTGCAAGTGCTAACGTTGCTCTCTGGGCATCAGACAACCAGACAGATGCTTCAATTAAGCTCTTCAAGACAGTTGATTTCCAGACTGTTGATACCTTAACACCTCCCACATGGTCATCAGCTTCATTTGATGACGGCGGAAACGTTAC
>JABWCA010000292.1 GCA_013359345.1 Ignavibacteriaceae bacterium
ACGGCGACCTTGACCTTACTTTCAATAATACCGGTAAAGTTGTTTCCGGTATCGGTACAGGTGCTGATGAAATTTATTTTTCGACTGTGCAGTCTGACGGCAAGATAATTGCGACCGGATACAGCACATCAAACAGCATCAGAAGTGTTGCGGTTGTAAGGTATAATGAAAACGGCACACTTGATAATTCATTCGGGACCAACGGCATAACCACATATAGTGCCGGTGCTCAGTTCAGCTTCGGATGGGAGGCTGTGATTCTCCCCGATAACAAAATTCTCATTGGCTGTGAATATAAGGATGGCACTAATCTTTCGGGATTTGCAATACTTAAACTAAACAGTAACGGAACCCGGGATTTGTCATTTGGTGATTCAGGACGTGTGAAAATCCAGTACTCAAATACCGAAAATATCGCTTTGGCACTCAAAGTTCAGAACGATGGTAAAATAGTGATGGGTGGTTTTTACAGAAACCCGACCCCCACGCCCAAGGCAAATTTTCTGCTTTTAAGATTCAAAAGTGATGGTGTCATTGATTCATCATTTGGCACAAACGGCTTTGCTGCAACTAATCTGTCTCAGATTGTTGCATCAGTGCACGATGATAACGGTATCTACGACCTCGAAATTTTACCTGATGGCAAAATTCTTGCTGTGGGTGATGTCCGGGTTTCAAGTGGTAATCAATTACTTGCTCTCGCCCGATTTAACTCAAACGGTACTCTTGACTCAGGGTTTGGCACTAACGGAGTAGGCACAATAGATCTGGCCGGAAGTGTGGATTTTGGCTGGGCAATGAAGGTGCTTCCTGACGGAAAAATCTTAACCGCCGGGTTTTCAAATTCAGGCAGCAGCAGTATGGAAAGTTTACTTGCCCGTTTTAATTCAAACGGCACTCTTGACAATACTTTTGGCAACAACGGAACAGTTGTTACACCGGTTACAATGGCAAACGATCATGGTTATGCTGTTGCTTCTTCTTCGGTCGGCAAAATTTATGTTGGTGTTTTCTCAGATAACAGTGTGGGATCCGACTTTACCATACTTGCTTACAATCATGACGGATCACCTGATACATCTTTTGGCACTGCCGGTTTAGTAACCACCAACTTTAATTTCGCCAAAGATGTATCACGTCATCTTACGATTGCCCCTGACGGAAAACTTGTGGTAACCGGCTCTGCAACTGTAAGCGGAAAGGTTAATTTTGCGCTTGCCCGGTATCATATAGCAGGAGTTGTTCCTGTTGAACTTACTTCTTTCGGGTTCAGACAGGATGAGAACCGGATACTGCTAAACTGGGTAACAGCCACTGAAACAAATAATTACGGATTTGAAATTGAACGTGCGGGAAACACACTCTCAGCTTCGGGAGAAATGAGATGGGAAAAAATAGGATTTGTGAAAGGGTTTGGTACAACTACGGAAGCAAGATCTTACTCATTCTCAGATCCTCAACCCCTCAGAGGTATTTCTTACTACAGACTCAAACAGATTGATCATGACGGAAGGTTTGAGTACAGCTCTGAAATAGAAGTTGATTTCAGCGTCCCTTCAGAATTCTTATTGTCTCAGAATTATCCGAATCCGTTCAACCCGTCAACTCAGATCAGCTTCACAGTTGCCGGAGAGGGTCTCACAAAACTCAGTATTTTCTCTGCTTCAGGCGAGCAGGTGGCTGAATTGTTTAATCAGAACGCCCTTCCGGGCCGGCAATACCTGGTCAGTTTTGATGCTTCGGGCTTTACTTCAGGTATTTATTTCTACAGACTTACACAGGGGAACATTGTTCTCACTAAAAAAATGACACTGGTAAAATAAATCAATCTAACCAGAATAACCAATCCGGGCGGCGGACTTACAGGATGCCGTCCGGGTTTTTTACCGGATTCGGATTAAAAAACAATCTGATGAAAATTGTTTTCTTCTTAATTCTCCGTTATTTCTTTTCTGTTTCAGACCATTATTTCAGCACGGGTATTTTCGAGATTCTTCATAAAGTAGGAAGGTGAAACCCCTGTTGAATCACGAAAAACCTTTGCAAAAGTTACTCTGTTGCTGAATCCTGAATCTGCTGCAATTCCCTCAATTGTCAGGAGTTGCCCCTTCTCAGAGTTCATAATTTTTATTGCTTCTTTTACTCTGAAATCATTCATGAACTCAACAAAATTTACATTGAATTTTTTCTGTATTGCCCTCAGAAGATAATTCCTGTTTGTGGAAAGTCTTTCTGCCAGTTCTCCGAGTGTGATATTAGGATCCAGATAGACTTTATCCTGATATATGAGTTTATCCAGGTCAGATAAAATTCTGTTAACAAGTTCTTCTCCCGGTTCTTTTAACCTCTTCTCAGTATCCGGTTTCTCTTCAGTACCGGTTATATTATCCGTATTTAAAGCCTGTTTCTGAATCTTTAAGGAATTGATCATGGGTTCTTTTAAATAAGCAAGCTTCAGATTTTTTTCCATCAGGAGACGATTTTTCTTTCTGATCCTGAAGTAGTAATAGGAATTAACAACCAGTCCCATTAAAATTAGAATGGCAACCGCTATTGAAAGATTCCTTTCAGTTCTTAGATTTTCAGCTCTTCTGAGAGCGGTGTTGTAATTGTGCTGCGCATACATATGGAGTAATTTTGCTCTGTTATTAAGTGAATCAATAGTCCCCTTTGCCACAAGATGCTTTGCAAGATATGCGCTGGCCTCTTTATAGTTTTGCAGTGAAAGATATACATCCGCATAAAGTCTGCTTATATTTGAACGGTGCTGAATATCAGGGTATCTGCTTTCAAGTTCTTCAGCAAATCTGAGTGCAGCCAGCGCAGAATCTGAATTTTTCCGGACATAAAGCAATTCCGCTTTTCCGATATAGAATCCCGGAAGCTCAATTTCCTGTGTGAATCTTTTCACCAGGGCTACACCGTCTGTAAAATATTTTTCTGCCTGATCATATCTTTTGCGGAGTATGTTAAGCTCCATAAGTTTTCTGTAAATATAGGGGAGACCTGATGAATCAATGTAGGTCATCTCAGGACGTGAGAGATGTCTCAGCGAATTAAAAAAATAATTTTCGGCTTCATCGTATTTTCTCTGTTTTGTTTTAATAAGTCCCAGATTATTCATAATTATTCTGTAATTAAAAGAACGGTCAAAATCAGGTTGTTCTCTTTGCACCCTGATGTACATCTTTTCTGCTTCATCATACTCGCCGGCATAATAATGCATATCCCCTATCATCTGCAGGTTGTGAATAAGTTCACCCTTTTTATTATTTTTCTCAAAAATATCTCTTGCCATCAGGGCATAAGTCATTGCAGAATCGGGCATTGAATTATCCCTGAAAACGATTGCCTTAAAGGTGTAACATGCTGAAAGCAAATCTTCATTATCAAGCTGATGCGCAATACTTTCTGCTATGTTCAGATTTGATATTCCGGTCTGGTATGAATTAAAACGGTAAGTGTGGATAAGCAGATAACCGTGCAGCAGACGTGTTTCGCTTCGGTCTGACTTTTCCAGCAACAGTTCTGCGAGAAGTTTTCCCTGATTATACTCTGAATGATATATTCTGCCTATAATGGCCGTGTTTATCTGAACTTTTTCTTCAATGCTTTCTGCTGCTGATGCTTTTTTTATCAGACTATCAGCAATACTTTCAACCGACCCGGCATGGGTCGATGAGCTAATCATTAAAAAGAAAGCAAACAATAACTTAAACATTGTTTTTCTCATAAATTACAGGAAACACATTTACGAATCTGCAGGAATTTTATTTTTACCTTTTGTCAGTTCATTTCTTAATAAAAATTAACTTCACGGCTCAGCACTTTATTAAACAAAAACCGTGTTGAAAAATTAAAATTTTGCCTGTAAAAGTGATCTCGCCGGCATTTATTCTGTTTATCAACCTCTTCTGATCAGGCCTGATATCTTAACTGATCAGGTGAATTTTATCATGAGAATGGGATTTCCCCTGCAATTCTCACCAAAAATTTATCTCCAATATAAAAAATATCCGTTTAAGTTCTTTAAAACCGTGGTATTCTGCAAAGCTAAAATTCCTGCACTGGCTTCTGTACAGGAATCTGACACTCAAAATGAAGACTCCCTTAATCTGTCTTCTTTCCAGTGAGACTGAATCAAATGGCAAAAGAGGATGGGCGGCGGTGAAATTGTGTGAAGTGGAACGCTGGCATTGCGTCTCTGCGGATACCATAATTTATCCGGCCCTGAACACTCCGTTTTAACAGTCACCCGTTTAAAACCCCGGATGTCGTGATGCAGGGTTCTTGCTCTTTCAATTTTTTTGCTGTGTTCAGGTAAGACATCCGGGGTTGTGAGCACCCGTCATTCCGTCTTTGTAACAAAAACCAACGGCGACAACCTTCAAGGTTCTATTCA
>JABWCA010000293.1 GCA_013359345.1 Ignavibacteriaceae bacterium
ACTGTATCTTGATAACGGCTATCTCACCTTTAACATGGATGTGAAGGAAAAGAGAGTGGCTGAAGATTCGGTTGATATAAACATTAAGGTAATTGAAAATAACCAGTTCAAGGTCGGGAAAGTAACCGTTAACGGTAACGATAAAACAAAAGACAAGGTAATCAGGCGCGAGCTATACACCGTACCCGGCGATTTCTTTAACAAGGCTGCAATGATCAGAAGCCTTCAGCAGCTTGCCAACCTCCAGTATTTCAACGTTGAGAAGTTATATCAGGAGGGTGTTGATTACAACCTTGATAATGACAGCACTGTAAACATTGCTTTCAAAGTTGAAGAAAAATCTTCCGATTATCTGAATGCCTCTATTGGTTACAGCGGCAGTTTCGGTTTCAGCGGTGCCATAGGCGTCACTCTCACCAATTTTTCGATACTGGAGCCGTTCTCACTGGGCGGCGGCCAGGTGCTTAATTTCAACTGGCAGTTCGGTGTGGGTAATCTCTACAGAACGTTTTCGTTAGGATTTACCGAACCCTGGTTCATGGATACCCCAACTCTGGTAGGTTTTGACTTTTTCTCCACCAGGCAGCGTTACATTTATGACCTTTCGCAGACCGGCGGTACTTTAAAGGTGGGACGCAGACTCAAATGGCCTGATGATTACTTCTATCTGCAGGGTACGTTCAGATATCAGAACAACGATGTGATTGATGGCGGCGGCTTCTACAGGGAAGGGCAGTCGGAACAATTTACACTCGGTGCCACTATAAGCAGAAGAGATGTTGATAATCCCATTTTCCCCTCCAGAGGTTCATCGCTCACACTGAGTGCGGAACTTTCAGGCGGACCGTTCCTCCCGGGAGATGTTGACTTCCTTAAACTGAGTTTCAATACCGAGTGGTACAAGAGAATTTTCAACAGCAACAAATTTGCTCTTTATCTCTCAAGCGATATCGGATACATTGATGAGCTTGTAAAGGGAACGGCTATACAGCCTTTCGAGTTATTCTATATGGGCGGCAGCGGTCTGGTGATTGCCACCGTGCCACTCAGAGGTTATGATGACCGTACAGTTGGCCCGCGCCAGGCTAACGGTGATATTATCGGCGGACGCGTATCACTCAAGTACACGGCAGAACTAAGGTTTGCTGTGGCTCTTGACCCGATACCGTTATACGTTCTTGCATTTGCTGAAGCAGGAAATGTTTTTGAAGGAATCCAGACTGCAGATTTCTTCAGTCTGAGGAGATCGGCAGGATTTGGTGCAAGAATTCTTATAAATCCCATAGGTCTGATAGGATTTGACCTCGGGTACGGATTTGACCGCAAAGATGTGGACGGTACAGATCCTAAATGGCAATTTCACTTCCAGTTCGGAAGAGGACTTTAGTAATTAATTAATTTCAGAGGTTATAGTGAAGAGAACAGCTCTTTTATCAATCATATTTTTATTCAGTGTTATAGTAAGTGCCCAGACCAATCCTCCTGCCGCAACGGGTACAAAAGTAGGTTACGTTAATCTTGATAAGATTCTCCAGGAATTCCCGGAAGCAATTCAGGCAGATGGTCAGCTCAAAGCTCTTGAAAAGACTTACAAGGCAGAGCTTGATTCACTCGTGAAAGACCTCCAGGATCAGGTTGCCCAGTTCCAGAAACAGCAGGGAAACATGCCTGAAAAACAGAAAAATGATCTTCAGGTTAAACTTGTAAACCAGAATAAATACATCGAAGATTTACAGGCACAGAGAAGAGATGAACTCCTCCAGAAGCAGTCAGATCTTTTCAAACCGATCAAAGATAAAGTTTACGCCATGGTTGATGTCATTGCCAAAGAAGAAGGCATGAACATGGTTCTCGACAGATCAAGCGATGCAATCGTGGTTTTTGCAGATGCAAATCTCGACATAACTTATGAAGTTTTAATACGTCTGAAAAAAGGTAACAAATAACAAGTACTCAGATGAAAAAAACAATTTTCACAGCGGCAATTATACTGCTGCTTTTTTCAGGCAGCAGTTATGCCCAGCTTAAGATAGGCTATGTTGATACAGATGCCATTCTTAAAGATCTCCCCGATGCTCAGGATGTGCGCAGTCAGCTTGATCAGCTGATTTCAGAGTGGCAGGGTGACCTCAACAGAATGCAGAATGAGCTCAAATCCAAATATGACGATTATGAGAAGAGAAAACTCATAATGTCGGATCAGACAAGAGCCGAAGTTGAGGAAGAACTCACAAAACTCGAAAAAGAAATAATTGCGTTCAGAGAGAAAAAGTTTGGCACATCAGGAGAGCTGTTTCAGAAACAGGAAGAACTGATGAAACCGATTCACAATAAACTCTTTAATGTGATTCAGGATGTTGCCAAGCAGGAAAATCTTGACTTTGTTCTTGACAGAAGCGGCGGAGTTCTGATACTCTTTGCGAAAGAAGAGTATGATGTAACAGCCAAAGTTATAGAAAAAATGAAATAGAAGAGGATTATGACGGTATCAGTTTCAGAAATCGCAAAACTCGTCGGTGCAGAAATCATCGGCGATGAGAACCTGATAATTAACAGTATTGCAAAAATTTCTGATGCTGATACCGGATCCCTCACCTACCTTTATAACCCCTCGTATGAAAAATATTTTGAAGCATGCAAAGCTTCTGCAATAATTGTCAAACCTGATTTTAACAGAACACGTGAAGATATAACTTACCTTCTTGCCCCCCAGCCCGAAAAATCATTTCAGAAAGTTGTGACCACCCTGTTTTATAAGGGTTACCGGCTTGAGGGAATTGCATCAAGCGCAAAAATTCATCCCGGAGCAGTGGTTGGTGAAAACTGTGCCGTCGGTGAAAATGTTGTGATCTCAGATGGTGTCAGGATTGGCAATAACTGTAAGATTTTCCATAATGCAGTGATACTTGAAGACTGCCAGATCGGGAACGGCACAGTAATTTTCCCTAATGTGACACTTCGTGAAGAGTGTGTTATCGGCAATAATGTCATAATCCATTCAGGTGCCGTTATCGGCGGTGACGGTTTCGGGTATGTGCGTGATTCATCAGGCAATTACCAGAAAGTGCCGCAGGTTGGCAATGTTGTACTTGAAGATTATGTTGAAATTGGCTGTAACGCCACAATCGACCGTGCCGCACTGGGATCAACCATTATCAGATCAGGCACCAAGATAGACAATCTGGTTCAGATAGCACATAACGTTGAAGTGGGAAGCAAAACTGCAATTTCCGCGCAGACAGGCATTTCAGGCAGCACCGTAATAGGTGATAACTGCATTGTTGCGGGGCAGGTCGGTTTTGTTGATCACATAGAAATCTCAGACGGAGTGATAATAGCAGCGCAGTCGGGGGTATCCAAATCAATCAAAGAACCCGGTATCTACTGGGGTTATCCCGCCAAAAACCTCAAAGAAGGCCGCAAGACAGAAGCCCACATCAGAAACCTCGCAGAATACGCCAGGCGCATAGCAGAGCTTGAAGAGAAAGTGAAAAAGCTGGAAGGAGAGTGAGGGGGGCTATCTGACCGACAGAGAAATAAACCCCGTGCATCCTGACAAAAAGCGCAGCTTTCTTTGTATCACCAGCCATCCGGCTGGTAATTTCATCAATCATAAAAATGCTTAAACTCCAAATCTGCTACTAAATAAAATTTATGGAATCGCACCAAAGATATCTTCCTCATTATTATCCAACAGGAGTTCCGATATTTGTAACATTCAGAACAAAGGATTCATTAAGTCCGGAACTGAATGCCGAAGTTTCAAACAGATATCAGAAAGAAAAACGTGAGATTGAAAAATATGATCCTTCAATTCGTAATGCTTCATTAAAAGAGTTAAACAAAAAGTACTTTTACTTGCTGGATTCATATTGCGACTCGAATAATGATGAAGGGATCAATCTTGCAAATTATGCCAGTTCAACTCTGATAAAACAATCAATTCTCTACTATCCTGATGACGTGGTAAGAGTGTTTTGCTTTACAATAATGAGAAATCATGTTCATCTTCTTATTATGTTCCCTCAGGGAGCACCCTTGTTTAACGGAAAGGTTTTAAACCTGCCTGATTATATCCACAATGTTAAAGGATTCACAGGTAAAAAGATTAATGAGGTTGAAAAAAGTAAGGGAAATCTCTGGATGAGAGAGTATTATGATGTGGTAATCAGATCTGATGAGCATATGTGCAGGACCATTCATTATATTCTGATGAATCCTGTAAAAGTCGGCATTTGTAAAAACTTTCATGAAACTGAAAATAATTACTGGAACGAAGGACTAATTAAAAGTTATACAGGGTTTGAAGTCAGGGAATTAATCAGATATTATAGTAGTGATCAGCTTTTTTAATTAGCCCACCCGGATGGGTGGGGATACAAATAACTGATTTCGATGGAT
>JABWCA010000294.1 GCA_013359345.1 Ignavibacteriaceae bacterium
GCGGTCAACGCGGCCGCGGCCGCGGCCATGGTGGGCGGCGCAGGGCCCCCGCAAGAACATCCGACCCGGAGCGCGAACCATGCCCGTGATCGTGATTATGATGATTCTGACTGATGATATTCTCCGGAATTCAATTTATTTAAGGCGCTAATAAAACAATTAAAGGTTAATTTTCAAACCGGATTCCGTTCCCCGCACTTCCGGGGGCCGGTAAATCCGCTGTTACATATAAAATAACAAAATAAGATTGTAATAATAACTTTTTGATATTAAAAGTCATTTATTTTAATTGAACCGCAATTCATACTTTGAAAATTTCTATTAGATTATCTCAAAAATGTATTACATTAATCTGATTTTCTTAAAGAAATTTATTAAACAGACCTTAATTAACCGAACATTATCGTAAACAACTTAATTCATTCAGAAAAATTAAAACGTATTCTGAACGGATCATATTGTAATTACTGACAATCTGGATGACGGAAACCGGAAAAGATTTATCTGATTATTTAAAGCGTGTTGATTTTCTTCATGAGATATCTCTCAAGATATCGGAGAGTAAACCATTGCAGGTGCTGCTTGATGAAATTATGCACAGCAGTCAGCTTGTGATGGATGCCGAGGCATCATCGTTCCTCCTTTATTCAGAAGAAGACGGCAGACTTCATTTTCATGTTGTGCAGGGTGAGGCCGAGAACATAATCAAAGAATATACAGTTGAAATCGGTTCCGGAATTGCCGGCTGGGTGGCTCAGCACAAAAAACCTCTTATTGTGAATGACTGCTATTCTGACCCCCGTTTTAATCCTTTTTATGATAAACTTTCCAACTTTCGTACCAAATCAATGATTTGTGTTCCGCTTGTCAGACGGGATACCCTGCTTGGTGTCCTTTCGGTGATTAATAAAAAGAACGGAGAAATTTTTTTGGATGCTGATCTCCATATTCTGGAAACACTTGCCGGACAGTGTGCGGTAGCCATTGAAAACGCAAGACTTCTCGATGCAAAAATTAAAAATGAGTCGATAAAAAAAGAACTTGAAACAGCCAGGGAAATACAGCAGAATCTGCTCCCCCACCATCTGCCTGAGTTTGATGATCTGGATATTTCTGCCACTGTGATTCCGGCAATGGAAGTGGGAGGAGATTATTACTCGGTAAACAGATTGCCCGGTAATAAAACTCTCTTCTTTATTGCGGATGTTTCAGGCAAAGGTATACCTGCATCACTGATTGTTTCAACACTTGACGCGGCTCTGCATACCTTTCTTAAACTTGAAAACGGTTCTCTTGACCCCGTAAAACTAACCAAGGTGCTTAACAGGGTGCTTATGGATATTATTACAGGAGAAAAGTTTGCCACTGCATGGCTGGGTATTCTTGATCACAGCACAAAAATACTCACAAGCATTAACATGGGGCATAACCCGCCAATGATTTTCAAAAAAGGAGACCCCGATCCTGTTCACCTCAGAACTGGCGGCATGTTCCTGGGCATCATGGATATTGAATATGTTTCTGAAAGTGTAAGGCTTGAGAGAGATGATCTCCTTTTGTTCTACAGCGACGGTGTTACAGAGGCCGCTAACCCCTCATTCATGCTTTACGGTGAGGAGAATCTCATCAGGTTCATTAACGGTTCGCGCGGCAACGCATCAAAAACCATAGTTGAAGAACTTGTTAAAGATATCAGAACATTCACAGCAGGTGCGCGCCAGAGTGATGATATTGCGCTCGGAGTAGTGAAAATTTTGAAATGAGCTATTATTTTTGTTCCTTTAATAATTGTTTGTTATTTATTTAACAATTTTATGTCCATATTCATCTTTCCGTTAAGCGGAATAATATTATACATCCTGTACAAGATTTTTCTCCGGAAATTATTTGAGGACAGGCTGATCCGCGGATTTGAAGCACTTCTTCTGGGCATCTTTTTCAGTCCCTCAATCATTACCCAGACTACGGGCAGTGAAATTCGTGAGACTCTCCGTTTTACCTCGCTGAATGAGATAATTAATCCCCTCGCTTTATTCTTTATTGCAGTTTTTGCCTTTGTAAAAGGTTTGAAATACAATATAAGTGAAGTTGTAAAGCCTGATACAAAAGTCATTAAAATCTCATTTATTGATCTTTCAGTATCTGTTATTGCAGGCACTGCAGCCATATTTTTCCTGATATACTCAGCAGGTCTTTTCAATTCAGCATACACTGCCGAATTTGTAATATTATCTGTATGCGCATCACTTCTTATATTTTCATCAACAAGCGGCTCTTTTGAAAGCATACTCCCCGCAAATGAAAAAAGAAGTTCATTCGCATCTGCCTATATAAGTTACGGCACTCTGAATTCTCTCCTCATTATTGTATTATTTTCGCTGATATTTGTTTTTTACTACAATTTCTTTGAAACCAACAGTTACTTAAGACCCGTTGAGTGGTTCTTCGCAAACCTGGCAGTGCTTGTGGTGAATGCCTTTCTGTATCTCCTTATGGTTGATAAAAGGAAAGAATCAAACATAATATATCTTTTTACTGTGGTTTCAATCGTACTCTCCGTGACTATCAGTCTCAGGCTGAACTTTTCGGTAATCACCGGAGCATTCATTATAGGGATGATTGCAGGCAACTATTCATCGGTGGGAGCATATATTAAAGGCAATTTCATGAAATATGAGACTGCAATTGCATATGCGCTTCTGTTCATTGCGGGGCTCTATTTCCAGCTGGTTAATCCTTTGATGGTTATAATAGTTATAGCATCTCTCTTTGTGCTGAAATATCTTGCCAAGAAAATAGTTCTTCTCATAAATCACAGCGATGAAAATGAGTTTTCGGTGTATATGAAGAACAATCTTAACCCTATGATTGAACCGGATCTTATTTACATTGCCGTGCTTCTTGAAATGATAATACAGTTCAATCTGCCATATGAGCAGTATCTTTACACCGCTTCACTTATTGTATTCACAATCACTTCGGTGTACTATTACCGGCTTGCAAAACGTGCAATGGTTGAAAACGGTGATATAGAAGGTATGAATAATGGCTAGTTTCCTTAAAAAGATATTCGCTCTGGCTCTGGTGCTTGGCACCTTTGTGGTTCTGCCTTATGATGTCCATACAGATATCCGCCTGTTTGATATCAGATTTTTCACAAGCATTGCAGTGATACTTATCATGGCATCGCTTGCAGGTGATATTGCCATGCTGTTCCGCCTTCCTAAAATCACGGGTTATATTCTTACCGGCGTCCTGATAAGTGTGCTCAGCACATATAAGCCTGTAATAGAAAATGTTGATCTTCTTGATATAAAAAGCCTGATTTCAAATAAATACCTGATTAATGTACTCTTCGGATTTGCGGCAGTTGTGTTTGGAAGCAATATTGCTGTAAGACCCGTTAAATCGCTGCTTACCAGGGCAAATCTCAGATATTATACATTTATCCTTATCAACAGCGGTATCAGCTTTTTTATATTATATTATGTTCTTTCATCGGTCGGGGTGTTCAGTGATCTTCCGGCGTCTGTGTTTGTGATCAGTATACTGCTGATTTCAGTGATACTCTCATCATTTGCAGGTGAGCTTTATTTTAAGACATTTAAATACTCTGAAGAAGTCTTTGAAGCAGATATCCCGATACCTACAATTTCAACAGATCTCATAATACTTTTTCTGAGTGCCCTGATATATCTGGCCGGGGCGTTATTTATTCCGGGAACTGAGAAAGTCACCCGAGAAACAGCTTATATCCCCTTCCTTCTTTTCGGTCTGGCTTTTGCCGCGGCGTTTCTTCTTGCAAGACTTTTGAAATTTATACATGACAAGTATTTTGATATTTTCAGAAATTCTATTCTTATCATAATAATAGTGACTTCGGTAACTGCTACGCATTTCGATTTTCTTTTTTATCCGGTGCTCTTTCTGACTGCCCTTATTCTGAACAACTATGAAAAGCTTGGTGAAAAAGTTTATGCCTCATTAAAGCCGGTTGAACCTCTGAGCGTCTTAACTTTTTACACGCTTGCGGGAATACTCTTTTCACCCGATCAGGGCAGTTACATCTATATCACGGCTGCACTCCTTCTTGCGGGACGCTTTTTTGCGGTTATCCTCAATAATTTTGTTAATTACAGATTAAAGATGAATCCGTTTTACACGGAAGATAAAAATTATCTTTCTCTGCTGCCCCTCGGCTTTTTATCGGTAATTCTCTTCAGCGTTTATTTTTCTTTCGGACATAAAGACAGGATTGCCGAGACTTTTTACTCCGTTTTAATCACCGCTTTTATTTTCAACTCTTTCACCAGCACATTTCTTCTGAAGGCGGGACGTGCTCTTTTCAATTACATAGAGCATAAACGGGAGAAAGAGAAAAAGGCTGAAGAAATA
>JABWCA010000295.1 GCA_013359345.1 Ignavibacteriaceae bacterium
AAAAGATGTGGATGAACTTATTGAAAATTATAAGGCACAGAATCCCGGTATCATTGACGAGACTGCGGGGCAAAAGCGGAGAGAAGATGCAGAATTAACCGAAACCAGGCAGATTCTTACTGATATGCAGAAGAAAATTGCCTCACTGGAAAAGGAAAAGCAATCTCAAGCGGACGGAGACAAATCCTCCGGATACAACCAACCGTCTGATTCTAAACCCTATCCTCCAAAGATTAATGAATATTACCGCCGCAGAAGAAAAAGATACATTGCCGGATTTACTATAACGGGTATTTGTTTCCTTATTATGATACTCTTTATTTATCCCGGCTTATTAGTAAGCCCCGGAACGGGCGATACTACAACTGCAGATTCTGATAATATACAGCCTCCCGTTAATCAGCCTGAAAGCAATAAAGATTTTGTTCTGGTTGAAGGAGGAAATTTTGTTTTGGGATGTATGGGTACATCCGGTCAGGACTGCTTTGAGACAGAAAAACCGGCCCATAATGTAACTTTAAATAGCTTCTGGATCGGAAAAACAGAAGTTACACAGAAAGAATGGATGAATGTTATGGGCAGTAATCCGTCTGAAATTCAGGGTGATGTAAACCTTCCGGTTGAAAGGGTAAGCTGGTATGATGCTATTGAATATTGCAATCAACTGAGTCTGAGAGAGGGACTGACTCCAGCATACTCAATCAGGAAAGATATTACCGATATCAACAATAAAAGCATATATGATAAGTTAAAGTGGGTTGTGAATTTTGATCAGACTGCAAACGGATACCGGCTTCCTACCGAAGCTGAGTGGGAATATGCGGCAAAGGGCGGCAAATTTAAGGATGACTTTATATACAGCGGCAGCAACAATCCTGATGAGGTTGCTTGGTACGATGTAAATTCAGGGAGTACAACACATCCTGCAGCACAGAAAAACCCAAACAGACTCGGTGTTTACGATATGAGCGGGAATGTCTGGGAATGGTGCTGGGACTGGTATGGAAAATACAATGCTGCCACTGAAGATAATCCCGGAGGGGCCGGCAGCGGTAATTATAAAGTCATAAGGGGAGGCAACTGGGGAAGGTCATCTTCATCACTAAGGGTCACCAACAGAGGCTACCGCGGACCAAACGGGCATAATGTAAATATAGGATTCAGAGTCGTTAAAAATTTATGATCCCATGAATAAGAACTTAATTTTCTTCTTTAGATATATAATGCATGGTGTATATACCACCCAAAATTCGATCAGGAGAATTCATGAATCATGACTTTGAACTGACCAGCGAGAATCAGAGCCGGAGTAACAGATCATCAGCCGGGCAGAGTGTAAAGATCATGTTAAAAGAAATTACACATTCAGGGAATCTGAGGATCCCGGTTGATGATGTATGGCCCTACTGGAAACTTATAAAATCCGATAACTTCTTTGAACGACTTTTTCTGGATATTGAACAGACGGATATTATATCAAATGAGACTGTCACCAATCATTACAATGAGATTAAAAGTTATCTTGATAAATGGAGGGAAAGAGAAGGTGCCGGGATCAGCTTTGCCGAATCTCACGGAGGAAATCAGGTCAGTGATTTACTCTATCTGCTGAATGAAGCTTATTATGAACTCAGAAATAAATCAGCAAGGGATGAACTCTACAGAAAGTTTAAGTCAAAATTGAAGTCAGCTGCTGAAGAAAGGCTTTCCATAATTATTAAAACAGCGCTTGCAGATAAAGTCTTAAGTCCTGAGGAAAAAAAACTCATTATTGAGGAGGGAATAAAGGCAGGACTTAGTTTTCAGGAAACCGAATCTCTCCTGTTGAGAGTGATTAATGAATCCGGAGATATTAGAGATGAAAGTTCTGATGCTGGTAGTTCGCTGTCATTTAATAATGCTCTTCATGTATTAGGGGTTGATGCCGGATTCACAATCGGGAAGATCCGTCACAGGTACTCCTTGCTGAGAGATGACCTTCTTTCAGGATTAACTTCAGAATCCGAGAAAGTCAGGTCTGAAACGAGGAATGAAATAAACAAACTTGACGAGGCATTTTCTGTTATCAGCCAATACCAGGACAGGTTAAAAATTCAAAATGAGAATCAGGTAATTGAAAACCCGTTACCCGTTATAACCCCGGCACCTGTTATAACTCCTTCCCATTCTGAGACCAATTTCCCGGGCGTAAACCCTTCTCCTCAAAATGTTACTTCAGGGAATCCGGTGACAAAAGAATACGGGAACAAAAAGGGTTTGATGGTCGGATTCGGCATAATTGCCATACTTGCGGTGATATTAATCGCAGCCAATGCAGGCAATGATAAAAAGACCCCTGAAGCTGTAATTCAGGATGAATCAGTTTTTCAGGAGAACAATCAGGGCTCCGGTCGTAACAGACTTCCCGCCGGTTTGATATCAGTAAAAGGCGGGACATTCCAGATGGGTTGTACATCTGACAATTCCGGTGACTGTGAAACTGACGAATTGCCTTTACATACTGCGTCAGTAAGTGATTTTCTTATAAGTGCAACTGAGGTCACCCAGGCAGAATGGGTGAGCATAATGGGTTATAACAACTCTTCATTTACCGGGCCAGATATGCCGGTTGAAAATGTAAGCTGGTTTGATGCAATTAATTATTGCAATAAAAGGAGTCTTTCTGAAGGACTTGATCCCGTGTATATTAACAGTAACGGAAGAATTACAGCAGATATTGGAAGAAATGGTTACAGATTACCTACTGAGGCTGAATGGGAATATGCTGCCAGAGGAGGGAATAAATCCAGGGGTTTTTTTTACAGCGGGAGCAATTCATCCGGTGAGATTGCCTGGTATGAAAAGAATTCAGCAGGCGAAACTCACCCTGTCGGTAAAAGAAAGCCCAATGAATTAGGGCTTTATGATATGAGCGGAAATGTAAGAGAGTGGTGTTGGGATTGGTATTCTCCTTCATATGATCCTTACAGCACACTTAACAACTCTTCAAACACCAACATTTATCGCGTATCAAGAGGAGGGAGCTGGAATAACGGATCCTATTTTCTGAGAGTCTCTCACCGCGGGGATTTTTATCCTGTCACAAGGGTGGATTACATCGGTTTAAGAGTAGTGAGAAGTTACTAAATAATTACGGGAGTACTGATATGAATATGAACAATGACTTTGAACTTACCAGTGAGAATCAGAACCCGGAGCGCAAACACTCAACCGGTGATAACGCCCGGATCAGAATAAAAGAAATCACAAGATCCGGAAACCTCCGGATTCCCGGTGATGATATCTGGCCTTACTGGAAGCTTATTAAATCTGATAATTATTTTGAGCGCCTCTTCCTTGACATTGAGCAGCATGATAAAATAACCAATGAAACTGTGACTAATCACTATACTGAAATCAGCGGGTATCTTGAAAAATGGAGGGAAAGGGAAAGTGCCGGCATTAATTTTTCAGATTCTCATGGCGGATATTCACTTAAAGAAATCAGAGAAAATCTTGATGAGGCATTTGAATTACTGAGGCATAAATCTTCGAGAGAAAGTTACACTGACCAACACTTTGCTAAAGTCAGATCAGACAGAGCAAAACTTCTTATTCCTGTAATTAAAACCGCGCTTGCAGATAAGGTTCTTACGACAGAAGAGAAACAGCTCGTGTTTGAAGAGGGAAATAAAATAGGAATGTCAGTTGACGAGATCCTTGAACTGCTCACAAAAATAATTAATGAGACGGGGGATATCAGAGATGAAAGCAGCAATTCAAACGGAGGTGAGGTTCTGTCATTTTACGATGCTGTTTCAATTATTGGTGCGGATACTTCAAAAACCTTTGATCAGGCAAAAAAGAGATACCTTAAGTTAAGAGATGAACAAATTGCAGATCTTTCATCAAGTTCAACTGAAGAGAGAAATGCCGCCAGAGTAAAACTGCAGCAGCTTGATGAGGCTTTTTCAGTTCTGACAAAAAACAGCCATAAATTCAGACAAAAAAACGAAGGAGCATCTGACGTAACCAGAACATCATCTGCCCAAACTGATCTGAGTACTCCGCGGGTTTCCTCCTCACGGGAAGCATCTTCAGTAAATTATGATACACGTAAGACAGGACGAAATTACACACCCCTTTTTCTGATACTGGGCTTTTTTGTGGTTGGTCTCATTTTCATTATTTCAACAACAAATAAAAGCAAAGACTTTTCCTCCGGAACACCTGCAAATGACAACAGTACTGTAAGTTCTGAGACACAGACTTATCAAGGGGCAAACAGGAACTCCGGCGGCAATAACAATAATAAGCCCGAAACTGATAAAAGCGACAACTCAGGCTCCGTTTCTCAACCCGAAACTAATACAGATACGCCTCCCATAGACGG